>NZ_CM001857.1:1326730-1626730 GCF_000400505.1 Musicola paradisiaca NCPPB 2511 | reverse complement strand
CATAAATAATGGTATCAACATCAATATGTGAACCGTCTTCAAAGAAGACCGTATTATCCTGAAAAGCGCTCACATCGCCTTTTGCCTGAATATCGCCGTGACCGATAAAATACAAAAGTTGTGAATTCATAATTGGATGGGAGGCATCCAACGGATAATCCGGTTTTTTCAAGCCATAATCCGTACCGTCATAACCGGCCAGTTTAAATACCTGCTGTATATAAGCGATGGTTTCTTCGCGGGTGTTAAATTTATTGCCCAGCCCTTCCATCCATCTCGGTGTCGGCATGCCATTGATAAATTTAGGCTGATAGTAGTAACCACGGCGGGTGCTATGGTAAACAGCCGAGCAATGATGAACCGCATCAACCGCAATATCGCAACCAGAATTACCGGCGCCGATAATCAAGACCCGCTTACCCTTGATACGCTCCGGCGTCCGGTAATCGATCGAATGCATCACTTCACCGGTAAAGTGACCGGGATAGGCCGGCTCAGGATAACGGGCTTCCCGCTGCATACCGTTGCTGACCAGCACAAAAGCATAGAACTTGCGCTCTCCCGTTGATAATTCAACCTGCCAGCCATCTGCCTGCGGTTCAATACGGGTAACAGCAACATTAAAATGGGCCTTTTCATAAACCCCGAACGTTTTCGCATAATCACAGACATACCGATGCATCAGTTTATGGCTGGGATAATGGGGGTAATCCTCCGGCATGGGGAAATCTGGATACTGGGTATTGACCTTCGGCGAGATCAGATGCAGCGACGGATAGGTGCGGCCACAGCGGCTGTCGGCATTCCATACTCCGCCAAAGTCCGACTCCGCTTCATACAGATCGTAATCGATACCGGCCTGATTCAGCTCCTTACCAAGACTGACACCGTAAGGGCCACCACCGATAATACATACGCGTCTTCCTTGTACATTCATCATTGAATCCTTTTAACGTGCGGCAATCCGTATTGTTTGTTCGGGCAGTCATCGCGCTCGTCACGCTTCAGACGGTTCAAGTGTCAACAGCGCTTCTTCTTTCGCCATTTTTAAGTTCCTGAGCCACAGACATAGCCCCCCCGATTCGTCGTACAACCTCAGGTCGTACCCCGGCAGATCGCCGGTGATAATCAAAGGCTGTTGTTCTACTGGCGTTGGCGAGATACACACCGTCACTCGTTCTGTCAGCGGCTTATAGGCAATGATCGAATCCAGAGAGAACGGATACCACGGGTTGCGGCCTATCGACTGTGGATGAGAATAGTGATTTAGCGCAGAAAGCAACTGCCAGCAGGTCGTCAGAAGTACCGGACGGAAAGTCGGTACATGCCGTTGACGGGGCAGTTCCGCAACGGAACTGAATGTCACCAGCAACTGCTTGCCATCAAAACCGATTTTTTCGATCAAAGCCTGATTTTTCAGCGCGTCTTCATCGACTATCTGCCTGATTTGGTGGGTTATCTGATGATTACGGGATGCTTCCAACTGCTTTTCCAGCGCGCGGATATCCAGCGTGTCGCCCGTGCCGCCGTCGGTGGCGTTCAGGACAATTTGCCCAAAATTATGAGTCACGGATTCACCCGCTTTCTCAGTCACACACTGGAAATAGAGACCATCATCTTCCCGGGAGATATAAGTCTGTATATGCCCATTGAGGGCATCCTGCGTCAGGGCAGGCTGCCCCCACAGGATATAATTCAGTTCGACAATTCGCTCTTGGGTTGAGAGTTCCCAGGCACGTCGTACCCACTCCAATAGCAACAGTCCGGGGAGCTGGCCCTGAGCTGCAATCACGCCTGTCGCCATCATGTTCCCATAGGCAGAAAAATCCCCTGGAATTTTCAGTAACGCCTGAGCTGCCCCTGCCGCTTGCAACACGTTGTCGGTCTCTTCAGCCACAACACCTTTGCTGTGCGAAAACGCAGGGTGACTGGCCACAGAATCGGAACCCGTTGCCTCAGAAACGAGCGAGGCATTAGCAGAAAAAGCCGCCTCATCTGAAGCTACCCGGGCATGTTCTGTACCCATAGTCGGCAGATCGACCCAATAACGTTCGCGGGCAAAAGGATACGTCGGCAGAGAAACCCGTCTGGGTCTGAGTGATGGCATCACACTGGGATAGAGGATCGCCCAGTCGATATTGATGCCTTTCACCCATATCTCCAGAAGTTTGGCAAATTTGCCTTTACTGGCCCATGCCTGAACCAGGTCATGCATATCTTCATCAACATCAAACACGGACAGCACATCACGATGCGATTTACTCTTTCCCTGATAGAGTAAATCGACTGTCTGTGACTCACCGGCAAGCACGGCTGCAAGCTTACTTTGCAATTCATCAAGGGTGTGGGCAACCAACCCCAAACGCTCATTCATCGCTTCACGACCGGTTTGCAGGGTATAAGCCAGTGAGTGGAGGTAGGCTTGCGCCCGCCCTGCACTGTTTGTATACCCAGCGCTATCTCCTTTCGCCGGTATCCGCTCCACATATTCGCGCACATGAGCCAGCAGATTGGCTGTCATCTGCCGGAGCTGCGCATCATTTTTTGCCGACAACAGAATCAGTGCCGGATCGCGGGAGACAGCGCCTCCCGCCGCACTATCCCTGGTAGGTGATCCCAAAACGGGTAGCCCCTCAGCCGGGAATTGCTCAATGACTAAGTGGGCATTGGTTCCGCTGAATCCGAAAGAACTCACGGCAGCCTGACGTCGCTGACCGGACTCCACGACCCAGTCGCTGAGTTCCCGGTTGACGTAGAACGGTGTGCCGTCCAACGCAATATGCTCATTGAGTTTTTGATGGTGCAGTGTTGGAGGGATCTGCTGATTCTTCATGGCCAGCACCACTTTGAGCACCGAGGCGACCCCGGCAGCCCTCAGCGTGTGTCCGATATTGCTCTTCACCGATCCCAATGCGCAGTAGTGCTCTTTGCGGGTAAATTGAGCGAAGGTCTGTTTCAGGCCAACGACTTCCACAGGATCCCCCAGTTTGGTTCCTGTCCCGTGCGTCTCTACATATTGAATTTGCTCAGGATCGATACCAAAGCTGGCGTATACCGACTGCTCCAGACGAGACTGGGCATTGCCGTTAGGGGCCGTAATGCCATTACTTTTACCATCCTGATTCACCCCCCAGCCCTTGATCACGCCGTGAATAACATCCTGGTCTTCAATGGCATCTTCCAGGCGTTTTAACAGCACCACACCAACACCTTCTCCAGGGACAAAGCCATTAGCCCGTTGGTCAAAGGTAAAACAGCGGCCGTCTTCCGACAGCATTCCGGCTTTGCTGGTCATAATGTGCATGCTTGGGCCAGCCAACACGGAGACCCCGCCGGCCAAAGCCAGATCGCTATTTCCCAGCACCAGGCTGTCACAGGCAGAGGCGATCGCCACCAGAGATGACGAGCACGCCGTATCAATAGCCAGACTTGGCCCCTGCAAATCCAGATGGTAGGCAATTCTTGCTGCAAGAATGGAAATAGCATTCCCCATAAAGGTTTGTGCATTGAGTTCCATGCCAAAGCGCGCGTCGTAGTCACCGTCCCCACAACCGACGAAAACACCACACCGACTCCCCGATAAATCAGCAGGATTGTAGCCAGCGTCTTCAATGCACCCCCAACACGCTTCCAGAAACACCCGCTGCTGCGGATCCATCATTTCGGCTTCACGAGGAGAGATATTGAAAAACAGCGGATCAAACTTGTCTGCATCCTCCAGCACGCCCATCCATTTGGAATAGGTTTTGCCGGGTGTCTGACGATTACGATCGAAAAAGTCATCTATTGCCCAGCGATCCGCCGGAATGTCTGAAATACAATCTTCCCCTTTGCTCAAATTGTCCCAGAATTGTTGCAAATTCTTCGCTTTCGGGAACTGACCGGACATACCTACAATCGCAATCGCCTGGTGCCTGACAGGCGTCGGGCTTATCGCCGATTCGGCGTTTGCGGCGTAAGGCGTTATTGCCGCTGCCTGCGGCTTGATACGTTCGGCCTGGAGCGTCTGTGTGGCACTCGACGATGTCTGATGCAGACCGGCCATAAACCCGGTGCCGGTGTCAGGAGCAATCGGCGGGGGCAATGTTGCGTCGTCACTCAAAACCACAGCATCAGGACGCGGAGATTGCCCCAGACCGACACAACGCTGAACCAGTACAGCGAACTCGTGTAACGTTGGATGGCTGTAGACTTCCGCAGCATTCAGATCCAGCCCGTAGTGTTGATTGATCTTTCTGATCCAGGTGACACCGGTAATCGAATCCAGCCCCAAATCGACAAACGCAACATGCGGATCGAGCGCCTGAGGTTTGATTTGCAGCTCTTGAGACAACGTCCGGCTCAAAAATTCCAGCATGCTTCCTGAGGGGGTTTTCGCGCTTTCCCGAACGTCAGCCCCTGTTTCCCGCACATTGCCGCCCACGGTAACGCTGGATACCCCCACCGGGGCGGTGATTACGGAGCCGAGAGTCGTTTCTGTTTCGATTCCCCTGCGTTCACCCGTTGCATGATTTAGCCCCGCCTCTTTGATTACCAGCCCGGTGAATACGTTCAGATTGGGATAGCTGTACACGTCGGCCGCATTGAGCGTCAGCCCGTATTCCGCATTGATTTTTCTAATCCAGGTGACGCCGGTAATCGAGTCCAGGCCAAGATCAACAAAGGGCTGTTCGGGTTCAATTTGTTCGGTTTTGATTTGCAACTCTTCCGCCAGCATTCGACGCAACAGGGGATAAACCTGTGCAAACACCGCGTTACTGTCTTGTTGTTTCTGCACCGCTCCCGCTAAACCGGACGTTTTCGCGCCTTGGACTCCAGCAATTTGCTGATGATTTGCCGACGCCTGACCACTGGCCGGTGCCTCGCGGCTGAACATTCCCTGGTTAAAATGCTGTTGGAGACGAGCCAGCACCGCCTGATTGCCGACAAAAGTATGCTCATGCATCCGTAACTCCAGAGCATAGTTTGCTTCGACCTGGTTTCTGATGTACCGCGACCGCTGTGTTTTCCAGGCAACCAGCTCATCCCGGGACATGCGAGCCATCTCATTTGCAGCCGCCAGAGCAAATGGCAACACTTGCGCACGTTCAAGTACCGGGTTTTTGAGCCCGCGATCCCGAAGTTCAAAACCTTTATATTCTTTGGCGGTAAACAGCACTTCTCTGGCAATATCCAGACCCAGGCGGCAGGGCAGAATGAGGGTTGAACCGGCGCCGGGGGTAAATCCGTACCGCATATAAGGGCTGTAATAGACGCTTTCCTGACTGAAAATCGCATCATCACAAAACATACCCACAGCCCAGCCGGGACCAATGCCATGCCCTTGCATGGCGGCAATCACCGGGATGTCGCACTCCAGCGGTAAGGCAAAGATCTTCTCATCGGTAAACTTTGCATTTCCCTTTTGGATCGCCTGCAACGTTTCCATCGTACCGCCACTGGCGAAATAGTGGTCATACCCGGTAAGCACCACCACTTTATAAGCCTGATTCTGATGAATATGAGTAAAGACCTCGTCAAAACCGGCAACAAACGCTTTCGAGAATTTATTGCGACTGTCACGCTCACACAACCGAACCAGCAGAACACCATTGTCATAGACTTCCGCTTCGATCACCGACGTATTGAGCGCCACCTTGCGCGGCTTACCCAAAGGTAATTCCAGTTGACCAGCCTCAAATGCCGGTACCGTCGGCAACGCGCTTTCATAAACGTCTGGCACCGCATGTTCAACAGCAAAAGCAACCGGCGGCTCAGTCAACGCAACAGACTGGCGGACAAGATTGGCGGCCAAATGCCGCTTCAAGTGAATGAGCGCGTCTCGGGGCATGCTCGCCAGTTCCTGCGCCAGCTTCAGGCTTTCCCCGGCAACCTCCGTCGCAGGGAAAACCGGCATCAGCAACCCCAGTTCTTTCAGATGTCGCCCTTCGATTCCCCGCCAATCGGTCAGCAATACCTGCGCCGCAGAGGGGGTAAAACGCGCGCTAAGAAGATGATACAACTGCTGCGATATCCTCTGTTTCCGGCTCCGGCTGACATACTGATAGCGGCCAGAGGTACTCAAAACAGCAAAATCGCACAGGCAGACAAACAGCCACGCATAACCGCTGCAATCTCCCGGTACAGAAGCAATCACAGGAAACGGCAATGCCAAAACGCTCCGATACAGTGCCTGTTGCAAAAACAGCTCGTCATCCTCTTCAAGCGCGGGAAGAAAACGGTGTTCATCTGCGCTGATCAGCAGAACGCTGATGTCCGTCCGGTGTTTTATTTCATCGAATAGACGGTGAAGATGGCTGAGCCGTGCCACTCCCGGAGAATCCTCGCCTTGCAAACCGCCATCAGTACCGTGAAGTCGAAGACAAAATATTCCCTGGCCTTCATCCGTCAAATGACATGGCGACGTCCCGACGTTTAGGGTCGAAATCTGTAATGGCGCTGTCGCCTGAAACGTTTGCAGAGAAGTCAGTACCCGTTTACCGTCTGCACGTTCGTCGATGTTTTGACTGTCAGCCAGGGCCAATGCAGATAGCTCAGCATCTGCCGACATCACCGCGGAGGATCGCGTTGCCGCGTCATGCATGGTATCCGGCGTCGCGTCGCCATCATCAGGCAACCAGTACCGGTCTTGCTCAAAAGGATAGAGCGGTAAACCTGCAACACGTTGGCGCGGGGCCTGATACCATGCAGTCCAATCAATGTGCCGGCCTTCAAGCCATTGTCCGGCCAGCCCCCGTAAATCACGCCGCTGGATAGAGGTATCGATTTCCGCCTGTTGCCGCCTGCTGTTACCTTTGTTTTTCTCTCCTTGCGCAACCGTACCGGCCAGATAACGTTGAGCAAATGTGTCCCGGTTTAGATAATCCTCCAACCCGGCGAGGATCTCATCGTCACTTTTTCCGGCCACCGCCAGGCGATGGCCTAACGATTCACGTCCCAGTTGTAACGTATAAGCAATGTCTTTTAACTCACGGATTGTCAGATGTGGATGCCGCTGGATATATGCTTTTAGTTGCCGAGCCAAGACATGCAATTGCGCTTCACTTCTGGCGGAAAGCAATAACAGCGCGGGCTCAGACTCCCATTCCGGGAACGATTTTGCCGATGACACGTCCGCCGGTCGAAACTCTTCAAGCACCATATGGACATTGGTTCCGCTAAAACCGAAAGAACTCACTGCGGCGATCCGTTTCCCCTGAGCGTTCGGTTGCCAATCCTGAATCTGGGTATTGACGACAAATGGCGTTTCCTCAAAAGGAATCAGTGGATTGGGCTTTTCATAGTTCACACTGGGAGTCAACTTACGATGCTTGAAAGACAACAGCAGCTTGATCAGCGCACTGACCCCTGAAGCATGAACACAATGGCCGATGTTGCTTTTTACCGAGCCGATGGCACAAAAACCGGTACGCTGGGTCTGTCTGCGGAAGGCATCTGTCAGGGCGGTGATCTCGATGGGATCACCTAACTTCGTTCCGGTGCCGTGCGCTTCAATATAGGTCAGTTCATCAGCACGGAGATTCAGCTCATCGTATACCTGGCAAATCAACTCCGTCTGCGAGCGACTGCTGGGTGCCGTAATCCCGTTCGTCTTGCCATCCTGATTCATGGCAGATCCTTTGATCACACTGTAAATGTGGTCTTTATCGTCAATGGCATCCTGCAACCGCTTTAGGATCACTACGCCAACCGCTTCACCGGGAACAAAACCATCAGCCCGGTGATCAAACGGTTTACAACGTCCATCCGCCGACAACATCCCGGCTTTCGCACACAAAATGTGGAAGTTGGCCGTGGTATGGATTGAAACACCACCGGCAATGGCCATATCGACAGCGCCGTTTCTCAAGCTTTCACACGCCAAATGTACCGCAGCCAATGACGATGAAGAGGCGGTATCGATCGCCATCGCCGGGCCTTTCATGTCCATAAAATAGGCAATTCGGGCCGCCAGAATCGATGAGTCGTTGCCCATAAATGAAGAAGCATCGAGTGGGATATCATGCTGTCGCAGATTAGCCTGATAGTCTCCGGCATCAGCACCGGCATAAACTGCCCACTTTTTGTTTTTTATCTCACGGTTGGCATAGCCAGCATCTTCCAGCGCGTGCCAACTTTCCTGTAAAAACAAACGCTGCTGAGGATCCATTTGCCTGGCTTCTTTGCCGGAAATGCCAAAAAAAGAAGCATCAAACTTATCAATATCTTCAATAAACCCGCCCCATCGGCCATAGGTCTTATTTGGCTTGGCACGGTCTTCATCAAAATAGGCGGCAATATTCCAGCGCGTTGCCGGAACGTCAGAAATACAGTTGCCCCCTTCCAGTAATAAAGACCAGAAGGCATCAACGTTCACAACACCAGGGAAACGAGCGGACATGCCAATTACGGCAATATCACCATCATCGATATGCCGGGCCGTCTTGCTGGCATCATGCGTTTTTTGCGGGATATCTCTTGTCTGTTTTGCCTCGCCGCGGTGTGCCGCATCATCCTGAATATTGATGCCCTGCCGATCCGACGGCATACGCGCCACAATGGCATTCTGATGATTTGCCATCAGATAGCCGCGCAAATCATTCACACAGCCATAATCAAACAGCACGGTACTGGGAAGTTTTATCGCAAAAGCGACGTTCAGTTTTACCACCAGATTGATGGCCGCAAAGGAATCAACACCATACTCAGAAAATGCTTTAGCCTCGTCGATATCAACCTGTTTCTTCAGACATTCAAGCAAGTTCTGCACGATCACGGCGTTGATATACGTCAGGATGGCGTCTTCGTCGATATCACCGGATTGCGACACCGTCTCTTGTACTGCCTGCTGACACGCGGCCTGTTCGCATTTCGATTCCAACCGAAGAGTCGGTAATCGTCCACGATGATCGCCGAGCTGTTGCATCAGGAACGTATCTGCCGGTTGCAACCTTTGCTGCGGCGCTGTTGCAGGCTCGGATGGTGCGTTTTCATGCGTCGGAGCAATCGTCTGTGATGAGGGAGTAAAAACCAGTTCGGCTAAGACGGTGGCGGGTATGGTGTAAGTCCACACGCCGGAAGATTCGGCTACAGACGTGATGGCAGTGATACTGCGCAGGAAATTTTCAGCCGGTTTGTTTTTATCACTTGCCACAAATCGGATCTCAACCGTCTCTTTCTTGCGTTCCAGCGCTTTCCGGCCTAATACATTCAGCATCTGATATTCAACGCCACGCCCCAGCACACGGCAACTGAGCAGCCCCCCATCAACGGATAACACATTTTCCCGCTCGGAGAAAAAGCACAAACCGCAAATACCATAATTGCCGAATCGATCAGCGACGCTGATGCTCAGACACCCTTGTTCCGGGCTTTGAATGCTGGCGAGCATATCGGCGACGGAGTATGGCGCTTTGACAAAGTTAAACTGATTGGTGCGATGCGTCAGTTGTGACAGTCTCTCGGCCTGGTCTTGCGTCGCTGGCTGGATGGTAATCTCAAGCTCCAGTCCGCGAATGAACGCCTCCATGCTGAATACACTCTGACGGAATGCTTCACGCTGAACCTGCTCCTGATACATATGGGTACGTTTTGCGTCTTCATTTGTTTGACGACGCACCTGATCAAAGGCCCAGACATGAGCCAGGAATCCCGGAATATCGTCGCTATTTTCAGGCAATCGCAAACTGAATACTTGTGGGCAGCAGGCAGAGACTTCAGCACATTCAATCGGACTATCGTCAAGAAAAATAAAGCTATCCAAGCCCAGGTTTAGATTTTTTGCCAGACGTTGCAGATTATCCGACTTGGCGTTCCAGTTGATTTTCGTGTCAACAAAATCACTCCATTGCAAAATCATGTCGTCACGGCTGTCAAATACCCGCTTGACATCCTCATGATTATTCTTGCTCACCAGACATAAAAGCATGCCCCGCTGTTTCTGGCGTAACATGAACTGTTGCAACGCACGATAACCCGAATCGATTTTGATGCCTTCGGCCCCCAGTTCACCCACCACACCGGACCACAGCGTGTTATCGCAATCAAGGGCGATCACTTTACAAGGCGGGCGCCGGACAGCATGGATGTGACGCACCAGAACCGACGCAATAACCTCAAAAAGCGCGGGGGTATAAGGAATATGCCCCATCTCATCACGAACGGCATCGTGATAGTCGGTGACTTCATAAGCCGCCAATTCGCGGTTCAGGTCAATGCCGATAATATCCGTCTTCTCACCCAGAATCTGTTGCATCATCTGAGGCATGTTCTCAAGCAGATCGGCAGAAAACAGTTCCCGCATCGCTGGGGACGGCGGGCAAAGCACGAAGAGCGTCGGCCCTTGACGGCTACGTTGCGTCTCTCTGACCAGGGTCAGCAATTCCTTAAAATTATCGCTGATCCCCTGCTCGAATGGTGGCAGGCGATGCGGATTGTCAGCATGAGCGACGGGACGTCTGGCATAAAAATTGGCTAAACCTGAAGACTTGAGTATCTCTTCTTCAACAATCGCCAGCTCGAAACCTTTATCCCGCAGCAACTGGGCTATGTTATCCGCCGTTTCACCTTCTTTATCATGAACTTCAACAACAACCTGGCGAATATTCGGCCATATTTCATCAGCAATGGTACTTAAGATTTGCCATTCACATTTTTCGGCATCCACTTTCAACAGATCGATAGTCTCAATGTGATGCTCTTGCATAATGCTGGCTAACGAACGCATCTGTACCTGATAGGTTTGTTTTTGCAGACGCTCGCTAATCATGGTATCCAAATGTTCCCGAATGGCTTCGCTATCCGTATCGCCGAAACGCTTGGTCACTTCATTTTCCATTGATTTTTTCAGCGCTTCGCCATCTTCCGTTTCATCGGTATGAAACCCTGACCAGACCGAAGCATTTGGATAGAACACGAATTCGGCGTCTCCGTCCTTGTCGGCAATCCCCACTTGCAACGCTTTCGCCTGGGGCGCATACAATGCGAGGTTTTTTCGAAGAACTGCGTAAGAAATCGGTGAAGGTTCACAGGAAAAAATACGTAAATCAGGACATTGAGTGGTAGCAAACAAAGAGAACATGCCGATATTGCCGCCAATATCGACGACCACATCTCCCGGTTCAAAAGAAATGCCGTGCTTCACGTATGTTTTCTCTACGAAAATCTCTTCATAGAGGTAGGTGGTTTCATAGGATTTTAAATGTGCGACCTCCATACCATTAGGCAGTACGAAGCGTTCACAATCCGTCAAGTGATGATTAATTTGCGCCAACGAAACCTGAGGTGACTCACTTTTTCCCGGGGAAGCGGTTTTCGGATCATTGGCAGCCAGATCCTCTAACCGACAGATAATCGCATTTACACCTTCGGTGTTCGCCATCAGTAAACTGTGCTGATCCAGAAGTTCCTGATAAACCTGATTGTATGGCGCAAATTTAATCTGATCACGCCAGTTCAGGTGAGAGAACCACGCCTGTAAAGGTTCAGCGATCGGCTCTGCGGTGAAGGTCGCAGCAATGGCCCACGATTGACCCGTAATACTCCCCGGCTGATGGTGTTGACCCGTTCCCCGCGCGTTGTCGGTCAGTGGTTCTATTGCTGCCGCTTGCTCACTTTGTTCGGCTCTCTGATATGAGCGAATATGTAACCCTTTCATTTCCACTACGATCTCTCCCGACTCGTTCGCTAAGAACACATCAAAGACTCCCATTTCGGACGTGTCTGAAACGGGCTGTCTGGGTACGACGAACACATCACACGTTGGCGTTAATGGTGTGTGAATCACGATATTTTCCAGCGAGAAAGGGACATAAACCTGATGTTGATGTTCACGCCGCCGGGTTTCGCTGGCACCCAATAACACAGTTTGAATGGCAGCATCGAGTATGTAGGGAGATGGGAGCTCCGTCAGACTCGCCTCATCAGCCTCGATCCGCCCCCAAAAAAGATCCTGGCTGTAGTGAAACGCGACCAGACACTGAAACTGTTCCCGGTAGTCGATGCCGCCAGCCAGAAACAGGCGGTAAATGTCATTACGGCTCAGTCGATGGGTGAAGGTATGAGATGAAATATCAGGAAGACGAAAAGCAGGTGTTTCCGCAGGGTTTGTCGTCGATTTTTTATTCCAATCAGATCCTGAGAAAACAACACCTGTCGCATGACGTTGTGTCGCTTTTCCCGCAACCCTGGATGTGACCCAATAAGTGGTGTCATCCCCATCAGTATCCAGATGAATATTCACCTGACAAACGCCTTCAGCAATGGCCAGTGGCGCAAACCATATCGCATCTTTTACCCGTAAAGGGTAGAGAGAAACCTCATGGGTGCTTGGCTTTTTATCCAGGAGTGAGGCCGCAACAAAATGAATATATCCCATCGCCGGCAGGATCGGTTCATTCAGTACTATGTGACCAGAAATAATAAGGCTACTATTATTTAATACGTACTCTGACATCACGACCTCCTTGTCACCAATTATGTTTAAATAATTTTGGTTAAATCTCGAAAACTCCGGCCCTGAAGGTTTTTTACCCAAATCACACGGTGTGATATAAACAATAAATGCTAAGTATGATACAGGTTCGTACATTATTAACGTGGAAACATATGCGTGTTGCCAGCCTGTTATAGATGTGTTTTTCTCTCAATGGGAAAAGTAATACCAAATATTTCAACGCTTGAATTTAATTATTTTTATTCAATAAAAACATCTGAATAACCATTCCAAATCGTTGTAACTTGCAAAGGGAGAACAGGCCGAATTGAGCGATGTGATTCATCGCACAAATAATATATCACCCGCCGAACTAATCCATGTCGTTCATTTCACCACGGTTCCAAACCGGGCGATACCCGAGACAGAGCACATGCCACAAAAGCAAAATAAATTCAATATAAACAATATGATATAAATACATCAATGCTGTACCGGAGTAACCAGCCCATGTTGTCAGAATGCTCCGCTGTGCGCGGTGACGACCGCTTGCCGTGACCGAATAAGGTTCAGCACATTATGACAAAAATCAGTCTATCCCTTATAGGGAGCATGAAAGGCATGGGCTTGCTGAGTATAAAAGTCAGTGTTTAGCTTTTATTGATAAAAACACTGATTGACACGTCTTTCTTCGCTGATATAGAGTTACTTGAAACGTTAATCATAAGTTAAATAGATAATGGCGAGATAAAGCCACAGATAAAGTCACTTTGATTTATCCCAAGCGGAACATCTATATCAAAAATAACTCAAGTTGTAGAAATACGACGACAGCGAATATTTTGCTCTGACTGAAATATGCTTACAAAAAGGTAAACGAGGAAAGCCGGCACACATACAACGAACAAATATGACGGGTATAACCATTAAAGCAAATAATAAAAACAACTGGTTATATGAACGGATTTCATTGATCAGCCGATAAAATAGTTCTGACAATTTTATTTGTAGATAACTTTCTCTACCTATAACTATTGTTAATCAGCCAGTCAAATACAAGGAAGGAGCATCATATGAGCCACAAGAGTAAAGACCATATTTTCAATATCATCGTGCATAACCTCCAGGAAACCCTCCCTTATCTGGATACCAGTACCATTACGCTGGAGCAGAGCATGAAAGACTTAGGAGCCAATTCCATTGACCGGGCTGATGTTCTGCTCTCGAGTATGGAAGCCCTTGATCTCATCTTCCCTCTCCATGAAGCCGGCGCGCTCAAAAGCATCGGAGAATTAGTGGATTTCCTGCACGCCAAAACACAGTAGCCATCCACAACACGATGTTGATCTTTTGGCGAAGAGGATCTTTCAGTGAGTCAAAGCAGGATGCGTATGAAGAACAATGTCGTTGTGACCGGCTTAGGCGTAGCCGCTGCAAATGGGATCGGAATACCCGCTTTTACTCAAGCACTAAAAGCAGGTATCAGTGGGATCAACAGGCATACCAACGAATTTCCAGAAATCAAGGCAAGCCTGGCTGATTACAACTACAAAGCAGCATTGGCGTCTTTATCTCTCACACAGGAAGAGCTAAGCGATGCTTTACGCCTGGGGGCCAGAGTACCGTTGAGTACCCAGGTGTCACTCGCAACTGCACGTGAAGCCTGGCGTGATGCCTTTGCAGACGAATGCCCTTACCCTCCGGAACAAAGAGGAATCATCATTGCCGGGCATAACATCGAGCAAAAATATCAATATCAAATCCGGCAATCCTTTATCGACCACCCCGAGTTCGTTCCTGCCAGTTATGCGTTGTACTTTATGGACACAAATCAGGTAGGCCTGCTCAGTGAGCTTTTAACCATCCGTGGAGAAGGCTGTACGGTTGGCGGTGCGTCAGCCAGTGGAAATTCCGGCATTATCCAGGCATACAGGCAAGTTGCATCAGGCATCACCCAATGCTGTCTGGTCGTCGGAGCCATGGCAGATTTATCCCCTCCAGAGATACAGGCATTCAAAAACAGCGGTGCCCTGCTAACCCAAAGCGACGCGAGTGACCCAACGCAGCTCTGCCGCCCTTTTGATCAGGATCGACAAGGATTTGTTTACGGTCAAGGGTGTGCCTGCCTGTTGCTGGAAAATGAACAAAGCGCCCGTGAACGCCACGCACCGATTTGGGGGCGAATTCTTGGTGGCAGTATCTGTCTGGATGCTAATCGCGGCAGTAATCCCAGCGGTGAAGGCGAGTCCCGGGTGATGCAACAGGCACTGCTGACCGCCAGTTGCCCCTATGATGCGGTTAACTATATCAATACGCATGGCACCAGTTCACTGATGGGGGATGAAACTGAAATCGCCGCCATCAAGCATGTTTTTGGTTCTTATCATCGACAGATTTGGCTCAATTCAACCAAAAGCCTCACGGGGCACTGCCTGTATGCCGCCGCTACCGTAGAAGCGGTAGCAACATTGATACAAATGAAAGAGCGCTTTCTTCATCCAAACTTGAACCTCGAAACCCCCATCAATAATGAATGCCGTTTTGTCGGGCAACATGCTCAACAGCAGGAAATCAAAGTCGCGTTGAATAATGCCTTCGGTTTCGGCGGCATCAATACCTGTGTCGTGTTGGAGCATGCCAGCTCATAGCGGCTCATCCATTTCACCTACATCTAACGAAAGAGGGACCTTATGATTTCCGTTGGCATTGAAGCGATAAACGCCTTTTGCGGTACAAGCTACATTAATGTCAGAGATCTGGCGCAACATCGCCAGCTAGACATGTCCCGTTTTGACAATCTGTTGATGAAGCAGAAAACAGTGAGTTTGCCTTGTGAAGATCCGGTCAGCTTTGCCGTCAATGCAGCAAAACCTATTCTGGATGCGTTAAGTGAGGCGGAAAAAAACAGCATTGAACTGTTGATCACCTGTACCGAATCGGGAATCGACTTCGGCAAGTCAATCAGTACCTATGTTCACCACTATCTGGGGCTAAAACGAAACTGTCGTCTGTTCGAACTGAAAACAGCTTGTTACTCTGGCGTTGCCGGTTTGCAAATGGCTGTCAATACCATCCTTTCCCAGACATCGCCCGGCAGCAAAGCTTTAGTTATTGCCACAGATATGACGCGCTTTATTCTGGAAGAAGAAAACGGCGACCACACCAGCCAGGACTGGTCTTTTGCCGAGCCGAGCGGTGGTTCCGGCGCTGTTGCCATGCTGGTCAGCGACACCCCCCACGTTTTTCAGATCGATGTCGGTGCAAACGGCTATTACGGTTATGAAGTGATGGATACATGCAGACCTGTCCCGGATAAAGAAACCGGTGATTCGGATTTGTCATTACTGGCTTATCTGGAATGCTGTGAAAAAGCCTATCTGGAGTACGAAAAACGCGTTGCCGGCATTGATTATGCCAACACATTTGGTTATCTGGCGTTCCATACCCCCTTTGGTGGAATGGTCAAAGGCGCTCACCGTAACATGATGCGTAAACTGGTTCGCGCCACTCCTCAGGATACAGAAGCCGATTTTAATCGTCGCGTGACCCCTGGGCTGATTTATTGCCAGCGCGTCGGGAATATTATGGGGGCAACATTAGCACTGTCTCTGCTCAGCACCCTGTCACATGCAGATATTCAATCCCCGCAGCGGATTGGGTGCTTTTCTTACGGTTCTGGATGTTGTTCTGAATTTTTCAGTGGCGTCGTTACCCCTGAAAGCGGCCAGCGTGTCAGACAGATGCAAATCGGGGCTCAGCTTGACAGACGCCGCGAACTGACGATGAGTGAATATGACGCGCTGCTTTACGGCAACCAGTGGGTTCGCTTTGGAATCAAAAATGTCACGCTGGATCTGGACAGCTTTCCCCAGATCCATTCAGGTTCCCAGGAGGCTCATCATCTCGTACTGAGCCGAATCAACGAATTTCATCGTGAATATGAATGGGTCTGACAATGTCATCTTATCAAACAATCCGGTTGAGACAGGAAGGATCCGTGTTGTACTTGCAGATATACCGACCTGAAGCCAATAACACCATCAATGAAAACTTTGCCATAGAGTGCCGGGAAGCTATCCGACGATACCGGGATAAAATCAGTATTTTAGTCGTTGAAGGATTACCGGAAGTCTTTTGCTTTGGCGCTGATTTGCAGGCAATAGAACAAGGCAACATTGCCGGAAACAGCAGTGGTGGTCGCCCCCAGGATCCAGAGATCCTTTATGACGTCTGGCAAGATATGATGAGCGGGCCTTATATCAGCATCGCCCATGTCAGAGGTAAAGCCAACGCTGGAGGGATAGGTTTCGTTGCTGCCAGTGATATCGTCATTGCAGACACGAAAGCCATGTTCAGCCTGTCTGAAATGTTGTTCGGTTTGCTTCCGGCCTGTGTACTTCCCTTTCTGGTACACAAGATAGGAAAACAAAAAGCTCACTATATGACGTTAATGACCAAACCCGTGTCAACAGAACAAGCTCACAACTGGGGCTTGGTTGACGATTACGGTGACGACAGTGAATTGATCCTCAAAAAGCATATACAACGGCTCAACTGTTTATCAAAACGAGCTATTTCCCGCTACAAATCATATATGAGTGAGCTGGATACTATCACCCGTGACCAGAAATCCGCAGCCCTGGCACTGAATGTGGAAATTTTTTCCGATCAGGAAAACCTCGGCAAAATATCCCGTTACATCCAAACGGGAAAATACCCTTGGGAGGCATAACGAAATGTCCACAGATGTCATTGAGTTTCAGGAAATAGAACCGGGAATCGCCCACATAAAAATGCAGGACAAGGTCTATAAAAATACATTCTCCCGCGCATTGATCCAACAGTTGATCCAGACGTTCAAACATATCGAAACGTCAGAACAATACAAAGCGGTCATTCTGACAGGTTACGACAGTTATTTTGCTACAGGAGGAACACAGGAAGACCTGTTTGCCTTACAGGCAGGAAAAGGAAAATTCACAGATACCAACATTTACAGTTTACCTCTGGAGTGCCCGATTCCGGTCATCTCCGCTATGCAGGGGCACGCTGTCGGAGGTGGATTGGTGATGGGGCTATTTGCCGACTTTGTAATTATGAGCCAGGAAAGTATTTATACCGCCAATTTTATGAAATATGGCTTCACTCCCGGCATGGGCGGAACACTTATTGTTCCCGAAAAGCTGGGACTGGCTCTGGGACAAGAGATGCTGATGCTGGGTAATAACTATCGGGGTGAAGAATTGAAGCAGCGAGGAATTCCTTTCCCGGTTTACCCAAGAGAACAGGTTGCAGAAGCGGCCTTGTCCAGGGCCAGAGATTTGGTTAAAAAACCACGGACGTCCCTCATCACGTTAAAAGATCATCTGACTCAGCATCTTCGCGCCAGATTACCAGAATACACCGCGCAGGAAGTTATCATGCATGAGAAGACCTTTTTTCAGCAGGAAGTCAAACAAAACATCGCCAGACTATTCAGCAATTAAGTCAATGCAGCACACCTTCCCCCAAAATAAGGAAATATTGACCACCGGGCTTTATTGAATAAATCGACCTTTTGGCCGCAATTAATATCAGTTCACTCGCTATTCCTGGCGATCTCCCACCGAACTGGACACATAAAAAATGCGGAATCAGCCACTGCTTTTATTTTTCCGCGCTTTGTGGTCAAACCGCTTATCGGGTTATTGGCCGACAATTTTCCGAAAAGCGGCAACCTCAAGCTGACGGCTGTAAACCCGCTCTTCACTAAAACATGATTGACACTGATTTATAAAACATTGAAGCAGCAAAGAGAGAGATGACGAGTGAAGCACCGCGATAAAACAACGTTGGTTTTAATCTGTATTGACTTGAAGCGTCACTGAGATTAATCAACGTGCCGGAGTAAACCCAGATAAAAGAAATTGGCAACAATGCCAACAACAAACAGAGCATCGCATAAATATAACTATCCTGATATATAAAAGCCGTTGGAGGGATGATGGAATCAGCGAACAAAAAGGCCTTGGGGTTAAGTAAGGTTGTGATAAAGACTGTACTGAACGTGATTTTGCCGCTGGTTTGATGAAGCGAAAATCGCCACACTTTTATCGCCAAATAAGCGACATAAAATGCCGAGCAAAATTTAATGACGACCAGCATCACATTTCCATGTTGAGCTAAATAGGAAAACAACAGCCCCCATGCAGAGACTGCCAATAGATATCCAAGCCATTCTGATAAAATCAACGTTATGCTTTTAACAAAACCTTGAGTATAACCAGAGCAAAAAAGCAATGTATTGGTCGGCCCTGGAATAATCAAAAATAACGCGATGTATAATACAATCTTTATATATTCATTTCCCTGAATCATTGGGTATTACCTCCATTAAAGCCAATAGCGTTTGTTTGGATGTTGTTCCGAGATCAGTATTTCAATACAATCTGTTCCCTAAACAAAACCACTGCCTTTCGATACCGTCATACTTCAAGTTGCAGGTGCATTGGCTTTATTACTCGGCCCATCCCTGAACCTCGCACCTGCGGGGCCGCGGTAAACTGCGTTCAACGCTGCGCCCGGCAGCATTGCCGTTCACTCGTATCACTTATCTGAGTAAAATCATATAGATTCAATCAGTTGCTTCATCACAAGGCACATAATGAACCTTGCTCTGAAAAACCAACGCATAGCGTTGCTCAACACACGAGCGTGTGTCCTTAATTCGAATTATTTAGAATACATCTTTATTTATGGCCAAACCGGAATCTGATAACTCAAATCCATGAGTCGATACATTGGATGCATTGCCAGCTCCCTGCACGTTCCCTGGTTCACGTAATCGCTCGGCTTACGATTAACACCAACACCCTATCTTTATAGGGAAAAAAATACACCAACACAAGGGGAATACAGCCCAAAGATAAAATTCCGTATCGGACGGGGAAATATCGCTAAAATAGAGCATTTATAAATAAATCCCGGCGTTATTATCACTAGCGCCACATTGTCATTATTTCGGTATGCAAGCATTGTTTAAATTGCCGCCAAAAACAATGCCAAAAGTTATTTCTATATGTTAAATAATTCGAATTACAGGACACACACTCGCGTGTTGAACAACACCACGGCGTTGTTGAATAAGTCGATCTTTTGCCAGCAAGCAGGATAAGATCACGTATCATCCGGACAGCATTGTATTCGTGTAATTACCAAGATACAGATGTTAAAAATCAAATCTGATCTGATTTCCACTCAAAACTGTCTGAATGTGTTGTGCGAATCGGGTAGTACCAACAGCGGATGTTATATTAATAATAGTTCGCTCAATTGACAGAAAAATCCCCTCAGCGATGAGCAAGAATATTATGTTTAAATATTTTTGAACATATCTGGCTCAACACCGAATGTTTTCACAAAATTTAACTGTGCTCGTTTCAGCAGGGGCAACTCCAATCGGAAAATCGATACTGGAAAAACGCTAAAGCGATGGCCGGTTTTAGTTGACCAATACCCTTTAATATGTGAGGCCAATTTGCCGCGCACCACAACCTTGCCATCACGCCATTTCACTTCCTGACGGATTTTAGCCACATCATCCCAGCCAGCCTCCTTAACCGCCGGCAGAATAAAGGTAGTGATGATATCCGTTTCAGTCAGGTACGTTTTGTTCACGCCAGCCATGCACCGACATTCCGCTTTTTGTCCTTCCGGATATCCCGTTTTCGCCGGTTATCCCGGCAGGCTTTTTCATTCGACGTGAATGGAATAACAGCGCTTATTCTTTTCATGTTCAGATAATAAGGGGCACCATCCGGTAAAGTAAGCGTGCGGAAGCTTCAGCAGTATTGTTGCTCTTTTCAACGATTTCTATTCAATGCGGATCGATACCTGCCAGCAGCAAGACGCTATGAATAAGCTGCTGGCATTAATCATGATACTCAATCCCGTATGTCATCGATGCAGGCGTAGCATACTTGATAGAGACGATAGCGCGGAGATTAGGCAGGCAAGCCAAGCATCAGCACTTCTTCGGGGCTGGCGACAACGGGAGAACGCGGTGCTTGCTGAACTGAGCGCCGGCCATCAGCCGCATACCGTCACGGTTGAATGCATTTTTCAAATTACACGTCATGGAAACAGTGATACTGATATGCAGAAAATAGAAACAGACAATTTATTGATTCATCTTAAATTACGCCTTCCCTCTCCTAAAAGCGTAATTATCATGGTAATAAAAGACCAATGAATAAAATCGAGGTGCTCATCGAAAATATTGATACCCTGCCACTATTCCTATTGGGATGATGGATAGAACGGGGGAAGAATACATGAGTGACAGAGACAAAAATAAGCAGAGTCTGGTGTTAGCGTTGGCAATTCAGAATGAATAATTGTTTGACAACAAATAATACTGATACGTCCATGAGAAGGCCACACATGATCTGCATTTGCCTCTCAGAATTAGAGGTTAAACATAGTGACAAATTTAATCATACAGAATATAAATAAATTGTTGTCACGGTGAACTAATTTTAAGCACGGGGCCCCAAATGAAGCTGAGTGAACTTCTTGCGTTTGTAACAGTCGTGGAGACAGGGAACATAACCCAAGCCGCCGAGCGTCTTAATCGAGCACAATCAAGTATTTCCCACCGCATCAAAAGCCTGGAGGATAACCTGGATGTCACCTTATTAGATCGAAAAACAGACGGGTGCTCACTGACTGCGCAAGGGAAAATACTGTATGACTACGCGCTGAAAATAGTAAACCTGGCAGATGATTGTAAAAAAAACATTTCCCATTCAAAAAATAGCCAACTCAATATACGAATTGGCATCATCGAATGTTTACCCCCTTATATTGTTAGTTCACTGATCGAGCTGGGCCATAATTTAGGTTGGAACATCGATATTTCGATTGGGAACACCATAAATTTGCTCAATGCCTTTGACCAAAATGAGTTTGATGCAGTAATCATTGGAGCGGGTTTTTCAAACACGCAACATACACGTTCCATATTGCTCTCCAGCGAGCTGGTTATTATTACCGGAAAGAACTACCCGACAATTAAAGATATCTCTAGTCTGGATGGTGAAGTTTTTTTACTCAGCAGTAAAAAATGCGCCACCACGACCCGCAACTATAATGTTCTCTTCAATGAAGGGCATATCACGCCTAAGCGGATTGTCGAATGTGGCTCTTATCCCGTGTTGTTTTCCAGCATTGCTGCCGGTAAGGGCGTATCGTTAGTATTACGTTGTTCGATCAGTGGCGAGGTACAAAATAAGATAAAAATTCATGAACTCTGTGGTCAGTTTAATGACTTCAACATAGAGCTTGTCTACCGTACCGATTCACCTTATCTGGATAGCACTAAACTCAAAGGAATAATGAGTTCAGTTTTTCAGGATCCCCGGCTGTGTAATAGCGGTTATTAGAGATATCAAACGAGTCAGGTAATCGATATTTTCAGAGTAGAGTGTTCTATCTATAGTGTTAACTATTCAACATTGACGATCCCGTATCCGGATTTACGCTTTTCAATATAACCAAAGCCTTGCTCGCCAAAGTGCATACCGCCGACCAAGATCCTGTCCGAGCTAATGACATCAAGGATGCGGGAACGTGTCTCTGCCGCCATGTGAGGATCATAGTCAAAGGCGATTGCAACCTCCGGTTTCAGTAATTGAATATGTGGGAAATGAACAATATCACCCCAAATCAATAGACTATCTCGACTCCCTTCAATCCGGTACCCTGTATGTCCCGGCGTGTGGCCTTTCAGCGGGGTAGCAAAAATACCAGGAAACACCTCGCCGTTATCGATCGGACGAAGACTTTTCTGATACTTTTTAAATATACTCCGCGCTAACAGGAAATTACCCTTTACCCGGTCATTCACTACCGCGAAACTTTCATCATCTTCCAGATAATTAAACTCATCGCTATTTATGATCAATTCAGCATGAGCAAATACAACCTCACCCTTTGCGCTTAATAATCCACCCATATGATCCGGATGTGCGTGTGTCAGAAGAACAGCATCAATATCCTCAGGTTGTATATCCAGCCTGGCGAGATTGGATATCAGCCTGCCCCCCCACCCCTTAACACCGCCTGCCCCGCTATCAATAAGAATATTTTTCCCCTTCCGGTGAACCAGAAAGGTATTAATATGAACTTCGTTGAGTTCATTCACTTTCGCCTTGCGTTGAATGGTTTCGCATTCGTCCTCATCAACATTGGAAAGCATTCCAAAACCGATTTGCAAATATCCATCGCTAATTGCTGTAACCTCTATATCGCCGAGATCTCTGGTTGGAAAATCGGTACTCATTATTTGTTCCTTAGTTCTTGGCATAAATATGATTTGCTTCAAAAGAGAAACAGCGAATTCGCGCCGTGACGCCTGTTTTCTCCTAAATGAATAAATCAACCTGGTGCATAAATTCATTCAATACGGACGTGGTTCGGAAAATGTCCTGCCTGAGCCTTGCTTCGAAATAGACTGGCGTGCCAAAACCTATCTCTGCGGTGAGGTAGCTGATGTGAATATTATTTTCTTTCGCGTTCAATATCTCTTTGGCGAGACGGGCTAAGACAGTTGAAAATTCCGCAAAAGAATCTGCATCTAACCGATGGCTTGCAGACGTATAGAGCGTAATGCTGGGCATCTTATATCGACTCTCTCAGATTGATATTTAAGCCGTTGGGTTATTTTATGCTGCTTTGGCGGTTTAGAAATCCCAAAGGTGCAAATCTGTCCCCAGCGAATGGAGAAGCACCAGAGGTGTCGCATTTTCACGCCCCTGCACATCGACGTGCTGTGTTAATTTACCCGGCCGAATAAACATTTATACTCCCTATTCTTATTTTTACTTCTAGCTCGTCGATTTCACATATCTTACGCCATGAACCGACAATCTTAATTGCTGATAAACCCAATAATTTCTGCCAAACCATTGATTGGAAATATCCATACTTGAAATATCTACAATTGCCTTATTCCGTGTAATGGAAAGAAGCATTCGTATTTTTGATATTCAATCTTGCTGGCGTTACTATTATTAAAACAATTCAAAGCCCCCCTCTATCAAATAATTTCGATATGGCTATCGAATTTATTGATACGGGGTAGATGCTTAATCAAGGTACTCACAATGATGTAACGGCTTTCGCTGCTATACCCTAAATAATTCGGGTTGCAGGAAGGGCGTATATCGTTGATTATTTTATTTATTCGTATTCACTGAACGCATAATAGAAAAAACATACACCAGGAGGAGCAGCAGCATGTCCCGAAAAATCACGTTAATTACCGGAGGGTCTCGCGGCATAGGGCGTGCCACGGCGCTTTGTCTGGCGGAGAAAGGGCATCATGTCTGTATTACTTACCGAACAAGAAAGGATAACGCAGTAGACGTTATCAATGAGATCAAGAAAAAAGGTGGGCACGCGACTGCTTTTCACGTCGATATATCATCGGAAGAACAAATTACCGATATGTTCCAGCAGATAGACCAGGATCTCGGCAGAGTCTCCGGGCTGGTTAATAATGCTGGCATCATTCAGCCTCAAGCGACATTTGATCAATTAAGCTATGAACGTTTGCATACCTTATTCGCAACCAATGTTATTGGCAGCTTTCTCTGTGCCAGAGAAGCCATTAAGCGCATGTCATTCCAATATGGTGGCCACGGTGGAGGCATTGTGAATGTGTCATCTGCCGCATCACGATTAGGATCTCCATTTGAATATGTTGACTATGCCGCCTCAAAAGGCGCGATGGATACCATGACGATTGGGTTGTCCCTGGAAGTGGCCGCTCAGGGTATTAGAGTCAATGCGGTTCGGCCTGGATTCATTTATACGGAAATGCACGCAGCGGGTGGAGAACCTGGCCGGGTAGACAGGGTAAAAGATAATTTACCGATGAAACGGGGTGGGCACCCTGACGAAGTCGCTCAGGCGATCGCCTGGCTATTATCGGATGCATCATCCTACGTCACTGGAAACTTTATCGATTTAGCCGGGGGCAAATGACGATCCAAGGTATTAGCGCCACGCATCGCCACCGGGAAGGATGCCTCCGGGCACGCCATGCGCGTCCCCGGAAGCTACGCTAAACAGCATTATTCTTCGTCAAAAAACCAGTAACCCTGATTAATCAACCCGGTCAGCTCCGCGATAAACGCCGGGTTGCGCAGCGCGTCGCCCAACTCGTGCTGGCCGAGCGTGGTGTAGCGGCACAAAGCATCCGCCGCATCCGGCTCGCACGTCTCCCAGCGTTCGCTATTCACAAAAAAGCTGTCGTCGATATGCAGCACCCGCAGCCCGCTCAGGCGGGTGAGCGCTTCGCCGGACATCAACACATCAGCCACTTCATCCGGGGCATAGGGGGGCTGAGCCGGCGCAATATCCAGCTCGTGACGCGGCGTCGTGGCGAAGCGGCCGAACCACTGCGTAAAGTCCTCCGGCTGATTAATCATCTCGATCATCATCCCGCGCAGGCGCTCAAGCTCATACGCCTCAACCCGCCCAGGATGCGCCCGACAGGTTAAATCAGGATCGCTGTAATGTTCGCCGCCAAGGTCATTTTCCAGCGCATAGTCGGCAAAACTGCTGATTAAATCCCTGCCGTTAGGCCCACGGAAGCCCACAGAATAGTTGAGCGCGGTTTGGTGAGTAATGCCGTCGTGCGGGAAACCCGGCGGAATATATAAAATATCGCCCGGTTGCAGATCCGCATCGATGATCGGCGTGAACGGGTCGACATGCAGCAGCGCCGGATGCGGACAGAACTGCCGCATCGGCAATTTATCGCCGACGCGCCAGCGACGGCTGCCCATGCCCTGAATGATAAACACATCGTACTGATCGATATGCGGCCCAACCCCCCCGCCCGGTACCGAGAACGAGATCATCAGGTCATCCAGACGCCAGTCCGGCAGTACGCGAAACGGACGCACCAGTTCCGCCGACGGCGCATGCCAGTGGTTGACCGCCTGCGCCAGCAAAGACCAATTGCTCTCGCCCAGGTCATCAAAGTGTTCAAACGGCCCGTTGCTGGCTTGCCACTGGCCATTGATATGGCTGACCAGACGGCTGTCGACTTCCACTTCCATCGCCAGCCCCGCCAGTTCATCCGGCGTAATCGGATCGACAAAGTTCGGAAAGGCATTTTTTAATACAACCGGTTGTTTCTGCCAGTATTTTTCCAGAAACTCAGGCCAGTTAAGATTCAGTTGATAAGCCATGCTACACACCCGTGAGAAAAAACAGGCCCGATTATAAAAGGATGAATAATCGGGCCGCTTTGTCATTGGTCAAGGCGCGGTGCTTAGCCGGTAACAATGCCAGTCTGGCAGGCAGCAACAAGGTGTGCGGTTAACCGCTCATCACCGCAAAACGGCACGACGCCCGGCACAGTGAACCGCTAACGAAGCGCATTGCCGACGCCCTTCACGCCAAACTGCCGCCGTTACTCTTAATCACTTGCTGATACCAAAAGAAACTCTGTTTGCGGCGGCGTTCCAGCGTTCCCTGCCCGTCGTCGTCACGATCGACGTAAATGAATCCGTAGCGCTTCGACATCTGCGCCGTCCCGGCGCTGACCAGATCGATCGGCCCCCAGCTGGTGTAGCCCAGCAGATCGACGCCGTCGGCAATCGCTTCCCGCACCTGAATCAGATGTTCCTTCAGATACTGGATGCGGTAATCGTCATGAATAGTGCCGTCGGCTTGCGGCACATCTTTCGCACCCAGGCCGTTTTCAACGATAAACAGCGGCTTCTGATAACGGTCGTGCAATTCATTGAGCAGGTAACGCAGCCCTTCCGGGTCAATCTGCCAACCCCATTCGGAACTGGCGAGATGCGGGTTAGGGATCATCTTCATGATATTGCCCCGCGAGGTGGGGTATTGCTCCGGTTCCGCCGCCGCACAGCCGCTCATGTAGTAACTGAAGGAAATGAAATCAACGGTTTCCCGCAGGTCGGCGCTATCCTGTTCCGTCATCTGCACATGGATATCGTTTTCCCGGAAATAGCGTTGGATCCAGTTCGGATAAGCTCCCCGAGCCTGTACATCGCCGAAAAACAGCCATTCGCGGTTAACGCTCTGGGCTTTCAACACATCCGCCGGCTTACAGGTGATGGGGTAGCGCACGCCGCCCAACAACATATTGCCGATTTTCGCATCGGGAATGATTTCGTGGCAGGCTTTCACCGCCCGTGCGCTGGCCACCAACTGATGATGAATAGCCTGATAAATCGCCTGTTTCGTCCGCTCGCCCCGCAGCCCGACACCGGTAAAGGGCGCGTGCAGCGCCATATTGATCTCATTGAAGGTCAGCCAGTATTTCACCTTATCGCGATAACGGGAAAACACAGTGCGCGCATAACGTTCGAAGCAGGCGATCGTCTCACGGCCGCCCCAACCGTCATACTTCTCCACCAACCCATACGGCATCTCGTAGTGCGACAGCGTGATCAACGGTTGGATACCGTGACGGATCATCTCATCGAATAGCCGATCATAAAAACCGAGCCCGGCTTCGTTTGGCTCAGTCTCATCCCCGTTGGGATAGATGCGCGTCCAGGCGATCGAGGTACGCAGCACCTTGAACCCCATTTCGGCGAAAAGCTGAATATCCTCGGGATAGCGGTGATAAAAATCGATAGCGACATCCTTGATATTGGCGGGCCGATTCGCACGCTCAACCGCGTGGCCATGTACGCCTTGCGGTTGCAGATCGGACGTGGAAACCCCCTTGCCCGCGTCGTCCCAGGCGCCCTCCACCTGATTGGCCGCCATAGAGCCGCCCCACAAAAACCCGTCCGGAAATGTTTTTTGCATCGAGATTCTCCTCATCATGACGCCGCCATCGATACAACAGGCACGTTGTCGATGACCGGCGGTTGACATCTTTCCTCGGCGGCACACCTCGCCGCCGCATAAACCGAACAGCTGTCGCTTCGCCATACGGCCGTCTCAAGCCCGCCCGCGCAGGAAACCTGACCCGCAACCGGTGCGACCTTCACATTCGATACCCTGCGGACGATAGCACCTGAAAACCTGGCCGCGCACCGGTGCGGTGCGGCGCGACCAATGGCCTCAACGCCCCCGCAAACGATTGATATGCATGGTCAGAAACATGATTTCATCCGTCGTCAGCGGGCACTGGTAGTGTTTTTCAACATAGTCATTCACCTTGATCGCGCTGGCATAGGCTTTGGGCATCAATTCCCTGATGCCCTGATAGATGCTGTCGTCTGCAAACGTGACCGTACTTCGGTTGAGCAAACGCAGCGCAAAAAACTTCAAATGCGTCACAAAGCGCTGATAATCCAGCGATGATTCGTCATAGGTGATACGCAGGTCATACTTGAGGATGGTCAGCACATCCTTGATGATGGCGGCACTTTGCATCGTGCTTTGCATATCACTGTTATTTCTGGCGTTGGCCAGGTGCAACGCGATGAATCCGGCTTCATCCTCCGGCAAAGGGATCGCCAGACGTTCTTCAATCAGCGCTAATGCCTCCCTGCCGACGGCAAATTCAGGTGCGTAAAAACGCTTGATATCCCACAGCAAAAAATTCCTGATTTCCACGCCATGCTTATGCCGCTGGATGGCGAAGTTAATGTGATCGCTGAGCGACAGGAACAACGTATCCTGCACGGTGATGGACAACCGCTGTTGCGCCAGCGTGATGATTTGCTGGGCGACAGCCAGATACTGCGGCGGGATCTCGGCCAACAGGCGGGACAATACCTCGGTCAGTCCGGCTGATTTTTTAACGAACTGGCTCTCTATCTGGCTGGCGTCAACGCGATCGCCCGGTTTTTTCCCAAAACCTATTCCCCGGCCGATCGCGACGATCTCCTCCTCGTTTTCATTGAGAAGCAGAACTGCGTTATTGCTGAGCACTTTTTCCACTTTCATCACAGTCATCTCGCCAGTACACGACGTCACCCCTTCAGGATAACGCGATAATGGTTTCGCCGACCTTCGGCTGCGGCGCCATGGGGTAGTCAACGGCGCGATAATCGTCGGCATTGATAACGATGACCGGCGTGGTGGTGTCATAACCGGCGGCCTTTATCGCCGCGAGATCAAACTCCAGCAACAACTGCCCTCGGCTGACCCATTCACCCTGCGCCACCTTCATCCGATAATGACGACCCTCCAACTGCACGGTGTCGATGCCGACGTGAACCAGCACTTCGGCGCCGGAACGGGAACGCAGCCCAATCGCATGTCCGCTGGCATAGACATTCACCACCTGGCCCTCCAGCGGCGAATACACGCAGCCTTCCTGCGGCCGGATAGCGACGCCCGGCCCAACGATACCGGAGGAAAACACCTTGTCATCCACCGCGCTCAACGGAATGACTTCCCCCTGAATCGGCAAGCCCAGATTCTCGGCCACCGCGGCGCGTTTGCGCGCCGGCGCCGGCTGCATCGTTATCGCGGGTTCGCCCGCCGTCTCCGCCGCCGGTTTGCTGTCTTCAAACCCCACCAGCAGCGTTAACACCAGGCTGACCCCAAACGCGATGGCGCACCCCAGCACGAAACCGATAAACCCATCGCCGTAGAAAATCGGCAGCGTCAGCAGGCTCGGCATGCCCATCGAAATCGCCGAACTCTTCGCATACCCGACCACCCCGCCGCCAATCGCCGCCGCAATCACGGCGCAAATAAACGGCTTTTTCAATTTCAGCGTGACGCCGTAGACCCCCGGCTCGGTGATGCCGAACAACGACGCCACGAAGGTACTTCCCGCCAGCGCCCGCAGCTTGGTATCCCGGGTGCGCAGCATCACCGCCAGCAACGCGCCGGACTGGGCAAACACCGACGGGCTGGACGATGCCTTAAGGAAACTGCGGCCCATCACCGACAGATCGTTGATAAACACGCTGACAAACCCCCAGTGCACGCCGAAAATCACCAAAATCTGCCAGGCCGCGGCAATCAGCGCGCTGGCCAGAATCGGGTTAAATTCATAAATGGTGACGAATACCGAGGCCACCAGCTTACTGACGCTGATGCCTACCGGCCCGATCGTCATCAGCGTCAGCGGCACCATAACCACCAGCAACATGCACGGTGTCAGAATATTGCGCACGCTTTCATGGATCCGTCGGTTGAGAAAGCGCTCGGCGTGGGACATCACCCACACGGCAAGAATGATCGGCAACACCGACGAGGTGTATTTCATCATCACCACCGGCATGCCGAGGAATGTCACCGCACGGCCGGCGTCGAACAACCCCTGGATGGTCGGGTAGACCAGCGCGCCGGCGATCGAGACCGCGACGAAAATATTGGTGTCAAACTTGCGTGCCGAGGTGATGGCCAGCAACATCGGCAAGAAATAGAACAGGCTGTCGGAAGCCGCATGCAGAATGACGAAGGTGCTGTCCTTGCCGTTGAGCCACCCCAGCGCCAGCACGATAGCCAATACCCCTTTCAGCACCCCGGCCGCCGCCATTGCGCCTAACAACGGCGTAAAAATCGAGGACACCAGGTCGATCAATTTGCCCAGCACGGAACCGTTGCCGGTTGACGTCCCCGCCGTGTTGCGGTCGCCGGGGCTATCATTCAACAGGCCGGAAATAGCGCCGAACGCCCGATACACCTCGGGAACGCGGTTGCCGATCACCACCTGGAACTGTCCGGCGCTGTTGACGGTGGTCACGACCCCGTCAAGCGCTTCGATCTCACACACATCCATTGGGCTGATGGCGGTACGCAACGTAAACCGCAGGCGCGTGGCGCAATGCACCAGCGTGGCGACGTTGTCCTCGCCGCCCACCAACCTCAGTAGGTCTCGGGCAAGAGATTGAGTATTCATGGTTATCCCCTTGTTCACCATTGACGCTCGGTTTTTTCGTCCTTGCATGAAAAAGCCAAAAAAAACCTGATTCCCGCCATGCTGATAACAACATGACGGGAATCAGGTTTCGCTCAGGTTGCCCTGATGACGTCCTTTAGCGGCTGTTATAGCGATTCACCGAGCCCGACTCAAGCGCCAGCGCTGCAATCTGTGATGAGTATCATCCTCACCAGTCGGCCTCCCCGATGGGGAAACGGCAGTCGCAGCCTTGCCGCTCATTGCCGCGCCATGTCGCGCGTCATCCCTCGGGTTTAAAACGTACAGCGCCACAGGCCGTGCTGACTGCAATAGCAAAACGCGCTGAAGCCGCGTTTGCAGTTAAACTTGCAGCGGCTGCCTTTACACACCGGACGATCGCAGTACACATAAGCGTCATCATCCGCCAGTGAAAACGTCGCCCCGGGCTTACCGCCCGGTTTAAGGAATTTCAGTTGTCCACCCTGGAAGGTGTAGAGATAAATCCACTCCAGATGATGTTCCACCGCCATCGGGTGCGGCGGCTCGCCCACCGTCACGCTGAGCACGTTGGCGTCGAAACCGCCGGAAACCGTCATGTGCGGCTGGTGCAAAGCGGCCAGCGGAGCATCCGCATCCTGTAGCGCCAGCGCCGTCATCGGCGCGCCGCAACAAGCGAAGGACGCGCACGATGATGGCGATGTCGATGGCACCGCGATCACCAGCCGATGGCAGTGATCGCAGCGGTAAAACGCCGGCGCAGGGGTGTTGAAGGCGGGTTTGGTACTGTTGCGGATCCGGGTACTGCGCCGGGCAGAGGCCGGTTCCTCGCTCCCCTTACGCTGAGACACCGCTGTCATTGCTACCCCTCATACTGCTTCAGGATCTGGCGGGCGGAGATATACACCATGATTTCATCGGTGCCGCCGCCGATACGGTTAACCCGCACATCGCGCCAGAAGCGGGAGATGCGGCTGTCATTGGTATAGCCGAGCCCACCCAGGATCTGCATCGCATCATCGACCACTTCGCAGGCGGACTGGGCGCAGTAAAGCTTGCACATCGGTGCCGATTGCCGCATCGGCAGCCCCTGGTCACACTCCCAGGCCACACGGTAGACAAAGTTTTTCATGTTCTGGATTTTGATCGCCATCTGGGTCAGCTTGAGTTGCGTCAGCTGGAACTGGCCGATGGTTTTATCGAACTGAACGCGCTGATTCGCATAGCGGGCGGCATCTTCAAACGCGCACTCCGCCACCCCCAGCGAATGGGCGGCGATCACCAGTCGTTCGATATCAAAGTTTTCCATCATATGGATGAAGCCCCAGCCCTCGCGGCCGACCCTGTCCTCTTCCGACACTTCCACATTATCGAGGAACACTTCGCAGTTGCTGATCATGTGCCAGCCGACTTTGTGCAAGTCATTGCGTTTGACGCCGGGGGAGTTCGGGTCGAGCCACCACAGGGTAAAGCAGCGTTTGGGATCTTCCGGTTCCGGATTGCGCGCCAGCACCAGCATATAGGGCAAATCTTTGGCGCCGGTGATAAAGGTTTTCTGCCCGTTGAGATAGACCTTGCCGTTTTTGCGGGTGTAGGTGGTGGCGATGCGGTTATTGTCTGAACCGGCCTGCGGTTCGGTGAACGCCAGCGAATAGGCCGGCACGCCGGTCAGCCCGGCCTCCGCCGTCATGGCCAGTTGCCGGGCATTGCCGAAACGCTGCATGTTATGGATGCACTGCCCTTCGGTCATGATATAGGCCGGTGCCCCCATGCGGGCGATCTCCGCCAGTACCAGCATCTGCGTCGTCATATCCGCCGGTACGCCGCCCAGCGCTTCGGGAATCCCCAATAACCCGATGCCGCTGTCGGCCAGCGCCGTAAAGAATTCGCGGGGGAACCGGTGTTGTTCGTCGCATGTTTTGAAATAGGATTCAGGAAAATCACGGCTGATCAGTTCCCGAATGCTGGCGAGCAGCAACTCCTGCTCTTCGCTTAACGCAAAATCCATGATGCCTCCCGTTATTGGTTGGCGCACAGGGCATGATTATTTCCCGGCACACGTCGAATCTGTCGATAAACAGCATTAAAAAATAAATGAATTAAATACGCTTATTTTCAGAACCAAGAATAAAACAGACAGCACGAATACAGGATAGACGTTTTTGATAATCAATAGGACAAAACGAACACGGCAATTATTTCAACTTACATGAGACACCCCAAAAACACGTTATAACAAATACACCACCCATGTTTATTTTATGCGAATTCTCCCGACGAATTAAAAGTTTGAGCCCGCTCCCAAAAAATAATCACCACACACAAAAACAAGGCCAACACTAAAACATAATATATTGATTTTAAAATAAAAATAAATAAATGTTCGATTTATCCAGCGTTATGAGCCAAATGTCAATGGTTTGAATTTCCGCGCCGTACTTATACTTCTTTCAACCAAATGGAGGTAATAAACCATGAAAAAATGATGCCACCTCATCATTTAACCTGTTATTCACATCCGTGAAATACGAATTAAAAGAAAGGGAAATCAATACCGTCGCCCCAACCTAGATTCGAAATATCACGGGTCAGTGGTTTATTGCTCCTGTACTTATCGTTAATTGATAATACGTAGAGGCAAGTATATGGCAATATTATCAGAACGCGCGTTGGCAGAGCTGAAGGAAAAAGTCCGCCGGGTCACTGAAAATGATCTGGAGGAATTACAGCTGGAAGTGGAAAGGACGAATGTATTTCCGGATGCCTATTACGATGTCTGCCGCAAGAATGATTTATTCCGGTTGGCGATCCCGGAAGAATTTGGCGGCATGGGGCTTAATTGCGAACAATTTTTTTCCGTCATGGAGGAGTTCTGCCGCGGCCCGGGTGGCATGCGTATGAACCTGCACCACGCCAACGGGTTGAACTGGCGTATCCTCTACGATCACGGCGCCCAGGATCTGCGGGCCAAATGGCTGCCGAAGCTGGCCAATAAGGACGCCTACATCAACTTCGCCCTGACCGAAGCCGGGTGCGGTTCCGGCGCGGATATCCGCACCACTGCGGTACGCAAGGGTGACAAATACATCCTGAACGGTTCCAAGACGCTGATTTCCCACACCGATATCTCCGATGCGTCCTATGTCATCGCCGTTACTGACGAGAACAAGCGCAAGAAAGGCGGTCTGACGGCGTTCTTTGTGGAAACCAACACGCCGGGCTACTACATCGACCCGATGCCGCACATGATGGGTTGCCGCGGCGCCGGTCACGCCTACCTGCGGTTTGAAAACTGCGAAGTCCCGGCTCACAACATCATGGGCAAAGAAGGCGACGGGCTGGATATCTTCATGAACGCGCTGGCTCACTCCCGCGCCATGATTGCCGTCACCTGTCTGGGTATGTCCCAGCGCTTCCTGGAACTGGCCATCGCCCGCGCCAAGGATCGCGTCACCTTCGGCAAACCGCTGACCGCGCGTCAGGCCATTCAGCAGACGCTGGCGGATATGGGCACCCAGGTGCACGCGCTGCGTGTCATGCTGCAAGACTGCGCCCGTAAGTTCGACCGCGGCGAAGACATCGAAATGGTCTCGGCCATGTGTAAATTGCACGGCATCGATACGGTACGCACCGTTTCTGACGGCTGTCTGGAAATCTTCGGCGGTATCGGCTACTTCGAAGACAACCCCTACGGCCCGGTAGAACGCATGTACCGCGACGCCCGCGCACTGTGGTTCGAAGAAGGGCCGCGCACCGTGCAGCGCCTCACCATCGCTCGCCCGCTGATTGAAAGCAAGGGCGTCATCAAATAACGCACCCATGGGCCCCGGCGAACCATACCGGGGCCGTTTTGTGGTGCCCAATGACGCGCGTAATGCCGTCCGCCTGAACGGGCTGGCGGGGCATCTCGGGTAAACGACGCCTGCGGGGATAACGCTTCCCCCTGCGGTCATCCGTACATCCGTCCTCCCCCTCTCGCTTCAGGTCACATGTCTTCATCTCAGTGGTCGCCATCGGCGGCCATTCCTGATTTCACGCGGGAGTCATCATGAGCACATCAATAGGAAACCGACGCTGGGGTATCGTCGTTCTGCTGATCATCGACTATTTCGTCATGTTTGTAGCCCGAAGCGGCATGTCCATGTGCGGCCCGGCGCTGATGCAAGAATACGGCTGGAGCGCCACCCAATTCGGCTGGGTCTCCACCGCCTTCTTTATCGGTTACGCCATCACCATGCTGCCGGCCGGCATGCTCGCCGACCGTTTCGGCGGCGGCATCGTACTGATGACCGGCACGCTGTGGTGGGCCATCTTCACCTTTCTGACACCGCTCGGCACCACGCTGGGCACCATGATGGCGCTGCGTATTCTGGTCGGCATCGGGCAAGGTCTGCTGGTGCCGGCCAACTTTTCGTTGCTGTCGAACTGGGTCACTCGCAACGAATCCGGCAAGGGTACCGGGTTATTGCAAATAGGTTGTCCGGCCGGCATCGCCGCCGCCATGGTGATCGCCGCCTGGATTATTCAAACCTGGGGATGGCAGCATGTGTTCTATCTGCTGGCGGCGCCGGGTCTCGTCTGGTGCCTGCTGTGGTGGCGCATGGGCAGCAATCGCCCACAGCAAGACCGCCACATCAGCCCGACGGAACGGGCCTACATCGACGCCGGGCAAAAACCTGACGCGCATGCCGCCGACGATGAGGCGCACCCCATCACCCGGCGCGATATTCTCTCCACACCGTCGGTTTGGTGCTGCTCGTTGTGCTACTTCTGCACTAACTATCTGTTTTTCCTGTTTATGACCTGGTTGCCCACCTACTTCGCCATGGGACGCGGCATCAACCTGAAACAGAGCGCCATTCTGTCGATGCTGCCGTATCTGGTCGCCATCCTCGCCTATCCGCTGGGCGGCGTGGTGACGGACGGCGCGGTTCGTCGGCTGGGGCAGAGCGCGGGCCGCAAGCTGACCCCGATGGTCGGGCTGCTGCTGGCCGGCATATTTCTGATCCTCGGCACCCGCGCCAACAGCCTGTGGAATGCCGCGGCGCTGATCTCGGCCTCCAACTTTTTCCTGTGTTTCACCATGGGTGCGCACTTCTCGATTCCGATGGTGTTTTCTCGTCGCAATACCGGGATGCTGGTCGGGCTCAACGGCGTATTCGGCACCACGGCGGGTATTCTCGCGCCGGTTTTTTCCGGCCTGATCATCGACCTGACCGGGCAATATGAATACGCCCTGTATCTGGGTGCGACGCTGGCCATCATCGGCGCGTTGTTTATGTGGATGGCGCGGATCCAACCGATCACCCGCAAAGATGCACAACACCGATCGCTGCATCACGCCGGGTCATGACGTCGCCGGTGCGACTGCGCGGATTTTCGCCATTCGCACCGGTGAAGAAAATCGAATAAGTGCATAATTATCAATGGTTCGACAATAAGGGAATCACCATGAATACCACCATTCCTGCCTATGCGCTCTATGGCGAACAGTCTGAACTAAGCTGGGAAAACTTCTTCAATGTGGAACATTTGTCTTTTCGCTCCCGGTCGCTGAACTGGAAGGTGTCGCCCCATGTGCACGAATCCCTGCTGCAAGTGTTGTTCATCCAGCAAGGGGACGTGGATGTGTTGTTGAATTACACCCGTTTCAAGGCACATGCCCCGTGTCTGATTCTGATCCCCGCCCAAACGGTACACGGTCTGGAATACACGCCGGATTCGGAAGGGCTGACCATCACCGCCTCCCAGAAACCGCTGGAATCGACAATCGCGCTGCTGGCGCCGAATGTCATGAAGCTGGTCGATACCCCGTGCATCATTTCACTGGCGCAAACACCGGATGATTGCGAGGTGGTGCAGGGCTACTATCAGGCCATGGTGCGCGAACTGCGCATCCCCAACATCAACCAGATCGCCATGGGCATGTCGCTGTTGACTTCGCTGTTTTTGCACCTTGCCCGCATCAGCGGCCAGGTGGTGGAGCCGCAGGAATACGAGATCTGTTCGCGCAAGACGGCGCAAATCAACAAGTTCCTGCAATTGGTCGATCAGCGTTTCCGCCAGCGCCTGTCGGTTAACGATTACGCCTGCAAAATGGGCATGTCGCCGGGCCACCTGTCGCGGTTGTGCCGGGAAGCGCTCGGCATGTCGAGCCTGGATGTGATCAATATGCGGGTTATTCAGGAAGCGCAACGCGATCTGGTGTATACCGCCAAAACCATCAAACAACTGGCGGCTTCGCTCGGCTTCAACGACGAGGCCTATTTCACCCGCTTCTTTCACAAGCACGCCGGCGTTAGCCCCACCCAGTTTCGCGAGCTGGCGGTCAAACAGATCGTGTTATCAGAAAACGTGCCCAACGCGACGCCGGGCCACAACGCCAAACGCCGCGTTGACGAAGACGAAGAGGAAGACACCCGGCAGTTAACCTTCGCTTGAAGGCATTCCCTGCAACCGCCTGGCTCAGACCCGCAGGCACACTAAAAAACCCCCGGCGCTAATAACGCCGGGGGTTTTTATTAGACATGCAGCGAGGTGTCGGAAACCGCCGTCGGCTCCTCCGCCAGACCGAGGCGCTGGGCGATATCCTGCCGCAGCAGGTACTTTTTGATTTTCCCCGACGCGGTGCGCGGCAGATGGTCAATCACCACCAGATGCTCGGGGTACTTGTATTTGGCGACACGCTTGCGGCAGAAAAACGCGATCACGTCCTCCAGCGTCAGTATGGCGCAGGACTCTTGCAACACCACATAAGCACAGGTGCGTTCCCCCAGGCGTTCATCCGGCATGGCGACGACGCCGGCATCGCGCACCCGCGGATGCTGCATCAGGATCTCTTCCACTTCACGGCTGCTGATGTTCTCGCCGCCGCGCACGATGATGTCCTTCTTGCGGCCGGTGATCTTGATGTACCCCGCCTCGTCCATCCGGCACAGATCGCCGCTGTAATACCAGCCGTCTTCATCCAGCGCGCGCGCCGTCAATTCCGGCTCGTCCAGGTAGCCCATAAACACCTGCGGGCCACGGGAGGCTTCCTCGCCTTCTTCGCCGCAGGGCACCGTCTGGTGCTGCTTGTCGACCACCCGGATTTCCACCCCGGCGACGGCGGTGCCGTCGGTGTTGACCACGCGCGACAGCGGATCGTCCAGCTTAACCACCGCATGCGGCGAGCTTTCCGTCGCGCCATACACGCTCAGCAGTTTGATGCCGGCTTGCAGGCAGTCGCGGGTGATTTTTTTCGGGATGGTGGTGCCGCCGCACAGGAAAAAACGCAGCGACGACAGGTCGTAGGGGTGTTGCTGTACGGTGCACAGCAAATCGTAAACGAACGGCGTCGCCCCCAGCACGCAGGTGCAGCGTTCCCGCTCCAGCAGCGTGAGGCAGTGCGTCGGGTTGAAGATATCCAGCAACACGCTGCGCCCCCCGATGAGAAACGGCAGGGTGACGCCATGCAGAAAACCGGTGGCGTGCGCCAGCGGCGCCGGCATCAGGATGGTGTCCATCCAGTTGAGATTCAGGGTGGAAGCGTATGCACGCTCGCTGGCGAGAATATTGTTGTGGGTCAGCATCACCCCCTTCGGCACCCCTTCGGTACCGGAGGTGAACAGTACCGCGGCCAACTCGTCGCCGTTGACGCTGACCGGGTGCGCCAGCGGCGGATAGTCCTGCAACAGTTGGCTGAGCGCCGGCGTCGAGACCGCGGGCGCCAATTTATCCACCGCCACCAGGTGCTCTAAATACGGCAGTTGCTCACGCAATGGCGTAATCAGCTCCAACGGGGTGGTGTTTTTGAAACGGGTCGGCGCGAACAATACCCGCGCCTGACTTTTGTTGAGAGTCCAGGTAAGTTCGGTTTCCCGGTAGGCCGGCAGCAGCGGAACCGACACCGCACCGACTTTCAGACAGGCCAGGTAAATCAGCGTGAATTCGCTCCAGCCGGGAAGCTGAAACGCCACCCGATCGCCCGGCTTAATACCGCACGCCAACAGATAGGACGCCAGGCTGCCGGCAGCACTGTCCAATTCAGCGTAGGTATAGGCGGTTCCCTGATTGTCGATTACCGCAGTCTTGTCGGGCGCGGCCTTCGCCGCCTGGTGCCAGTAGTCGCCAAGCGACGCATCTCCCCAATACCCCATCCGCCGGTACAAAGCCCGGCGTTCGGCGTTAAATTTGATTGTGACAGTCATTATGTTGTCTCTGTTATACACAGCAGAACGCTCGCGGGATGCATTGCTCCTCTGCCGGTTATCGGGGAAAACACAAGGGGAGAGGCCTCCCCTTGCGAGCGTCCCGCGCATACCGGTGGGTGGTAACACAGCGCACGATACCCTGTCGTTCCATCATCACTTGCCGACACATCGAACCGTCTCAACCGGCGGGAACATCGCTGTCGGCCGCTGTCCATTCCCACCGCCGGCGCCGATGGCCCCGGCAGGTCACATCAATCAACCAAAGCGAAACTCGATACCGAACGTGCCCTGGGGGTACTCCCATTTTTCCAGGATCGTATCGCCGCACAGGATCCGGCAGGTGCCGCACTCCAGGCAACCGGCGTAATCAAAGTGGATATTGCCTTCGCTATCCTGCTTGTAGAGCCCCGCCGGGCAAGCCTTCACCAGTTTGTTGAACTGATCTTGCGCCGGTTTATCCATCAGCACGATATGCGGATTCCCTTCATCCACATGGAACTTGTTGATGCCCAGTTTGACGTCAACATTGACGCTATTTTCGTTGCTCATAGCGCTGTCGCCCCCTTGATGCCATCTTTCAACAGGTTCATCAGCCCTACCTTTTTAGCGCGGCCCATGATTTTCGAACCCATGGACTTGCTGGGGCTGCCATCAATCACAAACACGTCGCTCATGATGCCGGCGACCATCTGCGGATACTGAGTAAACATGCGCGGGTTTTCCATCATTGCCGGCAGCTTGCGGTAACGCTGCATGTCTTGCAGCACAAAGCTCTGCTCCAGTTTTTTCCGGTACCCGGCCAGCCCGCTGGCGGAAAAGTCCTGCGTGCTCTTCGCTTCGATAGCGGTCTGTGCGGCGGCTTCTGCCGAGGCGATGGCCAAATCCATACCGCGGACGGTAAAGCCCATGTTGAGGCATAACCCCGCCGCGTCCCCAACTATCATCACGCCGTCGCTCGCCAATTGCGGCACCATCTCCAGCCCGCCTTCCGGCACGACGTGCGCGGAATACTCCTGCAATGTGCCGCCCTGAATCAGCGGACGGATAGTCGGGTGCTGTTTAAAGTCTTCCAACATCTGCGGCACGCTCTTGGTGGCATGCTCGATATCGCCCAGACCACAAACCAGCCCCAATGAAATCGTATCCCGGTTGGTGTAAAGGAATCCGCCGCCCATCAGGCCGTTTGACGGCGACCCGGCGAACAGCCAGGCCGCGCCTTCACCGGCAGCAAGATTAAACCTATCTTCGATCACGGAGGACGGCAGCGCGATCAGCTCTTTCACGCCGACGGCGTAATGATGCGGCGATGATTTCTGTACCATGCCGATAGAACGGCCCAGCAGCGAATTAACGCCTTCGGCCAGAATCACGATATTGGCTTCCAGTACGTCGTCGCCCGCCTGCACGCCGACCACCCGGTTGCCCTCGCGCACCAGCGCATCGACGCGAACGCCGGGAATAAACTGCGCGCCGGCGTCTTCCGCTTTTTCCATCAGCCACGGGTCGAACAGATTACGCAATACGGTGTAGGAGGCTTTCGACGCGATATCCGGCTGCTCGCTGTGGTAATCCATCGTGACGGCGCTGTCTTCGGTGAGAAAAGAGATCTTCTCCCGGGTCACTTTGCGCTCGACCGGCGCTTCTTGCGCGAAGCCCGGTATGATTTTTTCCAGGCTGTGCGCATACAGACGCCCGCCGGTCATATTCTTGCTGCCCGCCGTGTTGCCGCGCTCAACCACCAACACGTCCAACCCGGCTTTCGCCATCACATAACCGGCGACGCAACCGGCAACGCCGGCGCCGACCACGATGGCATCAAATTTTTCTTCCGACATTGCTTCGGCTCCCTCTATCCCGCCACCGGCAAGGTGGCGGGACATGCGTCATTAACGGGTTAACTGCTCAATCAGGGCGGGGATGACTTTGTAGATGTCCCCGACCAGACCGTAGTCGGCGTATTTGAAGACCGGCGCATTCTTATCCTTGTTGATGGCGACGATGGTTTTCGCGCTGTTGCCGCCCACCATGTGCTGGATCTGGCCGGAAATACCCAGCATCAGATAGAGATCGGATTTCAGCAGCACGCCGGAAACGCCGATGTAGCGTTCGCGTTCCATCCAGTGTTCGCCTTCGGCGATCGGGCGGGAACAGCCGACTTCCGCGCCGATCACATTCGCCAGGTTCTGCACCATGCTCAGATCGGTCTGAGCAGCCAGACCGCGGCCGACGCCGATCACACGTTTGGCTTTGCTCAAGTCGACGCTGCTCAGCGATTTGGCGCGACGTTCCTTGCACAGGATTTCCTGACGCGGCGCGACATAACTGGCCTGATACACCGGGCAGTCGTGCGCCGGGTTGGCGGCGACAGGTTCCAGCGCACCGGGTGCCAGCGTCACGATGGCGATCGCGGTATTGATTTTTTCACGACCGAAGGCCAGGCCGCCGTACATGCGGTGTTCAGCAAATACGCCGTCATCCGTCACACTCAGGGTGGTCACGTCGTTAACCAGCGCGGCATTCAACAGAATGCTCAGACGTGCGGCCAACGCTTTGCCGCGTTTGGTGGTGGACAACAGGATCAGCGACACGGTACGGGCGCCGTCCGCCGGTTTTTCTACGACGGAAGCCAGCGTCTCGGCATAGTTTTCAATCCGCTGATTTTCCGCATTCACACCCAGTACGTAGAGCGCATCCGCACCCAACGGTTTCACCGCCGGCACTACGTCGTCATGCTGAACCAGTGCGTCGACACGTTCGCCCCATTGACGTGCGCCGGCCATCAGGTCGGCATAGCGATCGGTGTTATCGCTGAACACCCATACATTGGCTAATTTACTCATGGTGATTTTTCTCCGTCCGGGTTAGTTCAGCACTTTCTTCAGATGTTCAGCCAGTTCGGCCACCGCTTCCGGTGAATCGCTTTCAATGATGATATGTTTGCGTTCAGCCTGAGGCGGCACATGGATGGCGGCCAGTTCGGTAAAGGGCGCGCTCGGCGTCCACTCGACATCGCCGGCTTTCCACTGCGTAACCGGTTTTTTCCCGGCGCCGAGAATGGCTTTCATGGTAGGAATGCGGGGCACGTTAATATCGGACGTCACGCACAGCACCGCCGGCAGCGTCAACTCCAGCACCTCGACTTCTTCTTCCAGCGTGCGTTCGACGATGACGCGATTACCGTCCAGTTGGATGCTGCTGACCGCATTGATGGTCGGTACCTGCAACAGTTCCCCGGCCAGCAGGCCCACCTGCTGGGCGTACAGATCGCCGGAGCCTTCGCCGAACAGCATCAGGTCGAACCCGATTTTGCCTGCGGCGGCAACGATCGCCTGCGCGGTGTCTTTGGGCAGTGCGTTTTCCAACTGTGCGTCTTGAACCAGATAAAGTTCATGCGGGCCGCGCGACAACACGTCCTTACGCACTTTGGAGTTGTCCAGGTACTTGCCGCCGACACAAAGCGCCGCAACCTGGCCGTCGTCACCCACCAGTTGGGTGGCGGCTTCAATGGCATTGAGGTCAAACTGGCTGATTTTGGCGTCCGCGCGATCGAAATTCAGCGTCCGATCTGCAGTAACCACAATGTCTTGCTCTTCGGGTACCAGCTTGAAGCAGGTTATAATTTTCATGGTATCTCCTATCGTCAATCACGAATATTGGGGTTGGCGGTGAAGGCGTCCGTACCTGAATGACGATAAGCCAATGGGCAAACGGAACAATTCAGATAGATGCCGGTCGCCGGCAATAAAGAAAATGGAGAGACGTTTGATTGACTCATGTTTTTCTCCGCATTAAAGACTCTCTATAACGCTGCGCCCCAATGTTGGATGGGGAATACAGCCAGGTATAGAAAACCATTTTTCTCAAAGGAATATACTAGGCTGATATATTGATGCCGCCGCCAATACAATACGACATGATAATATGTTTTAGTTACCAACTATCTTGCAGAAAAAAATGCCAACCTCGACAATGTGTTAATTAATTGTTTTCTGTTTATCTCTACGCTGTGGGAGATAAAGAAAAAAACGTGTTATGTCATAGCAATGATGAAATATAAAATCACGCCAGTAAGTTGTGATGATCATCATGTTTATTTCGATATACTCTTTTTTTTCTTTGATGGTTTCAATTCAAAATAAATATCTCGCCGCATTATGAATGTTATATGTTCGTTTTGTACTCCTCTCACCACCTATTCCATAGTTTTTATGCATGAATCTATAGATTTTATTAATGAAAAATAAAAACATCCATTATTTGCACCAGTGCACAATCTTGCATTCCATACAAACAATCTTGTTTTGGGGTCGGTTTTTTTCGTGTTATATATTGTTTCTCGTTACTCGATTGAACCATTCAGTAATTGACTTGCAGCTTACGGCTACATGGGGAAGTCATTATGTATCAGTGCAACTTTGATAATAGAACGGATTCCATCTTTGAAAACGGATTGACGCCAAAACTCTCCCGCTATGTTATTAGCGACGATCCCAACTGGGAATCCGGCCATCATGTTCATGAAGCTGAAACCGAGTTGATTTATGTCAAAAAAGGCGTGGTTAATCTCACGATTGATTCCTCCAGCTATATTGCCCGCGCCGGCGATATCATCGTGATAGAGCGCGGCAGCCTGCACACGGTCGCCTCCGATGCCGTCTCCCCCGCCACAACCTGCACCTGTGCCATTTACGGATTTAAAATCAATGGGATGGAAGAAGGCCGGCTCATGCCGCCGCATTCATGCCCCGTCGCTTCCATGGTGAAGAATAAAGACGTCATCAAAAGCATCTTTCAGGAAATCAGTTTACTGTTGCCACGCCAAAACCGTAACACCCCGTCGCTGGTCTATGATGCGTTTAGTTACGCACTGGCCGTGCTTTATTATGAAAATTTCAAAAATGCCGGCCGCTCCGAACTGGGCTATATGAAAAAAGATGTCCTGGTCAAAGATATTTTGGTTTATCTTAACAGTAATTATCGGGAAAAAATTACGCTGGAGCAATTAGCGAAAAAGTTCCGCGCTAGCGTCAGCTACATTTGCCACGAATTCACCAAAGAATACCATATCTCGCCCATTAACTATGTTATTAAACGTCGAATTACCGAAGCGAAGTTTTCATTGACCAACACCGAACTGTGCCTGAATGAAATATCATTTAAAGTCGGATACGACAATGTCGATCATTTCACAAAACTATTTATCCGGCATGTCGGTTGTTCGCCATCAGAATACCGGAAGCAGTTTAAAAATGACCTCGGCAGCCTGGAATATATGACGCAGTTTGACGATAGCTCAGAGATGCTAATTTAAACCGATCGCGCTTTATAGCGCTAATGGGCATTGATGGTGGCGTTCACTATAGCTCGTCACCCATATTCCTCCGGTGAAACCGAACAAGAGCAACAAGCGACGCCTCCCTAAAACCCTACCCTGCAGACACGTACTACGCTAACCGGTGATAGATGCGGGGATAGAGTCTTCATATACCCACATCAAGAGCCAATATCAGTAATACCATATCCTCTACGGTTTTTATTTTTCGTTCACCGGTTCCTTATCCACAGGGCTAAATCACCCTGTCATTTAAAGACGAATTGATGTCGTGACATGACAAGAGACTGTTATTTACTTTGCTTTTTTGGGTTGTTATTTTGATGAAAAATTGTTGCAGGTTTTCTCTTTTAAACCAGGAAATAATGATGACCAGGGATTCCATCGCCTCCAAACATCCAGGCTAGTTATATGTATCAGAAAAAGGTGAGGCCATCGCCACCATGACCATCCGACAGTCGCCCGGATGCCTATGAAGGATTTATATTTATTGAATATTTTAAAGAATCAAGGAGGTGTTAAAAACACCAGGGAAAAACCAACAACAGCCTAAAAAATCACACGTTATCTATTTTGTTGCTTTGCGCCATTTTAACTAGTTATACAGACTAAATCATTTGAGTTGCAGGAAAATAGTAAATAAGCAAGTCCCGATAAGTGATTCGGGTGAACAAACACCAATAACACACCTGCAATCTGAAGGATGGCGGATATATTGATCATCACCGTATAAAATACAACCGTCATGTAATTATTATAAATAAAATTAAAATCATTATAGGGAATAACATGTCAGGGTATAAAAGAACGTGGTTATTTCTTTTTGTTTTTTCTGACATACATGATTCCACAGCGTCAGATTTCATCCGTGATACAACAATAAATGGTGTACTCTATTATTCCGACATTAGTGAATATCAGCGAGAACCAGCAAACAGCAGCACATACCAGATGTCTATGTATCAGGCGACATCTGCAATCAACTTAACGCTTCAATCAGGATATTATCGGGATTTTTTTGGTATAGATGCAGGCTATTATCAGGCACAAAAAATATCAGACAGAAAAAATACCATTGATGAAGTTGGAATGAATAATGCGCAAACCGTATGGGACGAAACATGGGAAGGGAATCGTAGCGGTGGTAGTCTTTACAAAGCGCATGCAAAATTTAAATATCATAGTTATTGGCTAAATGCTGGCTATATTGCGCCCTCAGGAAAAACATTAGTATCATCCAACTGGAACATATCACCGGGTACGTATCGCGGAATTGAATCAGGCGCTAACTGGAATATATTCACGCATGATAAATTATCACTAGCTTATTTTATCAGTGATCAATACAAAGCCCCCTGGTACACTCGATTTTACTCGTTTCGTGCGATGGACAGAGTTACGCCAATCTCCCATATATTCTCGATCGGCGGAAGCTATCAGCACGATCACTGGTTAGCCGAAGCCGCATATGGCCAGTCTAAAAACTATTTAGAACAATATATGTGGAAGTTGACATATAGCCCATACACAGATAAAAACACATTTAAAATAAATTATCAGATATATATCGCCAACGATAAATCCACCGATAATATTTATGACGGCGCAGCCTGGCTTCAGGGATTAAGCCTTTCTTATCAGGCTCTTCCCTTTGATATTTTAATAGAGGCAACGCAAGTTAACGCGCCAGGAAATCAAGGATATTTCACTACCAGACTGACACCCACTTATGCCAGCTCAGCAGGCAGAATGGATTTTTGGTGGGACTCTATTTCTGATTTTAATGCCGATGGTGAAAAAGCACTTTTCGTTGAAATGAAATATTCACTCTCGACATTAAACTTACCCAATTGGTCTCTCGGAACCAGCTATGCAGTAGGTTGGGGAGCCAGACCAAGCACGAATTTAAATTATGATCAAGAACGACGAATCCACGAATCCGCAGTAGGATTTTATATTAAATATGAATTACCTGATAATCAATTATTTAAAGGAGGAAATATAAAATTGCGATATGTTAAATATGCGAACCACAGTGGAATAACATCCTACAGTAATGGTTTCAACAATACGCCACAGGATCAAAACAACGTTAAATTAACCATTACGCTGCCATTCTCACTCAAGAATTGACGCCCCAACGTCTCCTCTCGCTACCGGGAATGGCGATGCCGGGCGGTGTCCAGCCACTATTTGTTACAATACCGGCACGTTAACTCGGGTGCATCATCCCTCATTGCATCGTTAGGAATACCGTGAGCGTATTATTTAACGTGCAGGAATATGTTTATCTCTGGATATTTTTTAAGAGATTATCATCACACCAAATGATTGTTATCTCTTGGGCGAGATAAAGCATCTAAAAAATAATCACAAGACACACTCCGATCTATTTTCATGACTCACTCTATTACCCAGAACAACTCTCACGGGTAACACACTATTATTTCCTCAATAAACTCCGCTCAATACCATCGCCTGTCATTTATAGCCAATGAGTTGTCGTAATTCGCGTACATTCCCCCAACGCCATTATGTTTATATATAAGCGTCAGCACTTCCACACAGTGTGTTTTATTTAAAACAGCCTGTCCAATGGTCGTGCCATACATATATTCCATGATGAAAAATCAATTAACAAGCGATGCACAGCATCATTAAATCATATATACCAAGGATACTTATTATGACACTTAGCCTAGAGCAATATAATGCATCTTATTTTATAGATCTAAAAAAAAGTATACTGAAAGGACCATCATCCCACAGGATATATGCTCTGTAAAAACTGACATACTTATTTCAATAACAGCATATAATGAAAATGCATCAATGATATGCAATACATTATTAGCTGCCATTAATAATGCCAACCATTTAAAATCAACTCAATATATAAACTATAACATTAAGATATGTATTATATTCGACGGTATTGCTAACATAGCCCCTGATACTTTACGTTTGTTGGCATTGCTGGGATATAATTTAGACGTCATTCGTGAAGATGATGCCTATCCGATGCTAATGCTGGATGAGAAAGCACTGTCGCTTTCTGATATTCATCATGCGTATAAGACTGATATTGATAAAGTCCCCTTTCCTGATGCAGAGCACAAGGTAAGTTGCATTCTGGCATTAAAATCTAAAAACAGAGGCAAACTTGACTCTCACGCCTGGATGTTTTTATCCCTATGTAATCGCATAAATCCAACCTATATTCTGCAGGTTGATGCTGGAACTATTCCTGATTCATCATGCCTGATGAATTTGTTACATGATATGGAATATCAGGAAAATTACGCAGCGGTTGCTGCTTACTTATTACCTAAACCAGAACCCTTTAGTGCGCTCCACAAATCCTGGCAATATAGTAATTTTGTATGGGACAAAATAAGCTTCTGGCCGGTAGGGTATTTTTTAGGTTATCTTGAGGTCATTCCTGGCGCATGCAGCCTTATTCGATGGGAGGCAATTAGCAAGAATGATTGTGACCCTACCTCTCCATTATTTGGTTATTTTCGCGGATTGTCGCCCGATGGTTTATTGCAGAAGAATTTATACTTAGCAGAAGATCGCGTGCTTGGTTTTGAAATTATAAAAAACAATGCACAAGAATATAAATTAGGATTTAATCCCAATGCAGGTGTGGAAATTGATAGTTGCAAGACATTATCCGAATTGATTTTACAACGCAGGCGATGGATAAACAGCACAATATCTGCTCGATTTCATGCCATATCCCAACTGCCACAGATTCTCAGGGATAAAAATAAAGGAGGAGGAAACAAGCTGAAGATATCCATAGCATTATATTTATCATTAATTAATACAATAAGAATCTTTTTCATGCCAGCCATGTTTAGTGTGTTGAACTTCACCGTCTTTCAACATTTATTCCCTTCTACCTATATTGAAGGTGTAGCCGGCATGAGTTTGGCCCATATAGCCTATTGGGGGCTGTTTTCCATTTGGGGACTACAGCTTATATTTAGTAGCTATACTCCGCTGACTAATAGATATGGAAAAATAATCCATTATCTATTTCTATCTCTTATATTCCTCATCGTTACGCCTTGCCTGGGTGTCGTTTTTTTTAATATGTCATCATTCTGGATTTACACCATTGCTGCATTTTTACTGATTTTTTCTTTAGCCACTATGATACCAACCCCTTCATCAACTGCACATTTTTTCCATTGGACGTTCCTGCACCTTATTCTTGATCCAGCAATTTCGTTTTTTTAACCACTTATGCACTGGTAAACTATAACGATACCAGTTGGGGAACCAAAGGATTAAGTAATAATGATAGCAAAACCAATTCGATATTAAAGCTAGCCTTTCTCTTGTTATGGTTTATAACAAATGTAGTGATTTCATATATTTCCATTGGTATGGATTATTCACAGAGATACTCGTTCTTCACGCTAATAAGTTTATATAGCATTGGTCGTTTATCGCTATGCTCTATTCTGCTTTTATTTATCTACTCACGGAAGAAAGATCGAAATTACAGTTTAAATAAAAAATTAGTCAATCAGAGCAACTGATATTTATTGCTCAAACAAATAGTCTAACCCTTCCTTTCATTGTGATGTTGTTGCATAAATCATCGGTAATATGTAACAACATCCTTTTTATACCCGTCATGCTTCAGGTTGCCGGTACGTTAGCGTTATAACCTGGCCATACTTGGGCCTCGCCCTCGGGGGTTGCAGCAAACGGCATTCAAATCAGCGCCTGACAGATTTGTCATTCACCCGAATCAGTTATCGCCGTAAGCGCGTCGGGGCTCACTCGCTTCCCGCCTCTCTGCAACGCGAATGATTTAGGGTATAGATGTCAATATGGATGGCTGTTATTGCGGTATACCGAACATCGGTATTCATTCATCTTTCGTTGATATAAAACTAATGAACGCTAATTTTACCTGGCTGTATGGTATAGCCGTCGCGACATAGAGTGGCAATCATGATTAGGGTGGGGAAATCAATGAATACGATTCTTATCAACCGTTCCAACCTCACCATTTTTTATTTTCAGCACGATAAAAGCTCGGCGGCATACCAAACCATCGAATGCAGGCACGACTAAAACTACTGATATCTCGATATCCGACCATATCGGCGATATGAGATAATGGACATTGACTATAGATCAAGTAATATCTGGACAATTCAATTTTCACATCGGATAAAATATCCTTGAAATAGACACCTTCATCTTCCAGGCGGCGTTGTAACGTCCTCTGCGTCATATACAATGACGTCGAAACGGACATGACATTGCAATATCCCTTTTTAATCTGCTCCTCAATAACCTTCCGTACTTTAAGAGTAAACACCCCTTCGGATTTTAATTTTAATTGAGCATGGTTCTCATGCATCCGGTGTAACACTTCATCTTTGGTGATCAGCGGTTTTAGTAAATCATCCGCATAAAAATACATGCGGCTACTCCCCATGCCAAATTGAACCGGGCAGCCAAATAACGCTTCATACTCTTCGATATTGGCGGGTTTTTCATAGCAAAAATCAACCGATGAAAAACGCACGAAGTCACCTACCGTCAGCCATTTACAATATGCGTACAATGTTGAGATGCCTGCATCATGAAAATACCTAAGACAATTTTCATTGTTATATAATTTATGATCATCATTAAACTCAAAACAGTATGTATTGAGATCAACTCTGGTCATCTGTGGATGTGAGCCACTGTATACTAACGTAGAAAACTGACATGCACTTTCCAAGGCATGGAGTAAATTATCACTACTCATCATCATATAGCTCAACACATTAAAGAAGCTCGGATGAAAAAATTCATAAAATTTCAAACCAAAATATTCATCACCAGAGATATTAACAGCAGAACAAAATAACTTATTAGCCTCATCCATAGATATGTAATCATTATTTTTATCAATAATGAGATTGCTTACATTCGCTTCAGCGATCAAAACATTAACATCTATCTTTAGGTATTTAATTATATTGAATAATATCCTGATATAATTCATGCTAATCCGATGCATACAATATCCTTATTCGATGAGTTCGATTTGTTATACCTACTGTGTTGTAAATGCAGGTAATCCTTCCTCTGCGGATATCCTATTGAGAACTCTTAAGTTATCATCCTGAAAATCGAATTATTTGAAATGTGTATCGTATTAAATAATCACCGCTCCTTAACCAGAAGCTAACAAGTAAAAAAAGATAAGTAAACAACCCCCGGTTAACAATCAATGTCACGCATTAACCTTTCGGTGACAAATACCTCTACTATCTGTATATAACAAACACCCGATTGATTAAAGGAGAATACGCCATTCAGTGGCAATATTGCCGTCTGTTATCAGTACCTATCAATTTTTCAAGCAAATAGGAAAAGCACATCATTCAGCTCGCCAGTCGCTTCATGCCGCTTATTATCATAAACAGTTTAGGCGCCGGATAGTGGGAGATAACAGGTAGACAACATAGCGAGCAAACCAGCCGACGCATATCGCCCCCGCCAACAAACGGAAACAATCAATAACCCGACGTAGAGACATTGTGAATACAACCCATTCAAACCACCGATAGGTCATACACTGCTCATCACAAACCGCTGCTAAAACACCGTCGGCATGGCGTCATCTGATGATGGGAATGCTAGAAGGACGTCCGAGGTTGCCCCCGGCGTTGAGTGTCAACACTCTGTCCACACCTGAAGGTGTGAACAGAGGCAGGGGACGTTACTTGTCCTGATAATCTTTCAGGATCTGACGACCGGCGATATAAATCATGATTTCGTCGGTACCGCCGCCGATACGTTCGCAGCGCACATCACGCCAGAAGCGGGAAACGCGCGCATCGTCGGTATAGCCCAGGCCGCCCATGATCTGGATCGCATCGTCGATGACTTCCAGCGAAGTACGGGCGCAGTACAATTTGCACAGTGCGGCGCTGGTACGCAGCGACTGGTGCATATCCGCCTGCCAGGCCACTTTCATCACCATATTGCGCATGTTTTCGATTTTGATCGCCATCAGCGCCAGTTTTTCCTGGATCATCTGGTTATGGCCGATCGGCTTGCCGAACGCGATACGCTGGTTGGCATAACGGGCGGCATCCTCAAAAGCACACTCGGCAAAGCCGGCGCTGCGCGCGGCGTTGATCAGGCGTTCCATTTCGAAGTTGTACATCACGTTCAGGAAGCCCATGCCTTCTTCGCCGACCATATCGCTTTCATCCACCTCAACGTTGTCCAGGTAGACTTCGCAGGTGCTCAGCATATGCCAGCCGATTTTATGCAGCGGGTTGATCTTGATGCCCGGCTTGTTCGACTCCACCCACCACAGGGTAAAGGCTTTCTTCGGATCTTTCGGTTCCGGATCACGCGCCAGCACCAGCATGTAGGGGTACTCTTTCGCTCCGGTAATGAAGGTTTTCTGGCCGTTCAGGTACACTTTACCGTTCTTGCGCGTATAAGACGTGCTGGCACTGCTGTTGTCTGAGCCCGCGCCCGGTTCCGTCAGCGCCAGCGCATAAGCCGGGTCGCCGGTGGCCAGCGTGCTTTCCGCCGTTTTGCGTAGCTGCTCGGCCGAGCCGAACCGACGCATACTGTGAATACATTGCCCGTTGGTGATCAGGAATGCCGGCGCACCGCACTTCGCCACTTCCATCAGCGCCAGCATCTGGGTGACATAGTCGGCCGGAATGCCGTTATATTCTTCCGGCACGCCCAACAGGGAAATACCGTTGTCAGACAGCGCTTTCATGAACTCTTTGGGATAAGTCCCGGTCTGATCGCATGTTCTGAAATATTCTTCCGGGAAATTATTGGTAATTAATTCCCGAATACTGGCAAGCAACAGTTCTTGCTCTTCGGTTAAGGCAAAGTTCATCTTCTTTACTCCTGTTATTGATCTGCTTCAGGCAAAACAAATCCCATGACTTTGTCGTGAAACATTCTTTCATCCATCAACTTCAGATCGCCGGAAATAATTGGCGTGAAGTCCATTTGGGCCAAAACGTCTTTTTCCAGATCGACACCGGGCGCAATTTCGACCAAATGCAAACCATCTTCTTTCAAGGTAAATACCGCACGCTCCGTGATATAACGAACGTCGAGGCCACGCTCCAGCGCGGTTTTCCCGCTGAAGGTAATTTCCGGTATTTCTTTAATGAATTTTTTAACTTTCCCTTCCTGGGTAATACTCAGTTTTCCATCACCCACCGCAGTTTTCAGGCTGCCGGCAGTCAGGGTGCCGCAGAAAATAATTTTCTTCGACGTGGCGCTGATATCGATAAACCCGCCGGTTCCCATGATCTTGCCATTGAATTTATGTACGCCGACGTTACCGTGCTGGTCGATTTCCGCGAAGCTCAGATAACACACGTCCAGACCACCGCCATGGTAGAAGTCAAACTGAGAGGTCATATCCAGAATGGCGCGCGTGTTCACATTGGCGCCGAACGCTACGCCCTGGGTGGTGATGCCGCCGATCGGGCCGGTTTCCACCGTCAGAACGAAGTCATCCGCGCATCCTTCTTCGCGCGCCACCAGACCGATACCATCGGCAATCCCTACCCCCACGTTACCGACCGCACCTTTACGCATTTCAAACAGGGCGCGACGGGCAACCAGTTTGCGCTGGTTGAGAGGGATATCCATTTTGGTGCTGTCATCCAGCGTGAAGTCGCCGGAAATGAAGCGGTTGACCGGTGCGCCGCCATAGAGCTGGGTCTGCGCGGAATCGACAACCACGATGTCCACCAGATAGCCGGGAATGCGCACCGATTTGGGGTGCAATGTGGCTTTCTTCACCATTTTCTGGACTTGCATCATCACGATGCCGCCATGGTTGTGAACCGCCTGCGCGATCACCAACGCATCCAGATACATCACTTCGTCTTCGAACGAGGCATAACCTTCGCTGTCGCAGGTGGTGGCGCGGATAAAGGCGATGTTCGGCGCGACAGCTTTGTAATACAGGTACTCCTGATTGTCGATTTCGACCAGTTTGATCAGCTCTTCTTTGGTGACTTCATTGAGCTTCCCGCCCTGTTGGCGTGGGTCGACGAAGGTGCCGATGCCGATGTTGCTCAGGATGCCGGGCTGATGCGCCGCGGCGGCGCGCAGGGTCTGGGTCAGCACCCCTTGCGGATAGTTGTAGGCGACAATCTTGTTTTGCTCCGCCAGATCAGAGATACGCGGCGATTGCCCCCAGTGGCCGCACAGCGCCCATTTCACCAACCCCTCTTTCGCCAGCGGGCTGATGCCGCGCTCAGCGCGATCCCCCAGACCGGTCGGGCTGATCAATGACAAATTACGCGGCGACTGCGTGTTTTGATATCTTTCGGACAACGCGGTAATTAATGTCGTGGCTTCAAGGATGCCGCCGCCGGCGCCTAATACGCACAGCGTGGCTTCATCCGGAATATATTTAACAGCCTCTTCGGCAGATAATACCGGGACCCTGCCATTGACTCTTTTCGGTTTTTCCAGCTTCATAGCTACTCCTGATTCAGGCCGAATTGAATTATTTTCCGATTCAAAAATGCAACACACCGAAGCGGCATTAAATAACGCACTCCATGTATGACTTGTACGTAATAAATACGCGGTAATTTTTGAATAAAAATATCCCCACCCATAGACTCATCAATAATAATTCGTCTCTTTCCCGTTTATTGATAATGAGCAGGTGTTCGTGCTTATTGCATTAAAATATTCATTAATTCTTAGAGCCTATCCCATTAGGACTATTTCACTTGCCATATTGGCCCTGGGCCGTGCTCGAAATCCTCACGTACTCCCGGTACGCTCCGGTTTAACTGTTCGATATTTCTTTTATTCAGGCGCCTTGCGGCGCCCGAATATTCACCTTCATTCACACCGATTTAGGCTTCATGCAAAATCGTCAGCACCGCTCGCAAATCCTTAATAGCGATCTGGCCCGGTGCGGATGCTTTTTTCAGTGCGCCGAATGTGGCCGCAGACCCGAACACTTCACCCGCCAACCGTGAAATCACCCCGGTTTTGGACATCGACATGGTAATGATTGGGCGATCCGCATGCAGCTCGGACATCTCCTGCGTGGCCGACAACAGCGTCAGCACATCGCTCTTGTTCTGCGGCATCAGGGCAATTTTGGGAATATCCGCGCCCAGTTCCTGCATCCTGCACAGACGCTTGATGATCTCGTCCTTCGGCGGCGTCTTGTGGAAATCATGGTTGGACATCACCACTTTGACCCCTTTGGCATGGGCATGGGCGATGGTTTCACTCACCAGTTGGTCGCCGGTAAACAGCTCCAGATCGATCATGTCCACCAGACCGCTGTCGATCAGCCGCTGATTCAGCGCGATATACGCCTGCGGGGCGATCTCTTTCTCGCCGCCTTCTTTCGCGGTGCGGAACGTAAAGAGAATCGGCTTGTCGTTGATGATGGTACGCAGCTTGTGGGCCGCATCCAGCACACTGTCGATGTTATCCAGATTATTAAAATGATCGATGCGCCATTCCAGGATGTCGAAGTCGAAATCCCGGTAGTAATGCGCTTCCGATTCCACGGAAGACACCTCTTTCCCCATCAATGACACGATAATTTTGGGGGCGCCTTCCCCAATCACCAGATTCTTCACAGTTACGGTTTTCATGCTGTTCTCTTCGGTTGATGCCCCGCTCAGGGAGTCACAATGTTTACGTCAGCCAGTCTGGCGCAACGCCGCGGCATACGCCGTCCTGACCGGGCCAAGGTCGCCGCGTCAATACGCCGGGGCGGGCTGAACGCACAGCATGTCGTTCAGGCGCCCACGGCCAACCGGCGATAACGGGTTATTTCCCCGTGAACCCCATGGCCTCTTTAATATATTCCAGCGGGAAGTCTTTACCGGTCCAGAGTTTGAACTGTTCAGCTCCCTGCCACAGCAACATACCGTAACCATCGACAGTCTTACAGCCAACGTCCTGCGCCATCTGCAGCAATTTCGTGATATGCGGGTTATACACGCATTCCGTCACCAGCAATTCCGGGCGCAGCATGGTTTTGTCTGTGACCGGGCTTTCATTTTCCAGCGGCTTCATCCCCAGTTTGGTTCCGTTGGTCAGGATGTCGGCGGTGGCGATGGCATCGGCAAACGCTTGTTGGTCGCCCAGGTCGTGAACGGTCACAGTACAGTCGGTGTTTTCATTCACCCGTTTGGCGAAATCGAGCGCTTTTTCGTAGAACTCATCCTTGCGGTTGAACAACTTAATGGCCTTGATGCCTTCGATCGCCGCCTGAGCGCCGATTGCGGTGGAAGCGCCGCCGGCGCCCACCAGCACCATGGTTTTGCCTTTAATATCAAAGCCGCTTTCCTTGATGGCGCGGATATGGCCGGTACCGTCGGTGTTATACCCCTTGAGATAACCGTTGTCGTTCACAATGGTATTAATGGCGCCCACCAGTCTGGCCGCCGGGGTCAACTCGTCGACATATTCGCAGGCCAGTTGCTTATTGGGCATAGAAACACCCGTACCACGCATCTTCAGCGCCTTAAGACCTTCGATAGCCATCGGGAAGGATTCGTTATCCACTTCAAACGCCATATAGGTATAAGGCAGACCTTCTTTATCGAGCGCTTTATTCTGCATTTCAGGCGAAAGACTGTGTCTGATGGGGTAAGCCATCAAGCCGATCAGTTCATATTTTGCAGTGACATCCATTATAAACTCCTTACGCTATAAATATGATTCTTGCTACCCGCGCCATTATTAATGACGCGGGGTTCTGCTTATGAATGCGACGGGCGGTTATTGGCATTCTTCACTGAAAACATGCCTTCACCCAGACGAACGTCATTCGCAGGAATATTGAATACTGTGTAGTAGCGAACGAAAACGATAAATGCGGTGAGCAGCGAGACGGCAGCAAAACCGATATCCAGCAGAATGATGTATTTCAATTCAATCTTGGACAAATAGCCGGTAATAATCGGAATCACGAAATTCGCCAGGCCGCCCATCAACATATACAGGCTGGTCACTTTGGCTTTGCTTTTCGGGAAAAACTCGGACATCACGGAGACGCCCAGTTGCAACAACCCGCCAGCCGCAGAGAAACCAATAACAAATGCGCCGACATTACACACCGTCGCCGACGGATACAGATAAATCACCGTGCTGGCCACTACCGCCAATGCAGAGTTGAACACATTGGCCCAGACGGGGCGCACCATGCTTTTCAGCAACAGAGCGAAGACGAATACGCAGACCAACGACCCCATGCTGTAATAAGAGATGGTTTTCAATGCATCGGTTTCCGCCATCCCCGCATAGGCGGCGGCATATTTCGGCATCCAGACCACGATCACGTAAAAGGTGGAGAAGATAGCCACGCCGAACACGATGGACGCCACCCCTTCCAGCCAGGCCAGCGGTTTCTGATTCATCTGCGGCAAATCTTTGATGGCGTTGGCATCCACCAACTGGCTCGGGAATTTGCTCCGGACGACCAACAGCGACACCAGCAGGAACGCAATCCCCGGCAGAATGATGCCGTAGCCGTACCAGATATTGCTGGAGATCAAGTACCCGACCAATATCGGATAGAACATCTGTCCGAAAGAGATCATCGCCTTAAGCAGGATAACCGCCGAGCCGGACGTTTTAGGATAGGCTTCCATCAAGGCCGGATACGCCCCGGTGTCCAACGCGGCGTTGGCGACGCCGACGCAGACCGCGAGAATAAAGGCCACGATCAGGTTCGGGCTGGAAGGAATGCCGAAGAAGAACAAGACGTACAGCGCCACGCCGATGAGAATCGACACGCGGCGGCCGAACTTATCGGAAATCACGCCGAAGAACAAAATACTGACTAGCCGCCCCAGGCCAATCCCTGAAATGAGATAGGCAATTCCGGCATTGTCAGTACCGAATTTTGCCGCCAGACTCGTCATATTCTGCGCCAGGGTGATGACGCTGATACCATGAAGGAAATAACTTAGATATATGCCAATGACAGCTAATAAAAATGGCGAATTGAAGGCCTTATTCTGGCTCATACTTCTCTCCGTTTATAGTGATTTTTCATTGCACAGTTTTCATGCACAAATTATTCTGCCGTCTTACTTCTCTTTTTTTCTTTTATTTTCCTGAGTGTTTCGCTTCGTAAAATATTGCTAAATTATTATCTGTATTTAATGTACATGACCCTGGCAATGATAAATACATCCAATAAAGTTTTTGTTGCAAACTTTATTGCAGCCCATAACGTTAGACGTTAATACTTGGTGTTGATGATTTGTGTTCTATTTTACAAAATCACCACATCGTCATACTGAAAGACGCTATCGCTGGCACAACGTGCGCTGAATAAGAATAATGCGACACACATCAAATTTATTTTTCTACCGCATCCATAAATCATCATTTTTTATGCCAACACCCGCAGTAAAAAAACATCACATACCGTTATTGTGAGCGAATCTGCATTAATAGATGGAAATAAAAAATAGGGGGAAGTACCGCCTCTCCCACCGCGTTCAGATACCGTTTGAGAGATGCAACAGCGCTGTTTTCAATTAACAATCCATTTACCTTATTTTCCTGCATTCGCGGCGCCAAAAGACATGCTATGTTGCACGGCGCCATAATAATATTGCATTGAGGTACTGCGTAGCGTTCTCTCCGCCGGGTTACTGTCACTATTGAAACAACCAACTGACACGTAATGTGATGTAATCTGCGGCACACCACAACGCATTGCCGTATGTTGATATTATTAGGCGACATAGCTTCGCACCGCACTGACTTCACGAGAGCCCGAATGAATTTAAAACAACTGCATTATTTCAAACGACTGGCGGAGAAACAGCACTATACCGAAGCGGCATCCAGCCTGTACATTACGCAACCGTCGCTGAGCCATGCCATTTCCGAGCTGGAAAAAGAGCTGGGCGTCAGCTTGTTTGAACGACACGGGCGCAACGTCCGTATTACCCAGAGTGGGAAAATCTTTTTACCCTATGTCGAAGGCGCGTTGCTTGAATTGGAAAATGGCCGCACAGCGTTGAAGAAAATGTGTGCGCCGCACGATGAAGTCATTAATCTGGCATTTATTTACACCATGGGGGAAACCGTGGTGCCGCAATTAATCGATCGTTTTATTCACATTCCCGAAAATAAAAATAAACGCTTCTCGTTTTTTCAGGGCACGACGTTGTCGATTGTGCAGGATCTCAAGGAAGATAAATTCGATATGGCGCTTTGTTCCCATATTCCGGACGAGCCGGATATCGAATTCATCCCCTTGATCAGCCAGGAATTGGTGCTGGTGACATCCCGCGACCACCCGCTGGCGCAACGCCACGACAGCGAAATCGATCTGGAGGAGGCCATTGCCTACCCGTTCATCTTTTTCTCCCAGAAAAGCGGGCTGCGGCAGTTCATCGACAAAATCTTCATGCAGAAAAAACTGATCCCCGAAATCGCCTGTTATGTGGAGGAAGATACCGCGATGGTGGGGTTGGTGAGCATCAACTACGGCATCGCAATCATGCCGCGCATCAGTACCCTTTCGCACTCCAACGTACAGGTTATGCGCCTGCGCAACCCCGGCCAGACGCGCTACGTCTATCTGGCGACGCACAAAGACCGCACGCTATCGCCGGCAGCCGTGTCGTTTAAACAGTTTGTCCTTAATGCTTGCCAGTCGATGGAATTGAAATAAACCGGCTGAAATCACACAGCGTCCCCCAACGCTGACATCAGGTTGGGGGCGATCGCGGAGGAGATTATCGGAAAAGTAGCGGTTTCAGCGTCATGCGGCCGGTAATGCTGTTCCGGAATGGCGATGACCAGCCGCAGCGACACGCCGCGTGATGGGAACGCCCGACGCAGTCAACACCACCTTGTCGGCGCGCCCCCGAACATCAGGCGCCGATCTGTTTCATACTGACAGAACAGCGGCGAGCCTCCATATCGCGATAGCCGATAAACAGCGCCGTCAGAAAGCCGGCCGCCGCCAGGCCGACATCAAACCACATGATGCTGGAGATACTGATTTGCGACAGCCGGGCGGTCGCCAAGGGTATGGTGAACGTCGCCACGCTGCCGGCGCTGTAGTAAATCGCGGTCGCTTTGCCCTTGGCATTCGCAAAGCGCATTGCCATGATAGTCAGCCCCAGTTGCAACACCCCGCCGGCGGCGGAAAACCCAATCACGAACGAGAAGCCAATCACCACCGGCACACTGGGATACAGGCACACGACCAGCAGCGCGATCAGTGAAATAAAGGTACACAGCATCAACACCATACTTGAATTGGCCGCATTCTTCGCCAGCCCCGCCGTAATGAACACCCCCAACAGCGAACCGATAGTGTAGATGCTCAGCAGCTTAATTGAGGTCTCATACGGCATCCCCGCCACAAACTGCCCGTACTGGGCCAGCCATTGGCTCACCAGATAGAAAGTCGCCATGGCGATATAGCCGAAAAAGGTAAAACTGGCGAGATCCAGCATGGCGCAGGTATTACTGCCTTTCGTCATCGCGCTATCCGCAGCCGGTTGCACTTCGCTATCCGCGTTAGCCTGAATCTGAACCGGCGGCCGCGTATGGGGAGGGAACGGATATTTGAACAGGCACACGGCGTTCAGCACCATAATCCCGGCGGCCAGCACGAACGACCAGCCGAACCACAGATTGGCCCACACCAGTACGCTAATCACCAGAGGCAACAAAAACTGCCCGCAGGAAATGAATGCCTTAATCAACACATTGGCTGTCCCCGGGCTCTTGGGAAACGCTTCCATCAACGACGGATACGTCCCTGCATCGAGCAAGCTGTTCGCCATCCCGGCCAGCAAACCAAAGCAGTATGCCGCGACGATACTGGTGGTACTGATGATCCCCAAAAAGAACATCAGATAAGCGACGATCCCCAGGTAAACGAAAGGTTTGCGGCCATAGCGGTCAGACAGCACCCCGACTATCAACAACAGGCTGAGCCGCCCGATCCCCAGCGAAGAAATGACCACGGACACGCCAGCGGCATCGGTTTGCCACTGACGTTCCAAAAATTGCATATTCAGGCTCATCAGGATGACGCCCATGCCGTGTACCAGATAATTGAGGTACAAACCAAATGCCGTTGGTATATAGCGATTATTCATACGGAACCTTCGGTTCAGAGAAAGCGTATTTAAGAACCCATCCCATGCGGGCTATTCGACTTGCCGTGCTAGCCCTGGCAATACGCGACCTTCTGACGGACGCCATGTACACGCCGGTTTACTCGCTGCGCTCGCCATTGGGCCAGGCAAATGGCGTTGCCCGTTCGCTCTGCGTTGCATATTGTCTGCGCGCTGTCCGTGTTCACACTGGCTGCGCCAATAACACCTGCTGGGATAGGCGCTAAATGATTAATTCATTGCTTTTTTCATGCTATCAATTCAATTACAAAATAAATAATTATTTTTTTAATTACAATTCATAGATTATTTTTATAGGGTTTTTATGAGCCACTGCACATAAAAAAACAAACCATCACTTTCATTCACACAAATAAAAACATCAGTGCAACATCCGCAGGGTTATTTAACAACCCTTCAAAATTAAAACACTAAAAGTGCGATAGATAAAAATGAAAACAACGAGGATAAGGCATCGGATATACATGACAACAGCACAATTTATACCTTTATTCTGTGGAATAAATTTCATCTCGACAGCGTGTTAAAAAAATAAAATGCAAGATTGTATGTTCCCATTGGAAGAACGGAATCCACTCTTCTTTCACACTTAAAATCTATTTATTTATTTCCATTCACCTCAATATTTTCCTCATCATTCAGACTCACGGGTTGCCGTCGTCATTCGGGGGAACGGTAAATTCGTCGGGCCCGGTTTGAACGCAGCGGGCTGCGGCCCAAAAAGAGGGGAGCCAGGCCGCATAATAACGCCTGCACAGCGGCAACCTGGCAGATGACGGGGAAAGCGTCCCCGCCCTCTTTGTAAGCTCAGCGTTCACCAAACGGTGAAATACGTGACATATTGCTGGCGGATTCACGCAACAACATCCGGTATATGGCGTGAATCTCCTCGGTGACGTGCTCTTTTTCCTCATTGGCGTTAATCACAAAATGCGCCGTCTCATGATAGAAGGGATCGCGGATCTTGATGATATTGGCAATCTCATCGGTAATGGATAACCCGGTCAACGATGGCCGTTGGTTCACGGCCGGGTTGGACTTCAACCGCCGGATCACCGTCTCTACCGATGTTGACAAATAGAAAACAATACCATTATTTTTCATATGGTTGCGATTAGCTTCCGATACCACCATCCCACCGCCGGTCGCGACGACATAGCCGGCGACGGCCACCTCTTTTAGGATCTGACTCTCGATCATACGGAAGGCTTCCCATCCCTGCTGATCGACAATCTGAGCAATCGTCAGGCGGGTTTTCGCCTGAACCATTTCATCAGTATCGACAAATTTCAATTGCAAATGATTTGCCAGCATCTTTCCCACGGTCGTTTTTCCCGACGCCCGCGGCCCCACCAGTATGATCGTATTTATCATCGACCCTTTTCCTTAACACAACCGTTCGAGATCGCGTGAGTAAAGCTCGTTGGCAACGGACTGATACACTTTCCACTCCAGGAAATCACCGTCGGTATAAACGGCAAGAAAAGCATCAAAATCGGTAAAGGATCGCATGGTGTTATTGCCGATTCGGCTATTTATTTTTTCAATAATCGCGCTGATCCTCTTCTTTCTTTCTTTATTCATTGATTCGAATTGTTCAATAATGGATACAGGTATTTCCTTTTCGCCGCGCTCCCACATTAACCATTGTTCACTATTCCCATCACCGGCAATATAGTGCGCAGCTTCATCTACACTCAATAGAAAAAGCTGGCGCATTGCCTGTAGCTCCAGATGATTCATGGTGTATTACTCCGAAATTATCAGGATGAAAGGTTGATAAATATCATCTCCATTCTTTATGAGGTATGATCATTATCACATTACCCCCAATAAAAAAGCGCGATGAATAAATATCTCCGTAGCGACGTCAATAACCTGTGGTTTATCAATGTAACCGACATGTTCCAGTAATATTATTCCTTCGTTAAAAACAACGTCAATATCCCTCTGGCATTTCATCTTGTAAAAAATCGCGAATGCGCAGACGTCGGCTTAATTCAACAACGGGGTATGAAAAAAATCAGCGTACCGACAACATGAAATAGGCATATATAAAAAATTATTAATGAAATACCCCCAGGTTTGTTATTTAATCATGCACTCACCGCCGATACCCGAACGCTCAAGGCGCAGGATGCAACCCTGTACGCTGCGCCGGTAAGATGGCGGGTATATTCTGAATGGACCAACAAAATGAAAGTGCTGACTTTTGGGGAAATGATGTTGCGGCTCAAGCCGCTCGGCAACAATCGCATTATCCAGTCCGATGTGTTTGAAGCCGCCTACGGCGGCGCCGAGGCCAATGTTGCGGTCTCGCTCTCGCTGCTTGGCAACGATGCCGCCTACCTGACCAAACTACCGGCCAATCTGCTGGGGGAAACCGCGCTGTCTACCCTGCGCAAATACGGCGTCGACACGGCAAACGTGCTGCGCGGCGGCAACCGTCTGGGGATTTACTTCTTCGAGAAAGGCGCCAGCGTCCGCTCCACCAACGTCGTCTATGACCGTGCCGGCAGCGCCTTCGCCGAGGCCCGGCAAACAGAGTTCGACTGGCCGACGATTTTCAGCGACGTCGACTATTTCTACTTTTCCGGCATCACGCCCGCCATCTCCGCCGAACTGGAGCAGGCTGTGACCGCAGCCTGCCAATATTGCCAGCAGCACGACATCCCGGTGGTGTGCGACATGAACTACCGCGGCAAGATGTGGTCGCCGGAACGGGCGCAGGCGGTGATGTCCACACTGATGAACTACGTCACGCTCTGCATCGCCAACGACGAAGACTTTGAAGCCACGCTGGGCATCAAGGCGTTCGACGGCGACATGTCCCGCGGCATCGACCAGATCGACGCTTTCAAGGAAGGGATGCTGGAAGTCACCCGCCGCTATCCGGGCTGTAAAATGGTGGCCAGCGTACTGCGCAACATCCGCTCCGTGGAAGACAGCCAGTGGATGGGCCTGTTGCTCAGCGACGGTCAGTTCCATGAAACCAACCGCTACAACGTGCACGTTATGGAAGGTGTGGCGGCGGGCGACGCCTTCGGCGCCGGCCTGATGCACAGCCTGCTGCACCAGTTCGACCATCAGGAAGCCATCAACTTCGCCATTGCCGCCAGCGTGCTGAAGCTGACCATCAGCGGCGACCTGAACCTGGTACAGGAGTCGGATATCCGTGCGGTGATGAAGAAAGGCGGCGGCGCCAGTCTGAGCCGCTAACCCGCACGCCCACGTCCGGCCGATACCACATCGGCCGGGCATCTCCCACCGCGACGCCGATCACATCCGTTCGACCACCAGCGCCACCCCCTGGCCGCCGCCGACGCACAGCGTCGCCAGGCCAAGCGTTTTGTCCCGCGCCGCCAGCGCATGCAGCAGCGTCACCAGAATGCGCGCACCCGATGCGCCGATGGGATGGCCCAGCGCAATCGCCCCGCCGTTCACATTGGTTTTCTCCATATCCAGCCGCAGTTCCCGGGCGACGGCGATGTACTGCGCGGCAAACGCCTCGTTGGCTTCAATCAGATCGAGATCCGCCACCGTCAGCCCGGCGGCGTGCAGTGCGCGCCGGGTTGCCGGAACCGGCCCGATCCCCATCATGGCGGGATCGACGCCGCAGGTGGAGTAGCCCCGAATCCGCGCCAGCGGCTGAACGCCCAGGCTGCGCGCCCGCGTTTCGCTCATCACCAGCAGGGCCGCCGCGCCGTCATTAATGCCGGACGCATTGCCCGCCGTTACCGACCCCACCGCATCAAACGCCGGTTTCAGCTTCGCCAGCCCTTCCAGCGTCGCATCCGGGCGCAGGTGTTCGTCGGCGTCAAACTGCCGATCGCCGTTCTTACTCCGCAACATCACCGGCAGAATCTCGCGTTGAAACGCGCCCTGCGCCTGCGCTTCGGCGGCGCGGCGTTGCGACAACAGCGCGATCTCGTCCTGATCCTGTCGGCTGACGCCGCAGCGCCGGGCGACATTTTCCGCGGTCATCCCCATGTGATAACGGTTGATGGCGCAAAACAGGCCGTCATTCACCATACTGTCGGTAATACGCTGATCGCCCATCCGCAGCCCCCAGCGCGCCTTATCGAGCAGATACGGCGCCGCCGACATATTTTCCATCCCCCCGGCCAGTACGGTTTCAGCGTCCCCAGCCGCGATTGCCTGCGCCGCCGCGATCACGCTCTTCAGCCCAGACCCGCACACGATATTGAGGCTGCTCGCCGGCGTGGTATCCGGCAAACCGGCCAGCAGCATCGCCTGACGGGCCGGATTCTGACCGAGCCCCGCCTGCAACACATTACCGAACACCACCTCGTCCACCACGTCGGCGTCAACGCCGGCCCGCGCCAACGATTCTTCCATAACCAGCGCCCCAAGTTTCGGTGCGGCCAATGCGCTCAAACTGCCGCCGAATTTACCGACAGCCGTGCGTACCGCGCTGACAATAACGATTGATGTCATACATCGCCTCTCGAATTAACAATAAAACACGCCTGTTCCGGCGGAATTAACTACGTCGGAATGCCTATTTCTGGTTTGCTGTTTCCGTCCGACAAAGACGGCGATTAAAATAAAAAACCATCCATTCATTATTTAAGTTGCAGGAATGAAATCACCACCGGCGGCCATAACCCTCACAGTCAACCGCCGGGAATTTAAAATATGCCGGATGCATTTATCTATTTCGTTATACCCCCAACAATTCGAGCTTCTTATTATTTAATCGGCATGCTGAACCCGACATGAATAAAGGACACATCGGCGTCATTTTTAGCGCGCAGCGAGCGCAGCACTCTGGCGCTGAGCGCGAACGAGCCGAAGTCATAGGCCAGCAGCGGCCCGGCCAGCACATGCTCGGCGCGATTGCCTCGCCCATAAAGCCCTTCCACCGCCTCCACCGTTCGGCCATTAATTTCATCGTCGGTAATCTGATGGGTATAATTACCCACCACGCCGACGGTAAAATTATTTATTTTCTTCGCCACGGTCATATCCAGATAATAAGTCATACCTGATTGGTAATGGGTGGTTTTATTTTCCGTATTGACATCCAAAATATTATTAAAGGTGACACTCCAACCGTTGGATAAATACGTTAGTGCGATATTTGGCTCTATCGTCCAATAATCATTACCGATGGTAGTAGCGGATTTAACATTACGGCCGGCGGATGCATCGTAGGTATAACGAAACATGCCGTTATCGGCATACAGCGTCAGCCCGGTACCCAGAAAATACCCCCCGCCCAGCGACCACGACAGAATGACAGGCGTAATTGCGGTATTCACCAGGCCGTTACTCCGGATGCTGGCGTCGCCGTCGGCGCTATAGGTTTTCGTCCGTGCCCATTTGTACGGCTGGGCCACAGCCATAGCATAACGCGCCCCCAACACCTGCCAATCCGTTACCCAACTGAGCGCCATCACGGCGCTGACATTCGCCGCCTTGATGCGCTGTCCGCCGGGCGTCACGGCGGTATCGCCGCGACCGTTCTTCACCCAGCCGCGCTCATCGGCAATATCCGCCATCAGATACACGCCGGGAGGCGGCAAGGCGCCGACGGCGGCGCCGGTAGTTGCGCCGGGCTGCAACGGGCTGATACCTTCGGCGGCGCCGGCGGTGCCCGCCAGCATGCCGAGCGTCAGCGCTATAAACCCACTGCGTCCGGCAACCAGGTTATTCAACTGCATAGGCGTTTCTCCTCTGAAATATTTATCATCCGCAACCATGACGTCCCCGGTTGCGGTCTGCTTCACTCGCTGACCGGCGTCACATCGATAAGCCAGATCAACAACAGCGCCACCGCACCGACACCCACCAGCAGCAGATAAGCGCCGGTATACCCACCCAGATACGCCAGGCCGAACGCCAGAATGGAGAAGGCGAAACAGCGCACGATGGACTGAATGGGGTGAACGATGCCGATGGCCCGCACATAGAGGCGGCGAGGAAATTTGGTGGCGATAAGCGCAGTGCTCAGGTTGGTGGCGCCCGGCAGGCTGAACCCGATCATCAGCAGGGACAGCCACAGCATCAGCGGCTGATGGGCGAACAGGTTGATCAGCACCGCCGCCATCCACCAGAGGGTATACACCAGCAGCGCCCGTTTCACGCCGAGGCGATGGTTGAGCCAGCCCCAACCATAGGCGCCAAACGTACCGAACAGCGCCGAGGCGGTCATATACAAAATGGCGGTATTCAGTTCATAGCCCATCTCCATCAGCCGCGGCACAATCTGGCTGACCACCCCGACCAGCATGATGTAGATGGCGCCGGTCGCAATCCCCATGAACCAGACGTCTCGCATCCCCAGCAGTTGCCTGACGCTAAGCGGACACACATAGCTGTCGTGCTGCTGCGCCCGCGCCGCCAGCTCGGCGCCGGACAGCGGTTCGTTATCCGGCGCCAGGCCGACGTCCTCCGGCTTGTTGGCCACGAACAGCAAGACCAGCAGCGCCATCACGAACATGGCGATGGCGATACCCCAAAAACCGTGCCGGATGCCCAGCAGCGCAAACAACCCCGCCAGCGTCGGAACGAAGAACGCGCTGGACATGGTCTGCCCCACCGTGCACCAGCCCAACGCCAGCCCGGCTTTGCGTACAAACCAGCTGGTCATCACCGCCGTGCCGCCGACATAGGCGAACCCGGTGCCGAAAAAGCAGACCCCGGCGAACAACAACGTAAAGCCGACCAGCGAGCCGCAATATCCCAGCAGGCCAAAACACACCCCGCAGGCCAGCAGGCAGAACACGATGTTAAATCTGGCGCCTTTCTTTTCGCACAACCAGGCGCAGATCGGGCCTGCCGGGATCGACGCCCAGGACGCCGGCGTCGCCAGCGCCAGCAGCGCGCTGTATTCCAGGTGGTAGGTGCTCGACAACGCAGGCAGCACCACATTCAGTCCGTGTGTCACCGCGCCCGCAGCCAGCCAGAACATCACGGCCTGAAAGACGATAAGGATCCAACCGCGGGCGCCGAACCCGTGGTCGACGCGGGTGGAGGCGGCAGCGTCATAGGCGGCGCCGTCGGTATTTTTGGTTAACGCCACATTGTTATTTTGCCCGGTCATAAGGAGATGCTCCCACGGCGCTGGCGCCGTCGTGCGGTGATATCAGCGGGTCGGCGAGGCCGCCGCCCGGTTCCCGTCATGCGCGCGGCGCAACGGCCGCCGCGGCATACATGTGAGTGATTGCTCGCCTATCTCCCGGCGGCGGGCGGGCCGAACCCGCGCACGCCGTCGGGTTCGTATCAGGGTTGTAGGGTTTTCAACCGGCTGGAAATCAGCAAACGCGGCTCCACCTGGCGCTGAATGTCGTCAGGCGTCAGCCCCTCCAGCAGTTCCACCAACATCAGGCCGTCGCGCGTGACATCGATGACGCACTGTTCCGTCACGATGTGGTCGACACAACGCTGCCCGGTCAACGGATAGCTGCAGGTATTGACGATTTTCGGCTGGCCGTCGCGGGTACAGAGTTCCATGGTGATGATGACCTTGCGCGCGCCGTTAACCAGATCCATCGCGCCGCCCATGCCGAACACCCGGCCGGGCTGCGCCCAGTTGGCCAGATCGCCGGTTGCCGATACCTGCAACCCGCCCAGCACCGACGCCGCCAGCTTGCCGGAACGCACCAGCGCGAAGGATTCGGCGCTGTCGAACGCGCTGGCCCCCGGCACCGGCACAAAGCGCATGGCCGTCGCGTTGGAAAACCCTTCCACCGCCTGTATGCCGGACGCCAGCGGCCCCATGCCGACCAATCCGTTTTCGGTATGGAACATCACGCCGGGTTCGGCATAGTCGCTGCACAGGCTGGGGATGCCGATGCCCAGATTGACGACATCCCCCGCCGAGAAGTATTCCGCCGCGCGGCGGGCAATACGGTTACGTGGGTTCATGGCCGTTGTCCCTCCATCGTCAAAATCTTGTCCACGTACACGCCGGGCGTCGCGATGTCATCGACACCGAGTTCGTCAAGATCCACCAGCATGTCCGCATCCACCAGCGTCATGGCGCAGGCCTTGGCCACCAGCGGATTGAAATTACGCATCGTGCCACGGTAGGTCAGGTTGCCTAACGGGTCGGCGCTGCGGGCGCGCACCAGCCCGATATCCGCCCGCAGCGCCGTCTCCAGCAGCCAGGTTTCGCCATCGATGTCAATCCGCTGCTTGCCCTGTTCCGCCACGGTGCCGAGCCCGGTTTTGGTCAGCACCCCGCCCAGGCCGGAACCGCCGCTGCGCATACGCTCCGCCAGGCTGCCCTGCGGCACCAGCTCCAGCGCCAGCTTACCCGCCGCCACCAGCGCGACCGTTTCGGTGTTGCGCCCGATATGGGAGGCGATCAGCTTATCCACCAGCCCGAGGTGAATCAGGCGGCCGATGGTCAGATCGGCGTCGCCGCTGTCGTTGGAAATCAGCGTGAAATGCCGGGCTCCGCTCGCAATCACGCAGTCGATCAGCCGGTTAGGCACGCCATGATTGGCGAAACCGCCGCACATCAGCGTCTGCCCATCCTTGAACAGCGCGATGATTTCATCGGGTAACGCGAATTTTTCCGTCATGTTTATTCCCTCGTCAGCAGTACGGCCACGCCCTGCCCGCCGCCGACGCAGAATGTGATCACGGCGTTATGCAGGTTACGTCGGCGCATGTCATAGACGGTCTTGGTGGCCAGAATGGCGCCGGTTCCCGCCAGCGGGTGTCCCATGGCGATGGCGCCCCCATTCGGGTTGACCCGATCCGGATCCATGCCGATTTCACGGATACAGGCCAGCGACTGGGCGGCAAACGCCTCGTTCAATTCCCACAGGTCGATATCGCCGACGTTCAGCCCGGCCTGTTTGAGCAGTTTGGCCGTCGCGGGGATCGGCCCCAGCCCCATCAAACCGGGTTCTACGCCAGCGGCGGCATAACCGCGGAATACCGCCAGGATCTCGCGCCCGCTCCGTTCCGCCAGCTCGCGTTCCATCATCACCACCGCGCCGGCGCCGTCGCTCATCGGCGAACTGTTGCCCGCCGTCACCACGCCGTCGGGCAGGAAACTCGGCCGCAACGCCGCCAGCCCTTCCAGCGAACACTCGGGGCGGATGGCTTCATCCTGCTGTACCCAGCTTTCCCGCCCTTTCTTGTCGGTCAGCATCACCGGCACGATCTGTTCCTCGAACCTTCCTGCCTGCAACGCGCCGGCGGCCCGTTGATGGCTGCGCTGCGCAAACTCATCCAGTTGCCGACGGCTAAACCCGTATTTCGCCGCCACGTTTTCCGCGGTGATCCCCATCGGCGGATTACCAAACCGATCCGGCGTGGTGTGGATATCCACGAAGCGCGGCGGCTGAACGGCGTAGGCGGTATCGGTTTTCTCCAGCATCCAGGTTCGCCGGGAGTCGCTTTCCACCCCGCCGGCGACAATCACGTCGGCGAACCCCGCCATGATCTGGATGGCGCCATACGCCAGCGCATTGAGCGAGGCGGCGCACTGGCGATCCAGCGTGATGCCCGGCACCGTCACCGGCAGCCCGGCCTCCAGCGCCACCATGCGCCCCATGTTGTTGATTTCGTGATTCATGAGATTGGCGAAGATGACATCGTCGATCTGTTCGGGCGCGATCCCGGCGCGAAGTACCGCTTCGCGGACCGCCAGAGCCCCCAACTGGTGTGCCGGCACCGGGGCCAGCATTCCCCGGCAGCGGCCAATCGGCGTGCGTGCCGCCGCTACAATCACTGCTTCTTTCATAAGTCCTTCTTTTCGGAATGTGTGAAACACCGTTCTGCGCGCCGGACAGCCGCCGACGCACGCCGACGATCCGTGCCTCAGTCGGCCGCCAGCGGCGGAATACCCAGTATTTTTCTGGCGATGTCCGGCGTCGCCACCTGCTTGCCGAACAGCCGCACGGCCTGTGCTGCGCGCGTCACCAACTGCGCGTTGGTGGCTTTCTCGCCTTTGCTGAAATAGACGTTATCCTCCAGCCCTACGCGCACATGCCCGCCCAGCGCCAGCGCGGTGAACAGAATGGGAAGGTGGTGTTTGCCGATGCCAAAAGCCGACCAGGTGGAACCGGGCGGGATATGGGTCGCCAGATAGTGCAGGTTCTCCACCGACGCGGGCATACCGCCGGGGACGCCGAGGCAGAACTGATAGTGAAGCGGCGCGCGCAGCTTACCGGTTTCGACAAAATAGTTGGCGACGCCCAGCATGCCGCTGTCGAAGATTTCCACTTCCGGCTTGATGCCCCGCTCAGTCAGGATCCCGCCCAACTGGCCGAGAAACTGCGGCGAATTGACGAACACGCCGCCGGGCATCCAGTTGAAGGAACCGGCGTCCCACGACGCCATTTCGATGCCGTCCAGCATGGCGACATGGGCCTGCCGTTGGCTATCGCTGGCCCGGCTGTCGCCGGACGTCGTACAGTTGATGATGACATCGCAGTCTTTATGGCGGCGCAGCAGACGGATGGTTTCGGCGAAGCGTTCGCGATCCATCGTGCCCAGCCCCTGTTCATCACGCATATGCAGATGAACCACCGCCGCGCCCGCCCGCCAGCAACGGTAGGCGTCCTCGGCGATTTCCTCCGGGCTCAGCGGGATATGCTCGTTGATATCTTTCGGCGTTACCGCCCCGGTCAGGGCGGCGGAAATAATGACGTCATCTCCGGTATTCATAATACTGCTCCCCTTTTTCAAACCTGTTTTACTTCATCTTTTACTGCGTCTTTTACTGCGTCGCGCTATCACGCCGTCCATAAGGGCAATCACCGCCACACGTTCAATGCTGAACTCGTATTTATTCCGTCGGCGATATCACCCGGCTAGTTCGGTATATTTTTTGATAGCACGCATCGATATTTCAGTCGATAATCACGATATTTAGCAGGCGGTATTTATCCGGTGAATGTATTTCTGACACAGAACCCACAACATGGGACAAATAACATTCTCAGCCCATGAGAAAAACGGTTCCACCTGTATATTGACTTAATAACCCCTGCCACCCCGAAACTACCGTCCCCCGATATGGCATAGAAATTCTTTTTATTCCCGCCGTTATGTTTTTTCCACATAACCGGCGTCATCCTGGTGATAACCGCCGGTAATTGTGAAAATAAAAATCAATAAAATCATAATATTAATAAAATTATATACACTATAAAAAACCAAATTCGTTAAGTAATTAACCGGCATTTTTTATTTCTTCTCGTCAAATCCGGGTTATACACAAAAAACATAACCGAAAGTATAAAAAGAATTTCTGATGTTTTATCGGTGATGATAGGTTTTTCGCATCGGGAATAAACGCCATTAAAGTAAGGCATTGACCAATATTTTAAACGGTTATTTCCATAAAGATCCGACATCGTCGGGCCTTGGTTATCACGCCTTATATTCAACCATAAAAGCGCATCATCATTGCGCTTCAAAATGAATACAGGCATTGAAGCAGAATACACCGTTACAGTGACGCATTCTGTGCTAAAAAAAGAAGGATATATTCGGCCTTCACGCTATTTCCATTAACAGGAGCCTATCATGGTGATTAAAGCCAATTTCGAATCCGATCACGGAAAAAGAAAAGAAATGTCCCACAAGGAACTGGGGACGATTCCCCACATGCCTTTTGAAGAATATTCGGAACGACTCAAACACTGTTTCACCATGAAGCGTGAAAACGGCATCCTCGAAGCGCGCCTGCATACCAACGGCGACAGTCTGCAATGGGGGGCGCCGGCGCATCAGGGTCTGCACTACTTCTTCGACTGGGCCGGCAGGGATCCGGACAACGAGGTCATCATCCTGGGGGGAACCGGGCCGGACTTTATGAAAGGCATCGGCCGTCTTGATGAAAAAGGCAACTGGCAACCGGCCACCGAATTTGCTTCCGCGCCGGAAGAAGCCTGGAAAATGTATGAATATCAATACTATGATGGCACCAACGATATCGAAGGCCAGGTGTTCGACGTCGAAGTACCGACCATCGGGGTCTGGAACGGCGCCGCATTCCATACCGATCTGGTGCTGTTCAGCGATATTACCCTGTGTACCGAAGACGCCTGGACCACTGAAATGCACTACCGCGTCAACATGGTGCCCGGCGACGGCATCCAGATCGCCTGGCGGGAATTGATGGGCCGCAAACGTTACGCCTACGCCGAACTGACCGGCGAGATCATCACCGCCCGTAAAGCGCTGGCGCTCGGTATGGTCAACGAAATCTGCCCGGATATCGAATCCTGCTATACACGCGCCCATGAAATCGCCGAGCTGATCATGAAGACCGGGACGCGCGTCACCCGCCGCATGACCACCCAGCAGTTGCGTAAACCCTGGAAGGAAGATATCGCCAACGAACTGCGTAACGCCTTCGCCACTGAAATGTTCGTCACTGCGACGGAACATTCTCCGCACGAAATCAACTACTGGAACTGGGCGCACGAAGAAGCTGAGTTGGTGCGCGCCGCCGAGAAACGCGGCAAGGTCATCCGTCCGAGAATCGGCGGTGGTCAGGAAGAAGAAGAAATCAAGTAATCGCGCCTCAGACCGGCTGTGCCCGCCATGCTGCGCGGCACAGCCCGGCGCTGGCGTCACCCCGCCATGTCGTTGCCGAGAAACGCCCGGAACTCCCGAATGAACAGGCTTGCCGAAGGGTTCAGGTTCTGTTTTACCCACACCAATTCCAGCACGAACCCGCAATCCGCTTCTTCCAGCTCCAGCAGCACGCTGTTTTTACCCAGCAAATAGCCGCGGTGCTTCGGCATCAGCAGCACCACGGAACGGTTCAGCTCCAGATTGAAACAGCAGGATTTCAGGTTCGAATACTCCTTATACAGGCTGAATTCAAACCCATGACGGCGGAGGAAATGGGTACTGTAATGCTCCGACTGGGCGAACTCCCGCGGGTCGACGCGGATCACCGGCCAGTCAACCACCTCCCGCAGCGATACCCGGCCGCGGCCGGCCAACGGGTGGTGTCGGTTTACCGCCACGCACAGCGGGTCAGTCTGAAACGGTAACGAACAGAAATTTTCACGCTGCGCCATAAAATTGGGGCGAATCAGGAACCCCAAATCGCACTGGCCTTCTTCCAGCAATACCAGCGCTTCGTCCAGCTCGCTATCGCGGCAATCCACCATCACTTCCTGATGTTGCCGCTGGAAATTATCCACCAGTTCGACCAGCAGTTGGCGGATGGCTTCCCCCAGAAACGTGATCGATAAACTGTGGCGGCTCTGTCCGGTAAAGGTACGCATCACCGATACCGAGCTGTCATATTGCTGGATCACTTTACGGACTTCAGAAAATAATAATTCCCCGGCGCTGGTGAGCGCGACTTTATGCGTATCGCGCCGAAATAACTCGGTGCCGAATATTTCCTCCATCTCTTTCATATGTCGGCTGAGCACCGGTTGCGTGATATTCATCTTTTGCGCCGCCCGGGTAAAATTCAAGGATTCGGACAACATAATAAATTCACGCAATAGCTGGATTTTCATGGGAACCCTTAATTCATATGAGCGATATAATTAGTGAGAATACATTCTAAGCCATTCGTCATGACAAACCGTGACAGGAATCATAACCGGTGGCCTGCGGCGCATTTCAAAAAAACAAATCATTTAAAATCATATAAATAAAATAATTTTCAACATTTACAACCCTCTTCATTAACCTATATTCGACCGTCGCCATCACCATCCACACACGGGTGTGATGTATCCGCCAATAAAAACGATGACGCGCCACCAGAATACATCTCTGTATCAGGGTGATGTTGAAACGTATCGAATTATTGGCGCTCGCGTGTTTCCCTGAAAAAATAAAAAAACATACTCGATAGAAATCAGACAAATAGAAAATTACGTCGTTATTTTATTTCCCCTTCCGATACTGGCGCGTGAATTGCTTTTTCTCTGCGTTTTCATTTACCGCTGTTTTCAGGCTATTTCCCGGCGGGCGTCATTGATGCGGCCAGCCGAATAACGTCTCGCGTCCGCGCGTCTGACGGACGGCGACGGACGCGCGCTGCGCGAGCACAGCCAAACGGCCAGTGAACAAGACTTTCATACTCAAAAAGGCAATGTCATGCGTTATACAAGACGAGAACTACTTAGGAACCTGGGTTCCTGTACCGTGCTGTTGGTGGGGGGCGCCCCGCTGCAACTGATTTTGGCCAGAGAAAACGTCGCCACCGGCGTTCGTTATGCCATGCTGCACGACGAAAGCCGCTGTATCGGTTGTCAGGCATGCGTCGCCGCCTGTAAGAAAACCAACCAGGTTCCGGATGGCGTAAGCCGGTTACAGGTGCTGCCCAATCCCACCAAGGTTGAGGCTGCGCCGGCCGGCACGCCGCCGGTGCGCCAGTTTTTCCGCCGTTCCTGCCAGCACTGCGATAATCCACCCTGCGTCAGCGCTTGCCCCACCGGCGCTTCCTATAAAGACCCGGCGACCGGCATCGTCGATGTCCACCACGACCGCTGCGTCGGTTGCCGCTACTGTCTGGCGGCCTGCCCTTACCATGTACGCTTCATCCATCCGGAAAGCCGCACCGCCGACAAGTGCAATTTCTGCCGCGATACCCAACTGGCGAAGGGATATCTGCCCGCCTGCGTACAGATTTGCCCGATGAAAGCGCTAACCTTCGGCGATATTAACGACCCCAACAGCGACATTTCCCAGGCCATCCGCAGCAAGCTGGTCTACCGCACCAAGCGCTATCTCGGCACCGGGCCGAACCTGTACCGGGTTGCCGGCAAGCAGGGCGAAATCCAGATCAACCGTACCTAACCACGCTTTCGATAATGGGGAACATTATGATTAACAACGCTTTTCACTTCGATACGCTGGTGTGGGACTGGCCTATCGCCATCTACCTGTTTGTCCTCGGTATTGCCTCGGGCATGGTGATCATCGCGCTTGGTCTGCAACGCCATCTTCCGGCGGAACAACGCCTCCGGTTTCAGTACCGCGCCGCCGTCGGCGCACCGTTAATGGTCGCCATCGGCCTGACGCTGCTGGTGTTCCACCTCACCCGGCCGCTGTCCTTCTGGTATGTGATGCGGTATTACAACCCCGGTTCGGTCATGTCGCTGGGCGTCATGCTGTTCCAGATCTTCTTCCTGGCGCTGGCGTTCTGGTGGCTGCAACTCGGCCGCCACTGGCTGATGCAGCAGGCGCAGCGGTATCGAGGGGGAGTCGGCGCCGCGTTAAGCGGGCTCGGACGGCTGGGAAACCAGCTCGATCGCCATGCCCGGCAACTTAACGGCGTGCTGGCGCTGCTGGCCGTACTGCTCGGCGTCTATACTGGCTTCCTGCTGTCGACGCTGAAAGGTTTTCCCTTGCTGAACAATGGGCTGCTTCCGGTGTTATTCCTGAATTCCGGGGTCATCTCCGGTCTGGCCGTGCTGTCGCTGTGTCATGCTTGCAGTGCATCGTCGCCAGAGACGGCGAGGGCGGTTTCGCCGTTGCTGCACCGGATTGAGCGCGGATGCCTGCTGCTGGAAGCGCTGCTGCTGACTGCGTTTTTCTTTGGCCTGTATACCGGCGGCGGCGCCAAAACCGACGCGGCCGTCACGGCGTTGCAGGGGTTCTGGGGCGGCGTGTTCTGGATTGGCGTGGCGGGCATCGGCATCGTACTGCCGCTGTTGCTGTCGTTACGGCGCCATACCGGGCGATACGCTACCGTCGTGATGGCGGTGCTGGCGCTGCTGAGTGTGCTGTCGTTCCGCTTTTTTATTCTGTATGCCGGGCAGATGGTGACGGCCTGAGGCACGTCCCGCCGCATCGATATGCTGATGCGGCGGGCAACGTCCTTAACGTCTGGGGGTCAGCCCCAGCAGGGTATCCAGATACAGGTTGGCCTGGATCACAAACGACCAGCCATTTTGCGGGATCAAACTGGTGTAGGGATTGCCCCAGTTGTTCATCTTCCAGGTGCGCGAACCGATGAGCTGTAGCTCAACATCCGGGGTCAGGAACAGATTGGCGGTCAGGCTCGCCTGATATTGATTGCGATCCGGCGACCAGCCGCGCCCTCCGGCGCTGTGGAATGCATCGGTCAGAAAGCGCTGTTCGTCGCTGGTTAAACGCAGCCAACTGACGTTCAGGCTGTAACTGTCGAGCGGGCGAGACGCCCAGGGCGAAGACAGGATCAGACCGGTATGCAACAGCGACCCCAGCCCGTTATCCACCTGCTCGTTAAGCAGATAGGTCATATCCGCATAGCCGCTGATCGCCGTCGGGTGCCGGTTATCGGCATCACGCCCGCCGTCCTGGCGCCAGAGCGCTTTTTTAGCGCCGACGTACAACGCGCTGACGCCGGAATCACGGCGGGCCGCCGCGCTGCCGTCCGTCACCTGCGACGTACCGTTCACGGTGTAATAAGGCTCGTTGTAGCTGCGGAAGCTATGCGTCGCCATCAGTTCCCAGTTCAGCGGATAGCGTGCGTCGCGCCAGTCCTGACGGCTGACCAGGTTGGCCGCCAGCAGCGCGTTTTCCCCTTTGCCGTCGCCCCGGAATCCTTCTTCCCAGCCGTTGGTAAACGGATAGCCCCGATAGGTACGCCATCCGCCGACGCCGGCCGTGAGTTGCGGCGTCGCACGCCAGGCCATACGCGCCCCCCAGCCGGAGTACGGCATGGCGGAATACCCGACCGAATTGACCAACAGCGTATTCACACAGGCCATTGGGGAGTCGCACTGCGGCGTGCCGAAATACATACCCGGGTTGCTTTTGCCGAACTCCAGCGAGTAGCGATCATCAACACCCCAGGTCTGTTCATAGGTAAAACGCATCAGGTGCGCAGTCTGGGGAATATAGGGCGGCGGATTCCCCACCAGCGTATCCCCGACCTGGGTGCCGTAATCCCAGTTGTGGCTGAACGGCACCCACAGCTGCAAAAAGTGCACCTTGCCGCCGGGGATCAGGTTCATCCGTTCCAAATCGACATCCGCGCCGGCAAACAGCATGGTCAAGGCTTCCGACTCATGCGTCTGCAAACCGGCGCTGGGGTTGGTGAAATAAAATTGGCTCGCCTGCAAATGCACGCCGACGCCGTGCTGTTCCAGCCATTCCCCGGTTTCGCTCAGGGGTGCGTCGCCGGCGGCAATGCTGCAGGCGGGCCATAACAACAAGGCGGAGGAATAATAAGCAGCGGGTGAAACCAGAGAGGCAAAATATTCTAATAATGTCTTTTTCATCGTCATTATCCTTTTCGTTCCGAACCAGGCCGGAACCGCTTGCGTCAAAAGCCCTGAATGAATGCGCCCGCCCGACGCCGCGACGAACAGACCGGGTGTGCGCCAACGGGGGAGGCGCTCGGCAAATGCATCACGCTCCCGCCAGAGCACATCCGCCAGGCAAGCAGGAACCATCATCAGGGCCAGGGCGTCAGGATGGCGCCCGCAACGCGCCACCCCGCCGCCCGGTTAGCGTTATTTCGCCCCTTTCACGAACTGCGCCGCGTTTTCGCCGGCGATGCGTCCGGTGTTGAAGGCATAACCGTTCGCCAGCCCCTGATAAGGGGGATAAGCCGGCGTGGTATAGAACCCGGCGGCGTCGTTGCCGACCACGTACAAACCCGGTATCGATTTAATATTCTTATCCGTGGCCTGTAATTGCTCGTTGACGCGCACCCCGCCCAGCGTACTCAAGCTGACTTCCTGCGCCTTGAAGGCGTAGAACGGCCCGGTGCTGACGGGGAACGTCAGATACCTGGCATTCTTGAGGTAGAGCGTGTCTTTTTTGTTTTTCACCATCTGGTTGTAAGTCGCGATGGTCGCGGAGAGTTTTTCCGGCGCCATGCCGGCGTTTTTCGCCAGCTCGGCCAGCGTATTCCCTTTGAGGACATTGCCCGATTTGACGCCCGCCTCGCTCAGCGCGACGAAATCGCCCGCACCGGTGGGGTTGGGCGCACCCGCGCCGGAAATGTCGAACGGCAATTGACCCTGGCTGTAGGCCTTCAGCGTTGGGGTATCCACCACGATGAAATAGTTGCCGCCCACACTGTAGCTGGCGTTGGACCAGTACGCGGTGTCATACACCAGGCCCTCATCGGCAAAACGCTGACCGGACACATCAACCCACAGCAACGGCGACTTCAACAGCCGGATCAGCGGGCTGTCGTTGAAACCGCTGCCCTGCTGCGCGTCCACGCCCACCAGTTTGTTGGCGTGCAACAACGCCGACTGAACATTCCACTGCGCCGCGCCGGCTTGCCAGGCCATCTTCACACCCTCACCGTGATTGGCCCAGGCCAGCAGCGAGATGTTATCGGTCAGCATCACGTCGGACAGCATCTTCTTGTTGCCGCCGAACCCGCCGGTAGCGAGGATGACCGCACGCGCATGCACCGTCAGACGGCCGCCGTCCGCTTTGGTGGCAATCACGCCGGTGACGTCCCCGTTCTCATTTTTGATAAGCGACTGGCCGGTCGTCCGGGTCATCAGCGTGCCGCCCATTTTGGCCAGGTTCGCATACATGTTGTCGAACGCGGCCCGGGTGTCTTTGTAGTGGTGGTAAATCTGCCAGCGAATCGGATCCTCATCCTGAGCCTGCTGGGGATTCTTGTCGGACAGATAGGTGTCGACGCCGTATTTCTGCAACCAGTCGATGGTTGAGGCGGACTTGTCGATCACCGCGCGCGTCAGCGCCGCATTCGAGAGGTAATGGTTGTAATCCATCATGCGGACGAACAGATCATCCGAGGTGAAATTGATCTTCTTCGCCTTCTCCTGCGACGAGCCGACCGCAAACAGGCCGCTCGCCAGCTTGCCCGCACCGCCGACCGACGGCGCCTTTTCCAGCACCACCACCTTGACGCCGCGCTCCGCCGCGGCCAGCGCCGCCGCCGAACCGGATGCGCCGCCGCCGACCACCACCACGTCCGTGGTGATTTCCTGCGCTTCTCCGATGACCTTCGCTATTTGCTGTTTATAGCGTCCGACGTCGGCGCCGGATTGCGCCAGCGCCGCTTCCGCGGCCTTTTTCACCGCGTTGCTGGTTTCCGTCGCGCCGGTCATGCCGTCCACGCTCAGGCTTTGCTGATCCAGAATCGCCTTGCCGACTTCAGGCCCGGCGACGCCCCCAACCCCGGCGTTTCGCCGTCGGCATTGACCGACAGGTGGGTGATCTTACCGCTCTGATCCACCCCGAGCGTGACGCTGACGCTGCTTTCCTTACCTTGTGCGCTGCCGGTGTAATCCCCGGGAGCAATGCTTTCCGCCTGAGCAGCGCCCATCACACACAAGCCCAGAAGACCGGCCAACACCGACCGTGCGGGATAACGCTGTGGGCCAAATTTTTTTCTTTCATGAGTCATAGCAGTACCTTTTCTTCGTTATAAAAATACCTTCATTTGCGGCGGAACCACGTCAGGACGACGCGGTGCTGCCGATACGTTTTTCAAGCTGAAAAAACAGAGGGATACACAACAACAGCCCAACGCCCATCATGCGGAATACCCGGTCGTAGCCGATCGGCAGCGTACCGGACGCAGAGAGGCCGTCGGCATGCAGCAGCAGGAAACCGAAGGAAATGCCCAATGTCATGGACATCAGTTGAACCAGCGTGAGCAGGCTGTTGCCCGCGCCGTAGCTGTGGTCGTCAAGATCGTGAAACGCCAGGGTATTCAGACCGTTGTAGAGCATTGAGCTGCACAGCCCCAGCATCATGGTCAGCGTCAACAGCAGGGATACGCTGGCGCCTTGCGCCGCCACGGCGATCAGCAACAGTGCGCACGACAGGCTGGCCCCGCTCAGTAAACGCCGATAGCCGTAACGCGCCAGCAGGACGCCGTTGAACAGACGCGCCCCCAGCGCGCCGAGGGAAAACGCCAGCAGCGCCAATGCGCCGGTCTGCCCGCCCGAGGCGCCGCGGGCCTGCAACAACAGCGACAACATCAGCGGCGCGGCCGCCAGACACAGACGCACCAGCACATTCCCCAACAGACTCACGCGATAGCTATGCCGCCGGAGCAGCGAGAACCGGAAAATCCCGTCATGCCGCCCGCCGCTCCGCCGCCAGTAAGACAACGCCAGGCCCGGTATGATCACCGCCGCCAGCAACGCGACAGCCGGTGACAGCAGACGCTGGCCGCTCGGGGTCGACAGCACCAGCAACGCCAACAATGCCGGTGCGATCAGCGCATAGCCGCGCAGATCGAAAACCGGCGTTGTCAGCCGCTGACTGCGCGCAGCGGGCAGCCACAAACAAGGCAGACACAACGGCAGCGGCAACAGAAACAATCCGCGCCAGGACAGCAGCGTCAAACAGGCCGCCCCGCCTAATGGCCCAAGCAACGTACCCAGCAAGCCGATAGCCGTGGCCTGATTGAGCCGCCGCACCCGCTCGCGTTGATCCGCGCCGTGCAGCAGCATCACCCGGGCGCAGGCCAGCATCAACGCACCGCCGCACCCCTGCCACCCGCGCCACAGACAGAGCGCGCCCAGGCTCGTGGCGCTGGCGCTGCCCACTGCGGCGAGCATGAACAGCGTCAGCGCCCACCGGTAAACCCGCCCCGCCCCCCAACGCCCCATCAGATAGTCGCTACACGGCGTACTGACGACCACGGCGGCCAGATAGCTCAGCACCACCGCGTCCATGTCGCGCACCGCCACCCCAAACGTCTGCGCCAGCGTCGGCAGCGCCAGATAAAGCAACGTGGTGTCGCTGGACTGGATCAGAAAGGTCAGTGCCGCCCCCAGGATCGGCATGCGCGGATACGCGGAGGCGCCGCGTTGGCAAAACATGAGCTTCATGGGCACGAGTCCTTGGGGTGTGGGTTCGATGGTCTAGGGCTGAGCAAGGGACATGCCAGTGTTGCGAAGGGAGATAAAACAAAATAACTTATTGATTAAAAAGAAAATAAAAACAGGTACCGTCAATCGCTTCAGGCACCGACGGTAGGGTGATGCGATTCCGTATCGATTTGCTATCGCCGCCGTATCAGCGGCGCGCGGTTGCTGCCTGGCGCCGTGACGGCGGCGGTCAATGCAACCGGCATCGGGCATCGCGAAACGATTTGCGCTTTCTGGATGGAATGTCATCGCAGTCGCAGTTATCTGGCTGATTTAACATTTTTTATGCCGGTGAAACGATACTGTTTTCTATCAGCCAGGGGACAGTTTGCTGCGAGAAAAAATAATCATGAAAATGGCAGAGATGATAGAAAGCGACATTAACTACAAAGAGATCCTGGATAACCTGGAGTGTCCCATCTATGTCACCGATGCCAGGGGGATCACCCGTTATGTCAACCGCGCCTATATTGCGGAGAATCCCATGTGGGATCCGGAGCACCTTATCGGCCGCAACGTTCGGGACATCATCAAAGAAGGGAAATGCTTCTCGCAAGCCATCACCCCCAAGGTGTTGCAAGAGCGGCGGGAGGCGTTCGAATTGCTCAGCCACCCATTGCTGCCGGGGAAAAGCGCCTTTGTTTCCGGCCGTCCCATCTACGACCAGCACCGGGCCCTGAAACATGTGGTATCGATCCTCTATGTGGACTCTTTTTTTCAGCGTCTGCACACTCACTTTAACTACCCGTTGCGTCAGATCTGCTCATTGGGGAAAGTCCCTTCCCAGGCCACGCTAACCGGCGATACGTTGCCGATCCCGCTGATCGGCCGCAGCGATACCCTCAAGCGCATCCGAACACTGTTAACCCGAATAGCGCCCACTAACGTACCGGTGTTAATCACCGGCGAATCGGGCACCGGCAAAGAAGTGATCGCCAGCGCCATCCAACGGTTCAGCGCGCGCGCCGACAAGCCGTTTATCAAGGTCAACTGCGCCGCCATCCCGACCAGCCTGCTGGAAAGCGAGCTGTTCGGCTACGACAAAGGCGCGTTCACCGGTGCGACCCCCCAGGGGAAGGCGGGCTTTTTTGAACAAGCCAACGGAGGGACGCTGTTTCTCGACGAAATCGGCGAGCTGCCGTGGGAAGCGCAGGCCAAACTCCTGCGCGTGCTGCAACATCAGGAAATTCAGCGGCTGGGCAGCACTCGCAGCATCATGCTGGATGTGCGGATCATCGCCGCCACCAACGCCAGCCTGCAGGAAAAAATTCAGCAACGGCTGTTTCGCAGCGATCTCTATTACCGGTTGAGCATCATCCCGCTGCATCTGCCGCCGCTGCGTGAGAGACCTGAAGACATCCCGTTGCTGATCGAGTTTTTTTCCGGGGTGTTCGACCAGCAGTACCAGCGCATCATCCGCTTCGATGCAGACGGCATCGACCGCCTGAAGCGCCATGTCTGGCCCGGCAATGTGCGGGAGCTGCGCAACTTTCTGGAGTACATGTACATCTGCGCCGAAGAAAATTTCGTCGATATCACGACTATCGAACACTGGTTGCTCGGCAACCGTACCGAGCAACCGACGGACACGTCGTCGCAGTGCCCCGCCAGCGAACTGGAGAGCTTCTGCCAGTCCATGCTGGAAATGGACGTGCCGCTGAAAACCATTATCGACGAGGTGGAACGGTGCGTGCTGCGCCAGTCGCTGGCGACTCACAAAACCACCTACGCCGTGGCGAAAAAGCTGGGCGTGGCGCAACCCACCATCGTGCGCAAACTCCACGGGCACAACCTGCGCCCGGAATAACGTCGTCAGGGGTAGCGCGTGGGAGCCGGCGCCACCCGGCCTGACGTGCGCCACCGGTGTCGGCGGCGCATAAAACGGGCAGACGATGGGACAAGCGCGGCATTCGGCACATCACTGAGCGTGCGTCTGGCGCGCACGACAAGGCCATCACCGGGTAAAACCGCCGCGACACCGGCCATCAATCGCGCGGGAGTTGCCGAGCGATGCTGTCGTCTGTCGGCTATTTTTAGTCAAATTAATCTATTAAAAATAAAACTCCAGATAGCCACCGGCTATCACAATAGTCATGTAATCCGATTTTATCTCCTCACCATTGCTCACTAAGCTTAACAGGGACAGTCAGGCTGCCTGATGAGACGTCCAGCCAGCCCGACCGGCCAATTCACATGACGGCGCCCAAGCTCTCTCTGACGCGAGCTATTTCATGTCCGTCGTTCATCACCCGCACCTTAGGTGAACGAGGATCTTTGAGCACAAGGTAGGAACACATGACGACTGAAAGCAAATGCCCTTTTCACCAGACCAACACCGCCGGCAGCGGCGGCACATCCAACCGGGACTGGTGGCCGGAACAACTGAATCTGAATATCCTGCACCAGCATTCATCCCTGTCCGATCCGATGGACGGCGATTTCAATTACGCGCAAGCCTTCGCCACGCTCGATCTGGACGCCGTTAAACACGACCTTCTCGCGCTGATGACCGACTCTCAGGAGTGGTGGCCCGCCGACTTCGGCCACTACGGCCCGTTGTTCATCCGCATGGCCTGGCACAGTGCGGGCACTTACCGTACCGGCGACGGCCGCGGCGGTGCGGGCGCCGGTCAACAACGCTTCGCTCCGCTCAATAGCTGGCCGGATAACGGCAACCTCGATAAAGCGCGCCGTCTGTTGTGGCCGATCAAGCAAAAATACGGTCGTAAACTCTCATGGGCTGACTTGATGATCCTCGCCGGTAATGTCGCGCTGGAGTCGATGGGCTTTAAAACCTTCGGCTTCGCCGGCGGCCGGGCCGATGTCTGGGAACCGGAAGAGGATGTGTATTGGGGGGCGGAAAAGACATGGCTCGGCGGCGATAAACGCTATGCCGGCGAGCGGGATTTGGAAAATCCGCTGGCGGCGGTGCAAATGGGGCTGATTTACGTCAACCCGGAAGGCCCGGACGGCAACCCGGATCCCCTCGCCGCCGCCAAAGACATTCGTGAAACTTTTAAGCGGATGGCGATGAACGACGAGGAAACCGTCGCCCTGATCGCCGGTGGCCATACCTTCGGCAAAACCCACGGCGCCGGCGACGCCGCGCTGGTCGGCCCGGAACCGGAAGCGGCGCCGATTGAAGAACAGGGGCTGGGCTGGAAAAGCCGTTTTGGTAGCGGTAAAGGCGGCGACGCCATCACCAGCGGGCTTGAAGTCATATGGACCCAGACGCCGACCCAATGGAGCAACTACTTTTTCCAGAACCTGTTCGGCTACGAATGGGAACTGACCAAAAGCCCGGCGGGCGCTCACCAGTGGCAGCCGAAGAACGGCGCCGGCGCCGACGAGATACCGGATGCGCACGACCCGGCCAAACGCCGCGTGCCGACCATGTTGACCACCGATCTGTCGCTGCGTTTCGACCCGATCTACGCAGAAATTTCCCGTCGCTTCTACGAGAACCCGGATCAATTCGCCGACGCCTTCGCCCGCGCCTGGTTCAAACTGACCCACCGCGATATGGGGCCGCGTGCCCGCTACCTTGGCCCGGATGTCCCGGCCGAAGAGCTGATTTGGCAGGATCCGATCCCTGCGGTTAATCATCCGCTGGTGAGCGAGCAACATATCGCCGACCTGAAAAACCAGATTCTGGCTTCCGGCCTGACGGTATCGCAGTTGGTCTCCACCGCCTGGGCTTCCGCCGCCACCTTCCGCGGTTCCGACAAACGCGGCGGCGCCAACGGCGCGCGCATTCGCCTGGCGCCGCAGAAAGACTGGCCGGTCAATCAGCCGGCGCAGTTGGCGACCGTGTTGCACACGCTGGAAGGTATTCAGCAGGCGTTCAACCATGCTCAGACCGATAGCACGCACATTTCACTGGCGGATCTGATTGTTCTGGCGGGCGGAGTCGGTATTGAACTCGCCGCGAAAAACGCCGGTTACACCCTGAGCGTACCGTTCACGCCGGGGCGGATGGACGCCTCGCAGGAGCAAACCGACGTTGAATCCTTCGCCGTGCTGGAACCGATCGCCGACGGTTTCCGCAACTACCTAAAGGGGAATTACCGTATCCCGGCCGAATCGTTGTTGGTGGATAAAGCGCAGTTGCTGACGTTGAACGCGCCGGAACTGACGGTGCTGCTGGGTGGGCTGCGCGTGTTGGACATCAATACCGACCATACGCAACACGGCGTCTTCACCCATCGTCCGCAGGCATTAACCAACGATTTCTTCGTGAATCTGCTGGACATGGGCACCGTCTGGAAACCGACCGCCGACGGCGTGTTCGAAGGACGCGACCGGGCTACCGGCGCACGCAAATGGACGGCCACCCGCGTCGACCTGATCTTCGGCTCACACTCCCAACTGCGGGCATTGGCGGAGGTCTACGGCAGCGCGGACGCGCAGGAGAAATTCATCCGCGACTTCATCGCTGTCTGGACGCGGGTGATGAACCTCGATCGCTTCGATATCGCCTGATCATCCGGCGTCACCGTGCACCGTCGGCGGAGCATATCGCCTTCCGCCGACGGTGCCGGCCGCACGAGGGGATAGCCTCATGTGGGTTACGCAATCCCCCTCACATCATGCCGTTATCACTCCGTAGCGTTACGATCACCGAACATCGACAACACCGCCTGAAAACAGGCGTCGACCAGCGGCGAGGTGGCGTGACGGCTGCGCATCAGCGCAATGGTGCGCGTCAGCGACGGCTGTTCCAACGGCACCACGCTCAACGCATTATCATGCAGATGCGTGGTGTAAATACGGGGCAGGATGGCGATGGCGAGCCCGGAACGTACCAGCCCGTATAATGTTTCCAGGTACGAAACCTCATGACGCACATGAAACTTGTAGCGGCCGCTTTCCGCCATCGCGACCACCAGACGGCGCACATTTCCCCTGGCGAAGACGACAATATCCCGCGAATCCAGCTGTTGCCAATCCAGCCCGGAAGGCGTGGCGAGCGCATCATCGGCAGGCATCACCGCGACCAACGGATCCTCCTGCAAGGGGTGGATCTCCAGTATCGAGGGCACGGAGTTATCCAGCGCGCCGATGGCAAAATCAATGCGCCCTTTTTCCAATAACGAAACCAGCGAGTCATTGGCATGATCGTGAAATTCCACCCGCACCCGGGGGAAACGCTCGGCCAGCAAGCGCGGCACATCTGGAAACATCAGCGAACTGACTGAAGGCACCAGCCCGATACGCACTGAGCCGTCGCCACCGTTATCCGCGATCCGCCGCATGTCCTCAAAGCCGCTTTGGGCCACATTGAGTATGCGTTCGGCATGGGGCAGCACCGACGCCCCCAATGCCGTCAGCGTGACCGCCGACGCAGTACGGTTAAACAATCGCCCCCCCAATACAGCCTCGATGTGGCGTAATGCGCTACTCAGCGCGGGCTGGCTGATAGCAAGCCGGTCGGCGGTATCCGTAAAGTGACGTAATCTGGCCAGCGTCACGAAATACTGTAGCTGTTTCAGCGAAAGCGCAGGCAAGCGCTGCCAGGGTTCGGTCATTATTCTCTCTCCCGGTAATTATTCAGCGGATAATAAACCCTTCTTATCAGCCAATAAATTAAATCATCTGGGCAATCGTCCCGACCATGAATAGAGTAACGGCGTTAAACATTTAAGGATAACGACATGGCCGCATTGACAGCCGAAAACCGTCGTAGAGCGGTGCAGGCCGCGCGCGGCGATATTCCCTTTGATTTACTTCTCGCCAACACCAGGGTGATCGATATGGTCACCGGAGAGATCCGCGATGCCGATATCGGCATCGTCGGATCGCTCATCGCCAGCGTGCATCCTTGCGGTACCTGGCAACACGCTACTGACATCCACGATCTTGCCGGTTTATTGATCAGCCCCGGGCTGATGGATACGCACGTTCATGTGGAAAGCTCCCACCTGCCGCCCGCGCGCTACGCGGAAATCGTCGTGGCCCAGGGCACCACCACCCTATTCTGGGATCCCCATGAACTGGCGAACGTGCTGGGCGTCGAGGGCGTCCGCTACGCAGTACAAGCCAGCCGCAATCTACCGCTGCGCGTGATCTGCGCCGCACCGTCGAGCGTACCCTCAACCCCTGGGCTGGAGATGTCCGGCGCCGACTTTGCCGGCGATGAGATGACCACCATGCTGGGCTGGCCGGAAATCGCCGGCGTGGCGGAAGTGATGGATATGCACGGCGTCCTGAACGGCAGCGAGCGTATGCAAGAAATCCTCAACGCCGGGCTCGCCAGCGGAAAACTGATCGAGGGGCACGCCCGTGGGCTGAGCGGCGCCGCATTGCAAGCCTATCTTGCCGCCGGCGTCACCTCTGATCACGAGCTCACCTCCGCCGCCGACGCGCTGGAAAAACTGCGCGCCGGGCTGACGCTGGAAATTCGTGGCTCTCATCCCTACCTGCTGCCGGAGATTGTCGCCGCGCTCAAGACCCTGCCGCATCTGTCTTCGCAGATTACGGTCTGTACCGACGACGTGCCTCCCGATATGTTGCTGGAAAACGGCGGCATCATCGCCCTGCTCAATCTGCTGATCGAACACGGGTTGCCCGCAACGGACGTGTTGCGGTTCGCTACGCTGAACGCCGCCATCCGCTTGCAGCGCAACGACCTGGGGCTCATCGCCGCCGGTCGTCAGGCCGATCTGGTGGTGTTCGACTCACTGGAGCGGTTGCACGCCCGTCGGGTATACGTCGCCGGTCGATTGACGGCCCAGGACGGCCGCCTGCTTACGCCGATCGCAGCCCCAGCCGATGTCACACCGCCACGGGACACCCTGCGCCTCACACCACACGACACGGGTGATTTCATCATGACCATCCCCGGCGCCACACAGGGCCGCGCCACGCTGCGGCATATCCGCGGCGCTCGTTCACCAATGGGAGACGTCGAGGTTGATGTGCGCGACGGGCAGGTCATCCTGCCGCCGGGGTTCAGTCTGATTTGGGTACAGCATCGCCACGGCCGCCATGAGGCGGCGCCTCGGCTGGCGCTGCTGGAGGGTTGGGGGGAGTTGCGCGGCGCCATCGCCACCAGCTATTCCCACGATGCCCACAATCTGGTGGTGTTGGGGCGCGACCCCGTCGATATGCAACTGGCCGCCAATACCGTTATCGCCAGCGGCGGCGGCATGGCGCTGGCGCAGGACGGGCAGGTGTTGTCCCACGTCGCCATGCCGATCGCCGGCATGTTGTCCGACCTGCCGCCCGTCGAGCTGGCCGCACAATTCCGCACGCTGCGTGAACGCAGCGGCGAGATTGTCGACTGGCAGCCGCCGTATCTGGTATTCAAAGCGATTGAAGGCACTTGCCTGGCCTGCAACGCCGGGCCGCATCTGACCGATCTCGGGCTGACCGACGGTTCGACACGTCAGATTGTCGACCCGATTATTGAGTATCGCGACACCTCAACTATCAACATCACTTCATAATCAACGCAAAACTGGTCAAGGGAGAAGAAATCAATGGCTGAAAATTCCGTAGACGCGCCCGCAGCAGGAAGCTGGGTGGAACGCCGTTTCGGGTTATCGACGCGCCGCAGCAATGTCAAAGTGGAATGCCTCGCCGGTATCACCGGCTTCCTCGCCGCCGCTTATCTGCTGATCGTCATTCCCGGCCTGCTGGCTGCGGGCGGGATGGATAAGGGAGCGGCCACCACCGGCACCATTCTGGTGTTTGTGGTCAGTACCCTGCTGATGGCGTTTTACGGCAATCTGCCGTTTATCGTCGGGCCGGGCATCGGCGGCTCGGTGCTGGTCGGCGTGACGCTCGCAGGCAGCGCCGGTATCGGTTGGCAGGCCGGGTTAGGCATCGCCAGTTGGTCGGGCATTCTGTTTTTCGTGCTGACATTGCTAGGGCTGCGGGAAGTGGTGACACGTTCAGTGCCGCAATCCATCAAGCTCGGCCTGACCGCCTCTATCGGTCTGTTCGTCGCCGTACTGGGCTTTCGCAACGCCGGGCTGGTACTGGCCAACGCCAAAACCAGCTCGCTGATGTTGGGGAACTTTCTGGCGCCCGGCGCGCTGGTAGCGTTGTGCGGGCTGCTGATCGCCATCGCGTTGCAAGCGCGCCGCATACCGGGCGCCATACTATGGGCTATTTTGTCGGCGACGCTGCTGGGCATCCCGTTCGGCGTGACGCGCGTACCGGAAAGCCTGATGTCGCTGCCGCATTCGCTAAGCCCGGTGCTGGGACAGGTGGACATGCTCGGTGCGCTGAATATCGCTTATCTGCCTTTCCTGTTTGTGTTCTTCGCCTCGGAGTTTTTCTCCACCATGGGTACGACGCTGGCGGTCGGCGGCGAAGCCGGCCTGCTGGACGAACACGGCAATATGGCTCACATCAACCGCCCGTTTGTGGTGGACTCCATTGCCGCCGCGCTGGGCCCGTGGGTCGGCATTCCGGCAGCCACGGCGTTGATTGAATCGTCTGCGGCGGCCGAAGCGGGCGGCAAAACCGGCCTGACGGCGCTGGCGGCGGCGGTGATGTTTCTGCTGATGCTGTTTTTCATCCCCGTCGCGCTGATGATCCCGAAAGAAGCCACCGCGCCGGCGCTGATCCTGATCGGCCTGAACATGTTCGGCGGCCTGCGTAAAGTCGATCTGGCGAACCTGACCGATGGCTTGCCGGTGCTGATGATGGTGATGGTAACGCTGATTTCCAATAGCTTCGGGACCGGCATCGCAGGCGGTTTGCTGTTCTTCATCGCGATCAAGGCCGTCGCCGGTAAATGGCGCGAGATTCCCATTGGCCTGTGGGTTCTTGCGATCCCGCTGGTGTATTACTTCGCCACGCTGGTCAAACACTAAGGCAACCGGCGACGATCCCTCTCGTCGCCGAACCCCATCTTGCGGCGTTTACTCGCCGCCTGTCAGATCCCCTGCATGTCATCGCTGATAAAGCCATTATTGTCAGCGCCACGCACGGCCGGCGCGTGAGCTCAGACGTGACATTCGCCAAAACGTACCTTGTTTCACCCGACATGCCATGAAAACCTCAGAGATTTCTCCGCACCGTCGATAACCTTGAATAACACGCCAGCTTCACCGTGAGTGATGCCGAAAAGCTTCGTTGTTAAGAAAACTGTTCTATGGTTTCAATAATCACTCTATGCGCATGTACCTCAACCATACTCTGTTCGATGGAGAGATATCTTGATAGCAAGGCGAACGATGCAACCCCCAGAATGGCGTTCGGATAGCCTGTTTCAGGCAATCCTTGACCGCTGTCCCGTCGGCATTGCCGTTATTGACTACAGTGGTAATTACCTGACGGTCAACCCGGCCTATTGCAATATTTATGGTTATACGCAACAGGAGATGCTCCATCGCAGCTTCACGATGGTGTTTCCCCCGGAGGCGCAGGGTTCAGTGTTGGAACGCCACCAGCGTTTTTTGGACGAAGGCGGCAAACTGGGCGGTGAATGGACAGTGACACGCCGGGACGGCACATTGCTGACCGTCTGGTCTGAATCGGTGCCTTTCGCACAGGCCGGGCACAAAGCCGACAGGCTGGTGTACGTGCTCGACATCAGCGAACGCAAGAAGACGCACGAACAACAGCAGATTGCCGCCGCCGTCTACGACGCCAGCCATGAAGCCATTTTCGTCACCGATGCCGATAACAATATCATCTCCGTCAATCCGGCCTTCTCCCGTCTGACCGGCTATCACTTTGACGACGTGAACGGCAAAAACCCGCGGATGTTCAAATCCAGCCGCCATCCGCCGTCTTTCTACGCCGAGATGTGGCACGCGCTGCATGAGAAAGGGTTGTGGATCGGCGAGGTCTGGGATCGGCATAAAAACGGTCACGATTACCTCAAAGAGTTGACCGTCACGGTCATCCGGGATGCCGCCGGCCATATCATTAACCATGTCGGCATGTTTTCCGATATCACCCTGCGCAAGAAGCAGGAGGAACTGATTTGGCGACAGGCCAACTACGACGCCATCACCGACCTGCCGAATCGTCATTTGTTTCAAAGCAAACTGGAGCAGGCGGCGCAACACGCCCGACGCACCGGCAATCTCATGGCGCTGATGCTGATTGACCTCGACCACTTCAAAGCCGTCAACGACAGCATGGGGCATCGGGCGGGCGATATGCTGCTAACCCGGGTATCGCAACGGCTCATCGACAGCGTGCAGCACGCCGATACCATCATCGCCCGGCTCGGCGGCGACGAATTCGCCGTCATCATTTCCGATCTGTTCCAACCCCATGATTGCGACGCCCTCGCCAAAGCGCTGCTGGAGAATCTCTCCCACCCCTTCAATATCGACGGTGAGAATATGTTCGTATCGGCAAGCATCGGCATCGCCTGCTTCCCGACCGACAGCGACAACCTCGAAGCGCTGTTCAAAAATGCCGATCAGGCAATGTACGCCGCCAAGAACGCCGGTCGCAACGGCTTCAGTTACTACAGCCCCGCGCTACATGACGCGGCGCGCACCCGGCTACGCATGACCAATGATCTGCGCAAAGCGATCCGGGAAGAGCAGTTCGAGGTCTATTATCAGCCGATTGTTGCGCTGGACACCGGCCATATCACCAAGGCGGAGGCGCTGGTGCGTTGGCATCATCCCACGCACGGGCTGGTCAGCCCGGCGGAATTCATCCCGCTGGCGGAAGAGACCGGGATCATTATTCCTTTAGGCAATTGGGTGGCCCGGCAAGCGATCGCCCAGTTGGCGCGCTGGCGTCAGTTCTGCGATCCCCGTTTCCAGATGACCATCAACCTGTCGCCGATACAACTGCGCAGCCAGGACTTCGCCGACATGGACTGGTTGCGCGAGCTGGATCGCCATGGGCTGAGCGGCGATGCGATCGCCATCGAAATTACGGAAGGATTGCTGCTGAATGCCGAACCCCGGGTCAATCGCAACCTGCACATGTTCCGCGACGCCGGCATCCAGATCGCCATTGATGATTTCGGCACCGGCTATTCATCGCTGGCCTACCTGAGGAGATTCAATATCGATTATCTAAAAATCGACCGCTCCTTCATTGAGGATATGGACGGCGTCGGCCATGAGCTGTGCGTCGCCATTGTCGCCATGGCGCACAGCCTGGGGTTACAGGTAGTCGCAGAAGGGGTGGAAACCCTCCAGCAGAGCGCCATGCTCAAGCGCATCGGCTGCGATTATGCCCAGGGTTTTCTGTTTTCCCGCCCGCAGTCTGCGGCGGATATTACCCAACTGCTGCCGACAGCGCCCAGCCTGCCCTAATCGGCATGGCGGGCATCAATCTACCGTCAGGGCGTACAGGGATGTACGGTATGAAAGGATGCCAATCATCGCTCTGGCATCCTCACACCAGCATCAGCCGGCACTCAGTAAATACGGCCCGTCGGTGTATAACCGCCGCTCAAATAATCGCCGAGGGAATTCTTCGGATGGTAATCGCTTTGCTGGCGCAACATCTCTTGCACACTCGCGTTAATGGCTTCCTCACCGTATTGCGTATAACCGATTTTCCGGTAATACGGCGCTTTCAGTTTGCTATAGGCACCGTCAAGAAACGCTTTGTAGGAATCCACCGGCCGGCTGAAGTGCTGCGGCAACGACGGCAATAACGACATATCTAACACCAGCCCGCACGCGCTGGCTTTGCTCGCCATCCACAGCAACGTGATGTCAGACAGGTTGTTGTCCGCATAACCGCCGCCGATATTGGCATGCGCCCCTGGGAACCACATCTGCTCAACCGTCTGATTCGGTTTTTGTTTGGGATCCCACAGGGTGCAATCATAATTTTCCCGATGTTCGTCAATGGCCATGGCGTGATAGGCATGTCTGACAATGCCGCTCAGTTCCGTATCGTGAAAACGATAAAACTCCCGGTTAAACCAGCCAAACGACTCCAGCGGAATACCTAATGCCCCGACGGTGTCCCAAACGCCGAGGAAATGAATATCGACTTCCGTGGAATAGGTATTACGAAACAGCTGCGCATATTCGGTATCCGCGCCTTTATCACGATTGCGATAAAGTTGATACGCTTCGTTAACCCGGTTTTTATTTCTTTTTTTAGCAATCCTGAATTACGAATCAACCCCACCAAACTACGTGCACTATAGGCGCCGCGGCTAAACCCCAGAATAAATAGCCGGTCGCCGGATTCATAATTATCAATCAATGCGGTATATCCCTGAATAATATTTGCCGACAACCCAACGCCGAATATCCCGCCGCTAAGACGATCATACCATTGCGTGCCGACCCCCGTGTCATACCACTTCACCTGTGCGGTGGCGGTAGCCGTTGCGGTTTCTATTGCCTGATGAAGTTTGAATACATTGGTGCTGGTTGAGTCTTCCATATTGGATTTGATATCCGGAATATTCCAGGTACCGTCAAACGATATAATGATATTTTTCATTATTTATTTCTCCGCACATAATAAGGTGATAAATAATTCATGTATTGCATGGCTATAACCGCCGTTGGAATACATCGCGTATGGAGTGAAAAAATAATTACACCGCCAATATGCCTGCTGTTTGAAGTATGGCGGGTATATCATGACGGACATCCGAGAAAAACCGACTTACAGCACGTAACGCTTACTTATCTTTTTTTCGTTCTGTGCTTTTCGTTTGTCATACTGACAACATAATTCCGCTCTATACCCAAAATAACGCCCGATGCCGTCAGGCGGCGTACCGATGCCGACCTGCAAAAAATGTTTTGAATGCAATACACGATGTGCAATAAGGACAAGGTTCATGGATGAGCCGGGTATAACGTCGGCCCTCTGCCCCTCAGAAGGCAATGTCGATATAACGCGGTATTCTCCCCATTCACAGGTTGAAGTATGAGACACAATAACGCTTTTATTTATCTCGTCATTCTGCTGGTATTGCCGCTGCTTGCCGTTGCGCTCTACCTGTGGCGCGAGTATTCGCCGCGCGGCAACGGCAATGCGCTGTGGACTTTCGTCAGCGAACAGTGCGTGCCCAACCAGCAGCAGCACGCCGCTCCCGCACCCTGTCTGGACGTCGACCTGCCGCACCACTACGCCCTGTTTAAAGACCGGCGCGGCCCGTACCACAATCTGTTGATCCCCACCGATCGCATCAGCGGCATCGAAAGCCCGGCGCTGCTGGAAACCGGCACACCCGCCTATTTCGCCGCCGCCTGGAACTACCGTGACTGGCTCTCCCGCCAGATGGGCAAACCGATCAAAGACGCCTATATCGGCCTGGCGATCAACTCGCTGTTCGGCCGCACGCAGAATCAGCTGCACATCCATATCTCCTGCCTGAAACCGGACGTATACCGCACCTTGCAGGATCACACGGCCGCCATCACCACCGACTGGCGTGCGCTGCCGCAGCCGCTGGAAGGCCACAGCTATCTGGCAAAGAAACTGTCCGACAGCGACCTTACCCAGCAGGATCCGTTCCGGCAGTTGGCGCAATATGCCCAATCGACAAACGACAACATGGAGAATTACGGGCTGGCGCTGGCGGCGCTGCCATCGGGCGAACGGGTGCTGCTGGCGGTACGTCGCGGCTTTCTCGGGTTAATGAACCGAGGGTCGGCGGAGGAAATTCTGGATGTGGGCTGCGCGCTGGCGCAATAAATAAACCCGACCGGCCGGTATCTTCCACCATAAGGTAAGTCGCCGGCGCGACGGGCGCCATTACCGTGGCGGAACCGTCGCCCAGTCTGGCGCTTCGCACCCGGTCTCGCCGTGAAGCGATCGCCAACGGCCATCGTGCATCATGGCGAGATACCGCCAGGGATATAACTTATAAGTATTCGTTCATTGCATTCCTGCATCGGCGTCCCCTACATCTGTAGCACTGATTCCAGGAGGGGCTTATGCATTTGGATTTAAGGCAGTTGCGCAATTTTCTGGCGCTGGTGGAACACCGTAGTTTTGTACAGGCCGCAGACGCCGTCTGCCTGTCCCAATCAGCCTTCAGCCGCAGTATTCAGGCATTGGAGCACGCTATCGGCCATCCGCTGGTGGACAGGCAGAATAAGCAATTTACGCTGACCTGGCAGGGAAAAAAGCTGTTGCCTTTCGCCCAGCGTATGCAGGCGCTTTCCTGGGAGTTGATCAACGATATGCACCCGTTGGACGACGATGGCGCGGGTGAACTGGCGTTCGGCTGCGGCCCGGCGCCGTCGCTCGCGCTGATCCCGAGCGCGGTGGCCGCATTCCATCTGCTGCGCCCGCGGGTACGAGTCACCTACTGCGTCGATAACTGGCATTCGCTGCACCAACGGCTGCTGGCGGACGAATGGCCATTTTTCATCGCCGATACCTGGCAGGCGGAGCTGGAGCCACAATTGCGGGTGCAACCGCTCAGCCCGCGCCGCTGCTTTTTCATCTGTCACCAAGATCATCCGCTGACCCGGCAGCAATCTATCACGCCGCAGGATCTGTGCCGCTACCCGCTGGCGTCCCCGTATCTGCCGGTGGGTATGCGCCGGGTGCTGGCCGCGCTCACCAATCAGCCGGACTACCGGCCGCATATCCAGTGCGACCACATTTATTCAGTGTTCAGCATCCTGCGCCACACCCAGGCCATCAGCTTTTGCAGCGAAGAAGGTTTCGCGCTGGGGCGGCACAGCCATCAACTGGTAGAGATCCCGCTCGCGGAGCAACCGCCGGAGTGGGAACAGATGCAGACACGTTTCGGCGTCATCTCCAACCGTCAGAAACCGATGCCGCCGTTGGCGCAGCTGATGGCGGAAACCATTCTGGAACAGGATCGGTTACGAGCGAATCCCGCATAAACGCGGGATACGTCCGGTCAGGGTTTGGCATTGCCGTCGGCGTCGTATGCCGGCCAGGCGGCAGTCAGCGCCAGGGTTTTCAGCGCGTTATCCACAAAACGCGGCTCAAGCCACTCATCCACGGAGAAATCGCTGCGGATAAGACCGGCGGCTTTGGCACGCTGAACACTGTCCTGCAGGCTGTCATGCAGAAAGGGATCGATGCGCGGCGAGGTCTTCAGGCTCAGGGTTTGCGGCGTAAATTGCTCTTCAAACAGTGCCGCCGGGATCTGGCTCTGCTCAGTCATCAACGCAATATATTCGCCAAGGTGCGCCGGGTCGCTGCTCCACTGCGCCTCGCGCACCAGCACATCCACCAGTTGCTGCGTCGTCTGCGGATAGCGCTGAATAAATTCCTGCGACGCCAGTACCGCCGCCTGGGTGGTATTGGCCCACCCTAACGTCTGGCTGGAGGTGATAATGCGAATCCCCTGCGGGCGTAATGTCAGCAGCGAAACGCCGCCCCATACCGCATCCACTTTGCGGGCCGACAGCGCCGCCCGGCCCGCGCTCCAATCCAGGTTAATCACCTTGATGTCGCGTTCGTTCAGCCCGGCGCTCTTCAACGCGCGCTCGAACGACAGTTGATCCGCGGTACCTTTGTATACCGCCACGCGCTTACCACGCAGATCGTCGAGGCGCTGAATACCGGATTCCGGCGTCGCCGCCAGGTAAGAGCTGGAACCGCGCGAACCCAGCAGCAGCCGGGTCGGCAACCCGCCGGAACGGCCGATGATCGCCGCCAGATCCCCCAGATACACCACATCCAGCTGGCGGTTGGCCAACGCTTCGTTCACCGCCGGCCCCGCGCCTTTGAAAAACGACCACTTAATCTTGATACCCTGCGGTTCAAACACCTGTTCCAGGCTGTGCCGGATATACGCCAACCCCAACGGCCCGCCAATAAAGGGTTTGCTGCCGGCGCTCTGATCCGGCAGACCAATGCGAATCTCCGCCGGCTGCGTCTCTTGCGCCTGTGCCGGGGCACCCCAGACGACCAGCGCCCATATTATTGCCGCCAGCACGCCGCGCCATCCCCGACCATATCCTGTCCGCTGCATAGATTTCTCCGCGTTTCATCATGTTGTTTACGGGCAGAAACTAGCGAAGGTTGCTACCGGGCGATAAATAACAATTCTCTGTTTATTAAGCAAAAAAAAGCATAAATCAGGCTTGAGGCGGGATTGCAGACCATATGCATTTGCTGCACGCGACCTATCGGTTTATTGCATTGGCGTATCGCGCCGAAATCCGCTTTTTTATGCCTTATTCATGTTCTCAATTTCATTTTGCGAAGAAAAATGAATAAAGCCATTACTCTAAAAATGCTGCCGCCGATTGGGTTTCACCTTCCGGCGCGATCGCTGATGCCGTTGGCGCTGCCGCTAACGCTGCTGCTGTTATGGAGCCTCGCCAGCCTGCGCGGCTGGATGCCGCCGCAGATTCTGCCTGCACCGCAACAGGTGGTCGCTACCGCCGTTTCCCTGTTACAGGGCGACCTGCCGTCACACCTGCTGATCAGCCTGCAACGGCTTGGCGGCGGCCTGCTGGCGGGCGTACTGGCCGGTACACTGCTCGGCGCGCTGATGGGCGCATCGCGGCGCGCCGAGCAGCTGCTTTACCCTACGGTGTACACGCTGGCGCAAATCCCGACGCTGGGCTGGATCCCTTTTTCATGGTGCTGTTCGGCATTGATGACGGGCTGAAACTGGCGGTACTGATCAAAGCGGTGATCGTGCCGGTAACGTTGCACAGCCAGCGCGGCGTGCGCGACGTCCCGCCAACGCTGCGCGAAGCGGCGGCGGTGCTGCGCCTGCCGCTGCCGACCCGGCTATTACGGCTGACGCTGCCCGCAGCGTTGCCGGTTTGGTTCACCGGCCTGCGGCTGGCGCTGTCGCAAGCCTGGGTTTCGCTGATTGTGGTGGAGCTGCTGGCATCGTCGCAAGGCATCGGCTATCTGATGGTGTGGGGACGTCAGCTGTTCCAGCTGGATATCGTGTTCGTCTGCATCGCGGCGATCGGCGCCACCGGGTTATTGATGGAATGGGGCATCAACCGCTTCGATCACCATCTGATCCGCTGGCCGCATGCGCCGGTCGGCCGACTGACGCACACGCCAGGCCGTCCGGCTATCGGGCTGATGCTGCCATTACTGCTGCTGGTGCTGTGGCACTTGTCCTGCAGCCGAGATTGGGTCGATGCCACGCTGTTGCCTGCACCCGCGCTGGTGGTACAAACGCTGTGGCGCGGCGTGCTGGACGGCACGTTGCCGGATGCCATGCTGCACAGCCTGTTCCGGGCGCTGACCGGCGGCATCATCGGTGTATCGACGGGATGGCTGGCGGGTATCGCGTTGGGTCTGAGCACGCGGGCGGAAGCCCTATTCGCCCCCAGCCTGTCGCTGTTACGCCAGGTGGCGCTGTTTGCCTGGCTGCCGCTCATCACCGCCTGGGCCGGTAACGATGAAGGCGGCAAGGTAACGTTCGTCGCCCTCGCCGCTTTTTTCCCGATGTTGGTCGCCAGCCACCGCGGTGTGCGCCAGCGATCGGCAGCGTTGCAGGAGGTGGCGCAGATACTGCGTCTGCCGCTGTCGGCCCGGCTGCGGGTATTGATTTTGCCCGGCGCGGCGCCGGCCATGTTCACCGGCCTGCGTCTGTCGCTGATCCACGCCTGGCTCGGCACCGTCGGCGCCGAATATTTCATGTCATCCGGCGCCGGTATCGGCAGCCTGATGATCAACGCACAGCAATTGATGGAGATGCCCATCATTCTCAGCGGCATGCTGCTGATCGGCCTGACCGGCGTACTTCTCGACCATGCCGGTCAACGGCTGGAAGCGCACATGACCCGCTGGCGTCACACAGGAGACTCGCAATGACGACAAGCTCATCCCGTCCGGTGGTGGAATTCAGCCATCTAAAGAAACAGTTCAGCGTCGGCGGCGCGCCGTTGACCGTGATCGACGATCTGTCACTCAGCATCTACAGCGGCGAACTGGTGGCGATTGTCGGCAGCAGCGGCTGCGGCAAATCCACCCTGCTGCGTCTGCTGGCCGGGCTCGATAACCAGTTTCAGGGCCGCATTCTGGTGGACGGCATGCCGGTACACGGCATCGGCGGCGATCGGGGCATGGTCTTTCAGGAACCGCGACTGTTTCCCTGGTTATCGGTGCGGCATAACATCGCCCTGGGGTTAGCCAGCGAAAAGCTGCGCCGCAGCGAACGTGACGCTCAGGTGGATCGCTTTCTGAAACTGGTCGGGCTGGAAGCCTTCGCCGACGCCCTGCCCGCCCAACTGTCCGGCGGTATGGCCCAACGGGTAGCGATCGCCCGCGGGCTGGTGGCCAACCCGCGCATCCTGATGCTGGACGAACCGTTCGGCGCCCTCGACGCGCTGACCCGTCAGCAAATGCAACAGGAGTTGCGGCGTATCCACCAGCAGGAAGGCACCACCACCCTGTTGGTGACGCATGACGTGGAAGAAGCGGTCTATCTGGCCGACCGCATACTGGTGCTGGCGCCGCGCCCCGGACGGCTACGTCATATCGCCGCCATCGACCTGCCTCACCCACGCCGGCGCGACAGTCAGGCCTTTCACCAACAGTGCAGCGAACTGCTGGCGCTGCTGACACAGCAGGAGACGCAATCGGCGTCCGTTATTTGATGTCGCCGGCGCAGCCGAAACCATCGCGTTGGCGCCGCACGACATTGCATCGACACGACTTTCTGAATGGAGCGACACATGGGACATCCTTCCGTTTATCCCACTGGAACCACCCTCTATAACCCGGACAAAGCCTGGGGCGGCTATACGGTTTTTCAGGCGTTGGAAACCGGCGCGGCGCTGATCGACATGAACGGCAACGAACTGCGTCTGTGGGAGGGGTTGCACGGTTTCCCCAATAAAATTCTGCCGGGCGGCTATATCCTCGGCCATAGCGGCCAGCGCGATTCCCGCTACGGCATGCAGGATATGGTGGATCTGATCCAGTTGGATTGGGATGGCAACAAAGTCTGGGAATTCAACCGCTATGAATACATCAGCGACCCGGAACTGCCGCCGGAATGGATGGCCCGCGCCCATCACGACTACCAACGCAGCGGCAACCCGGTCGGCTACTATGCGCCCGGGCTGGAACCACAGGCGCTCGGCGGCAACACCTTGATCCTGGCGCACAAGAATCTGCACAATCCGAAAATCAGCGACAAACTGCTGCTGGACGACACCATCATCGAGGTGGACTGGCAGGGCAACCTGCTCTGGGAGTGGCGTTGCAGCGACCATTTCGACGAGCTGGGCTTTGACGACGACGCCAAAACCGCGCTGTACCACAACCCCAATATGCGCAACAGCGGCGGTGGGATGGGCGATTGGATGCACATCAACTCCATGTCCGCACTCGGCCCGAACCCCTGGTTCGATCAAGGGGATACCCGCTTCCATCCGGACAACATCATCTGGGACGCCCGTGAATCCAACATCATCGCCATCATTGATAAGCAGACCGGCAATATCGTCTGGAAGATCGGCCCGGACTACCGCACGCCGGAACTGAAACATCTGGGCTGGATCATCGGCCAGCATCATGCCCATATGATCCCGGCCGGCCTACCGGGCGCAGGCAATATTCTGGTGTTCGACAACGGCGGTTGGGCGGGCTACGGCGCACCTAATCCCGCCTCGGCGGACGGCGTCAAAAACGCCTGGCGCGACTACTCGCGCATACTGGAAATCAACCCGGTCACACTGGATGTAGTCTGGCGCTACTCGCCCTACGAAGCCGGCATTCCGCACCCCACCGACGCATTCCGTTTCTACAGCCCTTATATCAGCAATATCCAGCGTCTGCCGAACGGCAACACGCTGATCAATGAAGGGGCTAACGGACGAATTTTCGAAGTGACGCCGGATCATGAAATCGTGTGGGAATTCATCTCGCCGTACTGGGGAAAGAGCGTCAACACCAACATGCTCTACCGTGCCTACCGGGTTCCCTACGACTGGGTGCCGCAGCTGCCGCGCCCGCAGGAAACCGCCATTCAAGCGCCGGATAACACGCGCTTTCGCCAGCCTGGCGCGGGCCAGCCCGGTTTTGCCCGCGTGGTGAAAGTCGACGGCGTCCGGCCGTTCAAGCGCGGCGGTGATGCGCTGTGCGTCGCCACCGACAATGAGTCGCTTAAACGTAGCCCGAAACTGTTCGCCGTCGACCGGGAACGCTTCGCCCCGCTGGCGGTCTCGGCTGACAACGGTTTACCCGCGCTGCCGGGCCGCCGGTTGCTGCTGGTAGGCGCTGAACGCTGCGTGCACTGCAAAGGGCTGTATCGCCAATTGGAACGGGTGGTCGACGATCCGGCATTCCGCGCATTGGCCGGGCATTATCTGGATGCCGACAGTCATATCGCGCTGACGGCGCAGCTGGGCGTGAAGTCATTGCCAACGCTGCTGTGGCTCAACGACGGACAGGAGCAAGCACGGCTGACCGGCGCGCAGTCTGCTGAGCAATTACGACGCTGGCTGACGACGCTGGCCGAACGGTCACGATGAGAACGGAGGTCAGGCCAAGTCGCTGAACACAGGAAAAAATTCCCGGCCGATCATCGCTTCTGTTCTCTGTCCGCATGTCGCGTTGCGACCACAAAAAACAGACGATGACCTGGCCGGGAAGAAGGGGATGCGCCGGCCCGTTGTCCTTTTATTCCCTGTCCCTTAGCGGGCCGACGCATTTATTGCTGAGAGGACGGGCAAATAAACGCGTGCGCCATGCAAGCGACACACTTATTTCTTTTCCACCGCGTCAATCGGACGATGCTTTTCTCCCGGCGCTGTTCCCGGCTGTTGCTGCGGTTTCTCCGGCGCGGTTTTATGGGGCGCCGGTTTATGGATCTGATGGGGTTTCATGCCCGGTTTGTCCGCTGCCGGTTTGTTCACCGCCGGCGGGTTATCGCCGTGCGGTTTGGGGTTTTCGGGTGAGTGTGCATCTGGTTTTTTCACCGGCGTCGGCTGGGCGGCCGCGGTGTTATTATCGGCCCCGTTGACACCAGGCGCGCCAACCGGTGGCGCCGCATGTGCGTAAGACGCCGCCAGAATAACGCCTAACAGCAGGGGTTTTATGTTCATCATGCATGTCCTTTAAAAGTCATTCCGGGTTAACCAAAAGCCAATCACGCGCTATTTTGATTAACGGTTGAGACACCCGAATCTGCGTCCCGGCGGGGATTAAAACAAAACTGAAAGCAAAAAGAAGAGGGAATACTCCGAGAAACCGCCCCACTCCTCCGACCTGCTTATTCCCTGTTCTGCCACACGCTCCACCGGTAAAAAACCGCCGTATTTACGCGCGAATTGTCCATCCTTATCGGTATCGCGGCATAAAAAACACAGGGGCCATACCGGCCCCTCAGACTGATGACAACGCTATCTACCGTCATCGAACGGTGATAATGGCATAGCAGAGTAAAGCGTCCGCGCCAGGGATGGCGCGGTTCGCGCTTACAGGGAGGTACTCGCAGCGCCTTCACGATCCAGCCATCATCACCGCTTACGACACGTTGTCTGCAACCTCAGGGGGCCATACTGGCTCTCTGATGCATCCGGCTGAACACGCTTTTGTTCGTGTTGCAGAAGGTCGAATGACGCGCTCAGACGTCATCCACATCTAACCGCCGATCGTCATACGCCATGACCGCCCCGCCTACGCCAACTCTACCCACAGCGGGTGATGATCAGAGCCCTGATTATCGGTATCCGCCCAGCAGCGCCGTACCTCGGCGCCCAGCGTCGGCGTCAGCAGGCAGTGATCGATCCGGCCATTCACGTTCGGGTGCGTCGAACCGCTCGATTCCGGCTGACCGGCGGCCACCCAGGCATCCATCAACCCACGGTGACGAACCAAGCGCCCATGGGCCGGCGACACCGGGCCAATCAGGCGGCTATATTCTTCGCTATCCGGCAGGCAGTTCAAATCCCCCATCAGCATCATCTCCGCCGGCATTGGCGGCATAGCGCCTTCGGTCCAGCCGGCGGCCGGATCGGGATGACCGCCGCACCAGGCGCCGCCTTCCTCCGGCGACCGGGCGAAAATATCCAGCAGCGCCGCCACCTGCGGCAAGCGAGTCTGCGCGCACAGGTGACTCAAATGGGTGTTGTACACCCGAAAGGATCTCGTCCCGGTATCAATCACCGTTTCCAGCACACCCTGCTGGATGGAGTGTTGCGTCAGGGTGCCAAACTTCGGCAGCGGGAAGTTACGGCTGGAGAGCATCGGCCAGCGCGACAGCGTCAACGTACCGAACTGGCGCCGCCGGTGGCTCACTCGGCCGTCCGGCGCCGCGATGCTGGCGTCCATATCCAGATTGGCGCCATAGACCCAGTAATACTCTTTCAGCAGTGCCGCCAGTTCCGTCGGTTGATCAACCATGCCGGAACGTTGCCAGAAGCGTTCGACTTCCTGCATGCAGATGATATCCGCACCGCGGACTTCATCCGCGATGCGGGCCAGATCGTAACGGTTATCACGGCCCAGGCCGTACTGAATGTTGTAGCTGACAATAAGCATGCTTCACCCTATTGATTCTATGAAATAACATCCCGCTTTCGGCGCTCGCCAACCGATGCGGAACAGCGATTATCCCGCCATCCGGCAGGTGAACGTTCCATTACCGCACAGTGCCACCTCAACATCAGCAAGCCGCTGCCCTTCCGCGTCGAACAGCAGCAACGCATCCGGCGTCGGCACAATACCGACATGCTCCCCGATGCCGTATTGCGCCGTCGATCCCGCCGCCAGCGCCTGTAACACGCCGAGCGGCGTCTGCAGGCGATACAGCATTTCCCGCCCCATCGGTTCAATCTGCGCAATACGCCCCTGCAGCGCTGCGTCGCCGGGCGCCGTCAGCGCCACATCTTCAGGACGAATCCCCAGCGTCAGCGCGCCGTGATAGGACGCCGACAGCCGCCACACCGTTTCACCGGTATGCAGCTGGCGGCCCTCAGCCTGGCCGGTCAGCAAAACAATCGGCGGCGAGCCGATAAAACCGGCGACGAAGGTATTGGCCGGCTGGCGGTAGAGCTGTTCCGGCGTACCGATCTGCTCGACCCGCCCTTGATTCATGCAGATGATGCGGCTGGCTAGCGTCATGGCTTCCAGCTGATCATGCGTCACCATCAGCGTGGTCGCGCACGAACGGGCATGGATCGCTTTCAGCTCGGCGCGCATCGTCATGCGTAGCGTGGCGTCCAGATTGGAGAGCGGCTCATCCAGCAACAGTAACGACGGTTGTTTCACCAGCGCGCGCGCCAACGCCACCCGTTGCTGCTGGCCGCCGGATAACGCCGCCGGTTTGCGATCCAGCAGTGGCTCCACCTGTACCAGCGCCGCCGCCTCGCGCACGCGCTTGTCGGCCTGCGATTGCGGCTGCGGTTTAAAACGCAGCGGAAACGCGATGTTGTCGTACACACTCAGGTGCGGATACAACGCATAAGACTGGAACACCACGCCGACGTTGCGATCGCGGGCGTCGACGCCATTGACCGGCTGTCCGTCGAACAAAATACGTCCCTGCGTCGGGGCATACAGCCCGGCCAGCAGGAACAGCGTAGTGGATTTGCCGCACCCGGACGGCCCAAGGATCGCGACAAATTCGCCGTCGGCCACCGTCAGATGGAGCGGATGCAGTACCGGCGTCTCACCCCAGGATTTGGTGACGCCATCAAGAATAATCTCTGCCATAAGTCAGCCTTTGATTCCGCCGACGCGCATCTGCGTCAGGTATTTTTGGGTCAACAGATAAAGCGCCAGTACGGGCAGGATATAAATCACCCCCACCGCGGCGATGAGGCCGGAATCGGCCCCCATGCTGTCCTGCGAAGCCCAGAACAGATACAAACTCATGGTCATCCGGTTACTGTCGATCAACAGCGTCCGCACAAAGATGTACTCCTCCCAACCGCGTAAAAAGGCAAAGGTGGCGATGGCGATAATGCCGCCCGTGACCTGCGGCAACACCACCAGTCGGAAGGCCTGAAAACGGCTGGCGCCGTCGGTAATGGCGCTCATTTCAATGTCCCAGGAGACGCCATCAAAGAAACCTTTCATCACGAAAATAGCGAACGGTAGTTCCAGTGCCGCCATCACCAGCATCACACCCGGCAGGCTGTTGAGCAGCCCCATCCAGTACAGCTGGATAAAGATCGCCACCGTCAGCGCCATCACCGGAAACGCATGCAACAACAGCAACGCCCTCAGCATCCCTTCCCGCCGTCTGAACCCCAGCCGGGATAAGGCATAGGCGGCCGGTACCGCCAGCAACGTCACCACCAGCGTCTGCCCGGTCGCGAACAGCAGCGAGTTGCCGAGCGCAGTCCAGACAGACGGTAGCGTATTGTTGCTGACGCCGGTGGCCTGCACGTCCGGATCCCACAGAAACCGGTAGTTGGCCAGCGTCAGTTGCGGCGCTACCCACAGCCCGAACACCAGCAGCGCCGCCAGCGCCACCAGTACGCGCAGCCGCCGGGCCTGCGGTTCGGTTCGCGCGCGCGCGGCAATCGCCAGCAGCAGGCCGTATATCAGCCCGGCCATCGTCAGTAATCGCCACAGCACCCCATATTCGCCGCCGTTCCGGTGCGTGAACGCAATCGTCAACAACCACAGATAGGGCACCACAATCGGTATCGATACCAGCGTCAAAAACAGCACCACGCTGGCCAGAAATGCGGTTCGATTCCAGCGCGAGCGCACCGCCTGGCGCGCCCAGTCGATAGAGGTCATCGTGGTCATCGCATCACCTCGATTCGCGGCGGAGCGAACTGCGAACGCATGTTCATCATCCGCCACTGCAACAGCGTCAACAGCACCCCGAACAACATCAGCGCCAACGCCAGCATGGCGCCGTAGCCATACGCGCCGGATTCGAAAGCACGCCGGTAGATATAAAGCGCGTAGGTGGTGGTGTCATACACCGGGCCGCCGCCGGTGATCAGCAGGATGTATTCATAAGTCACCATCAGCGACAGCGCCTGATACATGGCGATAAAGCGCACCGGGCCTTTCAGCGCCGGCAGTACCACATGGCGCAGCACCGACCACTCGCCGGCGCCGTCTACTCGGGCGGCATGCCAGAGATGCGCCGGGATAGCGCGAATGGCGGCGGTCAGGATCACCATGGCAAAAGAAGCGCCGACCAGGCCGTTGGCTACGACGATCAGCGCCATCGGGTGGTCGTTACGCAGGTTGAGCGGCGGCCATCCGAACACACCGACCGCCACCTGATTGATCAGGCTATGCGGCGAGGGGTCGACCGCCCAGATCCACAACAACGCATACAGCACCGACGGCGAGATACGCGGCAGAAACCAAATGCCGCGAAACAGCGCGCCCAGTTTCGGCGGGATAGCGGTGGTGGCGATAGCCAGCACGATCCCCATGCCCAGATTGAACAACAGCAATGTGCTGGCGACGTATGTCAGCGTGGTCAGCAACACAGCGGGCAGGCGTTTATCCGTCATCACCAAGCGCTGCAGGTTATCGACCCCCAACGCGCCCATGTGCAGATTGCTGCCCATATCGCTGAACGCCATCACCAGATTCAGCAGCATGGGGGCGATAAAAAATACCGCCAGCACCGAGATAGCGGGCGCCAGCCAGTAGGCCGGATGCACGCCGCGCTTACGGGTTGTCGCATTTTCAGACATGAAATACCTCGCATTCAGGCTGGAGACATTGTCTCCGGCGGGGCAGCAGCTAGTGCAGGCTATCGACGATTTCCACATCGTTGCCCAGTTGCACGTCCAGTTCGTCGGCGATAAACGCCACCGCTTGCGCCGGCGTCATGCGTTTGGTTTCCACCGCCTGCAACCCTTTGAACAACACCCGGTTGTAATCGCCAAAGCGGGTATGATTAGGCACAAAGGTGATGTTTTTCATCATCTTGCCCGCGTCGCTCAGCGCCCAGTTGTCGGTGTACTGCGGCATGCCCTGCTGGGCATGGCTGATGGCGGTGTGATAGGAGGTGACGTCATGACGGTTGTTGTAATACGGCAGGGTCGCCATCGACACCAGTTGCGCCGCCAGATCCTTGTATTGGCTCTTGTCGCTGACCACATAGGCGATCGGGTGCGACAGGTTGGCCGGCTTACCGCCCTTCACCGCCGCCGGCGCGGGGATCCAGCCGATCTTATGGGTATAGCCGGCTTTATCAGCGGGCCAGGCCGGCCCGAAATTGTCATTGACCTGCCAGGCCATCGCCCAGATCCCCTGATGGAACAGGAAGGCTTTTTCCTGCTTGAAGGCGGTCTGAATCGTATCCCAACTCATGGCGGTGTTATCGCTCGGCGTCACCCCGACGGCGGCATTGCGGGCATACCAGCCCAGCGCGGCTTCCATCTCTTTTTTCGGGAACAGCAACCGGCCGGTTTTCTCATCCATAAATTTCGCGCCGTAAGCCGCGAACACCATCAGGTAATCGATACCGACATTCGGACGGTGCAACATACCGATCGGCGCTGCGCCGCCTTTCACCACCTCGCCGGCCAACGCCGTCAGATCGTCGAGCGTGAACTCGCCGCGGTCGACGCGAGCTGGCAAGCTATCGATAAACGCCTCGTCTTTGCCGATTTTGCGCAGCATGTCCTTGTTATAAAAAAACATGCGGATTTCAGCATCCTGCGGCACACCGTACACCTTGCCCCGGTATGTCATCGCTTCCCACAGCACCGGCAGAATGTCCGCATACACCCACGGATTGGCCTTGATCACATTATCCATCGGCATGGCGTAGCCATTACGGGCAAATTCGCCGATCCACTCATGCGGCAGCAGAACCATGTCCGGCCCCTGATTGACGCCAAACGCCTTTAGCGTATCCAGCGCCAAATCGTCCCAACCCTGTACCGCGCTGGCATGCACATCGACAACAATTTTGCGATCCACCCCCGCCGCCGCAAACTGGCGATTAAGCACCTCGGCCGCATCTGTAATATTGGTGATACGCATCGGCGCGTTGCGGTCATTTAGGGTCCAAAGCTTGAGTGTGATAACGTCAGCCGCTGCGTGTTGGGCCATCAGCCCACACGCCAGCAATACCGACAGAGACAACGAAAGAAGTTTACGCACGAGCACCATCCTATGATTTAGGGTTGACGAACTAATTAATTAAGTAGCTTAATTATATTGCAGACAGATGAATGCCTCTGGATAACGACGGAACCGTAGAACACCATGGAAAAACGAGAACTCACCGCCAGCCACCGCAAATTACTGGGGCTGTTACGTCGCTCAGGCAGCTTGTCGCGCCGTTCGCTGGCCGCCGCCAGCGGCCTGACCACCGCCGCCGTCAGCATGATGACGCGGGATATGCTGAACCTTGGATTGCTGGAAGAGAGCGACCGGGCACAAGGGCGGCGCGGCCCGCCGCAAATCAATCTGCGACCGACGGCGCAGGCCGGTTATGTACTGGGCATCTATGCGGAATACGAACTGATTGGTCTGACGCTGATGGACTACAGCGGGCAATGTCTCGTGGAACATACATTGCGCGGCGATTTTCGGCGGGTCGACTCGGTTGCCGACACGCTGGCGGAAGCCATCGGCGCCATGCTGACGCCGCAACCGCTGGCGCGTGCTGGATTGCTGGCGGCAAGTCTGGCGCTGCCGGCGCGATTCGACGGCGGCGCCATGCCGGTGTGGATCGCTCCCGGAATGGCGGCCTGGCGCGGGGTAGATATCGCCCGCCAGTTGCGCGATCGGCTGGGCTGTCCGGTACTGGTGGAGAACGACGCTAACTGCGCCGCCATCGGCGAACTGCACTTCGGCGCCGCTGCCCCGGGCGACAGTTTTTTCTATCTGTACATCGGCAAAGGCATCGGCGGCGCGCTGATCCTGAATGGGGAATTACATCGGGGCCGCCGGGGCAACGCCGGTGAAGTCGGCGCCTTACGCACCCGTGCGCAATCACGCCCCTCGTTCGACGACCTGTGCGCCGTCTTGCTGGCGGCGGGTGAAAAACCGCCGTTCCCGACCACGGATACCGGCTGGCAAGCGCTGGCGGATTCACTGGCGGGCATTGCCTGGACGCAACGCGCCACTGGCGAGTTGTACCACCTGCTCTATGCCGTTACCGCGTTGATCGACCCGCCCGACATCTACCTTGGCGGGACGTTGCCGGCGCCGTTTATCGCCGCGCTGCGCACCGCCGTCGCAGCCCTGACGCCGCCGCCGGACGACGATGCCCCGCTGACGCTGCCGCCGATCCACATCTCGGCGTTGCCGACGCAACACAGCGCCGCCTTCGGCGCCGCCGTATTGGCGCTCAGCCAGTATTAACCATGAACTGCATTGCCGTCGGGCAGCGCGACGCGCCCGACCACACGCCTGAGCCGATGGGGCGCTCGCCGGGGAACCTCGGCGCCATGCTTTCCCGGTGTTGCCCGCTCGGGTTCAGCGCCGGTAGGCCAGCGAGCGCACCGCCCATTCCCCCAGCGACTGCACCAGTTGCACCAGTAATACCAGTACGATCACCGTCCCGGCCATAATCTGGTTATTAAAACGCTGGTACCCGTAGCGGATAGCCAGATCGCCCAGCCCACCGCCGCCGATGACCCCCGCCATCGACGAAAAGCCAATCAGCATGACAATCGTCAAGGTGATACCTGCCACAATGGCCGGCAACGCTTCCGGCAGCAGCGCTTTGCCGATGATGTGCCAGACGGTGCCGCCCATCGACAACACCGCCTCAATCCGGCCGCGATCCACATCGTCCAGCGCATTCTCCACGATACGGGCAAAAAACGGGAACGCGCCGATGGTGATCGGCACCACCGCCGCCGTACTGCCGAGCGTGGTTCCCACCACCCAACGGGTAAAGGGGATCAGGGCAATCAGCAACACCACAAACGGTAGCGATCGTCCCACATTGATGATGCCGCCCAACGCCGCATTCACCGCCGGCATCGGCAGTACGCCGGCACGACGGCTGATGAACAGCACCACGCCCGCCGGCAACCCCAGCAATACGGTAAACAGCGCCGCCAGCCCCACCATGTAGAGCGTCTCCAGCGTGGCGTCCACGATAAGCGGCAAGATGTCCTCCCAACTTATGCGACCCGGCATAACCCGCTCCCTTCAACGCCATGACGCTGCAAAAAAGCGCGCTCCGCCGCATAGTCCGGCAGCAGCGCCTGCCGCAGCCGCGATCCTTCATCCGCCAGTAGCGTTCGCAGCGCACCGCTTTCCACCACCTTTCCCTGCTCCAGCAGTGCGGCGTGGTCACAAATGGCTTTCACCACCTCCAGTTCGTGGGTAATCAATACGATCGTCAGCCCCCATTGTCGGTTGATATCCGCCAGCAACGCCAGAATCGACGCTGTCGTTTCCGGATCCAGCGCGCTGGTGGCTTCGTCGCATAACAGATATTGCGGCCCGGCGGCCAGCGCACGGGCGATCCCCACCCGTTGCTGTTGCCCGCCGGATAGCTGCGACGGGTAGGCGTGCGCCCGGTCGGTCAACCCGACCAGGGCCAGCAATTGCGCCACACGCTCGCGACGCGCCGTTCTGCCGACACCGGCGATCTCCAACGGCACCGCCACATTGTCCTGCACGTTGCGGGCATGCAACAGGTTGAAATGTTGAAAGATCATACCGGTACGCTGTCGGTGCTGGCGCAGCGCCTGTGGCGACAGCGTGGTGATATCCACCCCATCCATCAAAATGCGGCCCGTCGAGGGCCGCTCCAGCAAGTTGAGACAACGAATCAACGTACTTTTGCCCGCGCCGCTGCGCCCAAGAATGCCGTAGACCGCCCCCTGGGGAATGGTCAGCGACACCTCCTCCAGCGCCGACCCCGCACTGCCGGCATAGCGTTTACCCAAGCGCTCAATGACGATCATTATTTCTGTCCCGCCACCGGGATCACCGAGCCTTGGTACGTGCTACGGATGAAATCGGCCGTCGCCTTAGATTCCAAATCCCTGGCCAACTGCTTGATGCGCGGGTCATTTTGCAGTTCCGGCGTCGTCACCAGGATATTGGCGTAGGGATTATGGGTGGCGCTCTCCAGCCCCAGCGCATCCTTCGAGGGCACCAGACCGGCTTCCAGCGCGTAGTTGCCGTTGATGATCGCCAGATCCACATCATCCAGCGAACGCGGCAGCTGCGGCGCCTCGATTTCCTTGATCTTCAGATGATGCGGGTTTTCCGCAATCTCCTTCGGCGTAGCCTGATCCTTCGACGGATCGTTATAACCGGCTTTCAGTGTAATCAGCCCCTGCTCCTGCAGCAGGTAAAGCGCCCGGCTCAGGTTGGTCACATTGTTCGGCACCGCCACGGTGGCGTTGTCTTTTACCTCCTTCAACGATTTGATCTTTCTTGAGTAAATACCCAGCGGTTCAATATGCACGGTGGCCGCCACCACGAACTTCCGGCCCAGCGCCTTTTCCTGATCGCGCAGATAAGGCACATGCTGGAAATAGTTGGCGTCGACATCGCCATGGGCCAGCAGTTCGTTGGCATTGACGTTACCGCTGAGCTCGACCACTTTCAGTTTCAGCGCCGGGTCCTGCTTTTGCACCTGGGCCAGAATTTCCGCGTGCGGCACCGGGTCAGCGGCGACACGCAGGGCTTCTGCGGCCTGAGCGGAGAGGGCCAGCCCGGCGGATAACGTCACTGCGCTCAGCGAAAGAGCGAAACGAATTCTCATCGTGTTATTCCTTATCGTGTGTGTGCGTGATGGTTTTTATGACTTGAGTATCAGGCCGCCTGCGACCGCTGTTGCGCGAGCACATCGCCGTAATAGCGACGGGCCACTTCGGGATGGGAACGTAACCGCCCTTTCAGGTAATTCCAGCCCACTTCCCGCAACAGCGGATTGAGCGGATCGCTCGCCGGGCCGTGGGCCAACCTCGCCAGTTCGGCGGACAGCGGAAACACCGGGACTTCGGCATCCAGCCGGGCGCCGAGAAAAAACGCCACCGACAGGCGTTCATGCCCCGCCGACGGCGAGACCACCCGATGCACCGTGGCGCGCAGATAACCGTTGCTCGCCAGTTCCAGCAGTTCGCCGATATTCACCACGAACGCCCCTTCCAGCGGAACGGCGTCCACCCAACGCTCGGGCTCGATTTCTACCTGCAATCCACCTTGGCTATCCTGCAACAGCAGGGTCAGGAAGCCGGAGTCCTTGTGCGCGCCGACGCCTTGCTGGCTTTCCTGCGCCGGTCGCCCTGGGTAGCGGATAAGTTTGATGTGTTCATTCGGCTTATTACCGTACAAATCGTCGAATGCCGTGATCGGCAGGCCGAGCAGTTCGGCGAATGCCCGCAGCAGGCGCAGCGACGTCCACGTCATGGTCTGTTGCCATTCCAGCAACGCCGGTTTCAACGCCGGTAACGCGGCAGGCCACTGGTTCGGGCCCTGCAGACGACGCCAGGCGGGATCGCCGGATAACAATGGCAATTGCGGGCGCTCGGCGCCGATGTCGAACTGTTCGCGCCAGTCCGGCTCGCCGCGCGTTAATTCGCTTCCTGAACGGGTATAGCCGCGAAAGTGCGGAGAATTAAGCATCGACACCCGCAGCTTGTCGGCCTCCGGCAGCGCGAAAAACGCCTTGGATATCTGCTGGACACGCTGTTGTAACGCAGGGTCGACGCCGTGATTAATCAGGTAGAAAAAACCCACTTCGCGGGCGGCATAACTCAGATCATGAAGAAAGGCGGCGCGCTGTTCCGCGCGACCATTAAGCAGAGAAAAATCGAGGATGGGCAGAGAAATAGCGTGACTCATGGCGGCTGGCTCCGGGTGCATTGTCGATAACAGAAGAAACGGTCAACATGGAGCAGCCACAACAACGAAAACGGGACATGGTGATTCCTTATCATCAACAGAATGGGAAAACGCTCAGGAGAAAACGTCGACATTCACCTGCGCAACCGGCGAGAAGCGATCGTTCCGACGCCTAACCCTCTGATTGCATTAACCACCATTTTGTCAGGCAGGTGAAATATCAATACCGGCATAGCTAAGGTAAAAAGTTGCGCAGGTGTTGCCATAATGGGTAACACATTTGCAGATAGGTTTACTTGACAGCTATTTATCGTGACATCAGAACCCAGTAGGATGGCGTAGAAGGGCGCACAACAGCCCCCTAAAATACCCAGAGCGGGTTGCTTGGTGGGAACCCCGCCCGACGCCCCCGCACGGTATGTCTATTCCAATCCTCTTGAGGTAATCCTATGCAATCTGAAGAACAACGCCTTATTGATGGTCTGTTTAGCCGCCTGAAAGACGCCGAGACCAAAACGGGGCCGCGGGATCTCAAGGCAGAACAGCAAATTAGCGACCACATCCGCCAACAGCCCGCCGCACCTTATTACATGGCGCAGGCAATGATTATTCAGGAAGCGGCGCTGAAGCAGTTGGATCAGCGGGTCAGAGAGCTGGAAAACGAAGTCAATCGGCTAAGGCAGGAAGCCGCCCGCCCGCAACAAAGCAGCGGCGGTTTTCTTGCCGGGCTGTTCGGCGGCGGTCGCACCGCCGCACCGGCCCCGCAGCAGTATCAGCAACCGGTCAACAACGGCTGGGGCAACCAACCCGCACCGGGATACGGCGCGCAGCCAGGATATAGTGCTCAACCGGGATATGCCCAACCGGCGCCGAGCCGGGCCGGCGGTTTCCTGGGCGGCGCGTTGCAAACTGCGGCAGGCGTTGCCGGCGGCGTGGTACTGGCGGATATGCTGACCAGCATGTTCCACAGTTCCAAACCGCAGGAAATCGTCAACATTATTGAGGAAACACCGCAAAACCTCAGCGACGGTTTACAGAACACCGGCATGGAAAGGCTCGACGCCTTCGGTTCGGACAACGGCAGCGATTTTCTCAACGCCGGTTACGATTCGCAGGACAGCGGTTTTGATGCATTCGGCAGCGACAGTTACGACGACGACGATTCCTACCTGTAATCCTCGTCGCGATATCCCCTAAATAATTCACATTGCAGGAAGGCGCCCGAATCACTGACTCCGGTAAGTGATTCGGGTGAGCGAACGCAGCCAACACACCTGCAACTTGAAGTATGACGGGTATATACAACAAATAAATGTTCTGTACGACCTGACTGTGTAATATTAGCGCTCCTATTCAACTCTGTTGATTTCGATTACCGGATATTACGGCATGTTTCTGAATCTATCCCTATTCAAGAATGGCAAGATTTTTTCCAATAGCGTTAATCTTTTCATATTGACGCTTGTCGGTTGCATTATTGGTGCGCATGCCAGATTGTCAGCGATAGATATGTCCGTATTCTGGCCGGTGAATATTATTATTGCCGCCGTGTTCTATCGTTGCCGCTATTTAAATACCATCGGGTATTATTTCGTCGTTTATGTAGCGATGATTATTCAGGATACTTTTTTTTACGGCTGGGGGATCAGTGCATTTACCATTAACGCCGCGAATATTATTTTTATTTTCACGCTGAACCAACTGTTAACCCGGCCGGCGGTTCATCCCCGACACGAGCAGGATATCGCCTCGTCGCTTTACACCTTCATCGCCTGCCTGCTGGCCGCGTTTTGCTGCGCGGTGGTGGGCGCACTGGCGCAATCGCTGCCGGTGTTTTCACAGGCGCAGTGGCGGGATAACTTTCTCAACTGGTTCAGCGATCAATTCTATACCTCCGTGCTGTTTCTGCCGCTGTTGCTGACGGTGCGCAGCAACATTCGGTTGCGGATTCCAGCGTTGAATTTTAATGATATTTTACCCATATTGTTTCTGGCCGCTTCGCTGATCGTCGGGGCGATGATCAGCCCGTTGGCCATTCTGGCGTTCCCGCTTCCGGCGCTGACCTGGTGCGCTATCGTCTATCCGCTGTGGCTTACCCGGCTGATCACCTTGTGTACCGGCACCCTGCAACTGATCGTTTCTGCCGAACATGTCTATGCTATTTACAGCGGCCTGCATGATGAGTTCACGAATCAGGTGGTTATTACCCGAATTAGTATTGCAGCCATTATTTTCAGCCCGCTGTTCATGGCGATGAATGCCAAAACCATACGCTTGCTGAATAAGCGATTATTATTACAAGCCAGCTATGATTTTCTGACTAATACATTATCTCGCTACGGGTTTAATGAAGCCCTGACGAATTATGGGAAAGAGGAAAGATATCGTAATGTTTCCGTAAATATCATGTTAATTGACATTGATCATTTCAAACATATCAATGACAGCTTTGGTCATGACTGCGGCGATGAGGTACTCAAACAGGTGGCGGCGATTATCAAAGACACCATTAATGAACAGGGTTTGATCAGTCGAATCGGCGGCGAAGAATTTGCTGTCGTATGCTTCGATTATTCCCCGGATGCTTTTTATTGGCTGGCCGATAAATTGCGTCGACGTATTTACGAAACCACTTTTATGTTTAATCAAAGCCCCGTTCCTGTCGCCATCAGCATTGGTCTTGCTCATGCGTCGTCGCCGAACGGCGATCTGCTGAATACCGTACACCAGCTATGCACCCAGGCGGACAAGAACCTTTACGCCGCCAAGCGGCAGGGCCGTAATCAGACGGTGCAATAAGCGCTTACCCCATCGCCTGCGTCATCAGTCCGTAGCTGCGCATGCCGCCTGCAACAGGTTGCCACGGCACCCCGCGGATCATCATTACCGGCGCGTCGACCTGACGCAGCCCCCGCTCGAACAACCACTCATCCAGGCCGAGCGCCGCATCACTGTCGATACGAACGAACTCGCCGTGCAGCTCGGCCAGTAACGTTGCGATCAACATGCGGGCATCAGCCCCGTCGCCCGCAATAACCGGGCCAATCGCATAACCACGCCCGAAACGGCGCAAGGCGGCAAAACCGGCGGCACGGCCCGGTCGCTCCAGCACGGTCAATCGCAAAGCCTGACGCAGCAATTCGTTAATCAGCGCCGGGCGCCATAGGCCGTGCGCCTGCCGATCCAACTCGCTCAGCACGGCGGCGTCCGCGTCCACCGCCTGGCGCAAACGCCAATCCGTCGCGGTGACAACCCTCTCTACCGGCGGCAAGCACGGGCACTGGTACTGGCGGATTTCCCCAACGGCGGCGAAACCTAACCGGGCATAGAGTTTCTGCCCCGCCGACGTCGCATGTAACCGAACGTGACATCCTTCCAACCCAGACAACACGCCGTCCATCAGTCGGCGTCCCACCCCGCGCCCCTGCCAGCCAGTATCCACCAGCACCAGACCGACGGTGGCTCGCTCCGCCCCCCAGCGCCAGCGCAGCGCGGTGCCCACAGCGCGTCCATCATGTTCCGCAATCACCCCGTCGCCGAGCCGCAGCGCTTGCTGCCAGTCCTCAAGGTGGTGCGACCACCCCATCTGTCGGGTGAGCGCCAGGCCGCTTTGGGCATCCGCCAGGGTGATATTGCGTAATGTCGTCATCATGCAGCTCTCGTTAAACGGTTATCGATGGCCGGGCCACGCCGCCCGGGCACGACATTGTACGCGATGAATGTAACCGGGGTGATATCCGGCAACATTATGTCGATTCGTATTCATACTCTCTCAACCCATTCCGATGGCGGAACCCAGCGACTCCCCGACAATCAAGGAGAACCTGACCAAAGGAGATTGCACTATGCCCACTAACGCGCCAATGCAACGACGTAAAGCCCGGCTCGGCTACCTGCCCGATCTGCCGGATATCCGCGACTATCACTTCGCCCCGGAACCAGACCGCTTGCAATCGCTGCCTCCGGCCATCGACCTGATGCCTGACTTCCCGGTTTACGATCAAGGGGAGATGGGCTCCTGTACCGCCAACGCGCTGGCGGGCGCCATCCAGTTTGATCGCCGTCGCGCCGGCGAAGTACCGGACTTCGTGCCATCGCGGCTTTTTATCTATTACAACGAGCGCACCATTGAAGGCAGCGTGAAATACGATGCCGGCGCCATGCTGCGCGACGGCATCAAAAGCCTGCACAAACAGGGGGTCTGTCCGGAAAACGAGTGGCCTTATGTGGTGACGCCCGCCGACGGTGAGAGCAATGAATTCCCGCCTGGCGCGGCGGCAGCCACCCGACCGCCGCCACGGTGTTATCAGGACGCATTGCCGCACGCCATCACCCACTACCAACGGGTACAACAGGATCTTGCTCACTTGCAATGCTGCCTGGCGAGCGGTTTCCCGTTTGTTTTCGGCTTCACCGTATTCGACAGTTGGGTCGATAACCCTTCTCCTCCTACCCTCATTCCGTTACCCACCCACCAGGATAACGCCGTGGGCGGGCATGCCGTCCTGTGCGTCGGTTACAACAACCGCCGTAAACAGTTCCACATCCGTAATTCCTGGGGCAAAGACGTCGGTGAAGAGGGGTACTTCTGGATGCCGTATGACTACCTGCTGGATCAACGCCTCGCCAGCGACTTCTGGGTTATCAATGCCGTACAGCATTGAGATAACACATCCCCGCAGCGGCAGCGACGGGGATGTGTTGTCCTTGCGACCCTTCGTTGCGAGAGCGTTCCTCTTTTGTTGATTTTTTGTACCCAACGCCGCCCCATTTATCGGACTCCCTGCGCAAGGCATAAACACCTTGCTCACAGACCGGCAACCTATCGTTATATAAGCAAAAACATAACGACGATTAATTCTACCTACTAAGGGGGTGAAAAGGCCTTTAAAAACTTAAATTTTGATTTCGCGCAAAACCCACATTTTTTGTGTTGTTAGATTCCCCGCAACAAAAAATACACATAAAACACATAGGGAAACCAATGCAAATCAATCGAAGAGGCTTCTTTAAAGTCTGTGCGGGGGGCATGGCCGGCACCACGCTCGCCGTATTAGGGTTTGCGCCCACAGAGGCAATGGCGTCGGTTCGACAGTACAAACTGCTGCGGGCAAAAGAAACACGCAACAATTGCACTTACTGTTCCGTCGGCTGCGGGCTGCTGATGTACAGCCTGGGAGACGGGGCCAAAAACGCCAAACCCGCCATTTTCCACATCGAAGGGGATCCGGATCACCCGGTCAGCAGAGGGTCGCTGTGCCCGAAAGGCGCCGGTCTGGTCGATTACATCCACAGCGAAGGCCGCCTGAAATACCCGGAATACCGTGCCCCCGGCTCGGACAAATGGCAACGCATCAGCTGGGATGACGCCATCGACCGCATCGCCCGGCTGATGAAACAAGACCGCGACGCCAATTTCGAGCGCGTCAATGCCAAAGGCACCGTGGTCAACCGCTGGCTGACCACCGGCATGCTGTGCTCCTCCGCCGCCAGCAACGAAACCGGCATTCTCGATCAAAAATTCACCCGTTCGCTGGGGATGGTCGCCATCGATTGTCAGGCGCGTCTGTGTCACGGCCCGACGGTAGCGGCGCTGGCGCCGACCTTCGGCCGCGGCGCCATGACCAACAACTGGGTGGACATCAAAAACGCCAATGTGGTGATCGTGATGGGCGGCAACGCAGCGGAAGCGCACCCGGTCGGCTTCAAGTGGGCGGTGGAAGCCAAAACCCACAACGACGCCAAACTGATCGTGGTCGACCCGCGTTTCAACCGTTCCGCCGCAGTGGCTGATCTCTACGCGCCGATCCGCGCCGGCTCCGACGCCGCATTCCTGCTGGGCATCGTCAACTATCTGATTACCCACGATAAAATTCACCACGAATATGTGAAGGCCTACACCAGCGCCAGCCTGATCGTGCGTGACGACTTCAGCTTTGACGAAGGCCTGTTCAGCGGCTACAACCCACAGACCCGTCAATACGACAAGAGCAGTTGGCAGTATGAACGGGGCGCCGACGGCTTCGCCAAACGCGACCAGACGCTGACCCATCCGCGCTGCGTATGGAATCTGCTGAAAAAACACGTCGCCCGCTATACCCCGGAGATGGTGACATCGCTGTGCGGCACCCCGGCGAAAGCGTATGAAGAGATTTGCCGGTCGCTGGCGGATACCTGCGTACCGAACAAGACCGCCACCTTCATGTACGCGCTGGGCTGGACCCACCATACCAACGGCGCGCAGATTATCCGCGCGGCGGCCACCATCCAGCTGCTGTTGGGCAATATCGGCATGGCCGGCGGCGGCGTCAACGCCCTGCGCGGACACTCCAACATCCAGGGTTATACCGACCTCGGCCTGCTCACCGTCAACCTGCCGGGCTATATGCCGCTGCCGTCGGAGAAACAGGGCGACCTGAAAACCTATCTCAGCCAGATCACGCCGGACGCGATGTTGCCGGATCAGGTCAATTACTGGAAAAACACGCCGAAGTTCTTCATCAGCATGATGAAAAGCTTCTGGGGCGACAACGCGCAGGCCGCCAATAACTGGGGCTATGATTGGCTACCGAAGTGGGATCGTAGCTACGACATCATGGTTCAGACCGAACTGATGATGGACGGCAAGATGAATGGCTACATTGTGCAGGGCTTCAACCCGCTGGCGGCGTTTGCCAACAAGAACAAGGCCAGCGCCGCGCTGTCGAAACTGAAATACATGGTGGTGATCGACCCACTCGCCACCGAAACCTCCACCTTCTGGCAGAACCACGGCGAGTTCAACGACGTGAATTCAGCGGACATTCAGACCGAAGTGTTCCGCCTGCCCTCCAGCTGTTTCGCCGAAGAGAACGGCTCCATCGCCAACTCCGGCCGCTGGCTGCAATGGCACTGGGCCGCGGCCGAGCCGCCGGGAGAGGCGCTGCACGACGCCAAAATTCTCGGCCGCCTGATGTCGCGCCTGCGCGAACTGTACCGCGAAGAAGGCGGCGTCTGCCCGGAGCCGGTGCTGAACATCAACTGGAACTATCAGGACCCGGAAGACCCGACGCCGGAAGAGATCGCCCGCGAGGGCAACGGCATGGCGCTGGCGGACGTATTTGATGACAAAGGCAATCTGGTGCTGAAGAAAGGCCAGCAACTGTCCGATTTCTCGCAACTGCGCGACGACGGCAGCACCGCCAGTTTCTGCTGGATTTACGCCGGCAGTTGGACCGACGCCGGCAACCAGATGGCTAACCGCGACAATACCGACGTCGGTCTGGGCAGCACGCCGGGCTGGGCCTGGTGCTGGCCGCAGAACCGCCGCATTTTGTACAACCGCGCATCGGCCGATTTGCAGGGCAAACCCTGGGACAGCAAACGCAAGCTGCTGGAATGGAACGGCCAGAAGTGGAAGGGCATCGACGTGCCGGACTTCGCCGCCACCGTGCCGCCGGGCAAAGACACCCTGCCGTTCATCATGCTGCCGGAAGGCGTAGCCCGGCTGTTCTCGCTGGACAAGCTGGCGGACGGCCCGTTCCCGGAACACTACGAACCGATAGAAACCCCGATCGGCACCAACCCGCTGCACCCGGCGGTGGTGTCTAACCCGGCGGCGCGCCTGTTCGCGCGCGACGCCAAAACCATGGGCAAGGCGAGCGATTTCCCGTACGTCGCCACCACCTACTCCATCACCGAGCTGTTCCGTCATTGGACTAAACACGCACGGTTGAACGCCATCGTCCAGCCGGAGCAGTTTGTCGAAATCGGCGAGAATCTGGCGAAAAGCAAGGGCATCCAGGCGGGCGATATGGTGAAAGTGTCCTGCCAGCGCGGTTACATCAAAGCGAAAGCGGTGGTGACCAAGCGCATCAAGACGCTGACCGTGGCCGGGAAAGCGATCGAAACCGTCGGCATTCCCTGTCACTGGGGATTTGAGGGCGCCACGCGCAAGGGATTCCTGGCGAATACCCTGACGCCGAGCGTCGGCGACGCGAACTCGCAAACGCCGGAGTACAAGGCGTTCCTGGTCAATGTGGAAAAGGTGTAAGGGTAAAACGTTATGTCAATGCAATCTCAGGATATTATCCAGCGCTCGGCTACCAGCAGCCTGACGCCGCCGCCACAGGTTCGGGATGATAAAAGCGAAGTCGCCAAACTGATCGACGTCACCACCTGTATCGGCTGTAAAGCCTGTCAGGCGGCCTGTTCCGAATGGAACGACATCCGTGATGACGTCGGTCACAACGCCGGGGTGTACGACAATCCGGCCGACCTGAGCGCCAAATCCTGGACGGTGATGCGTTTCTCCGAAGTGGAAAGCGAAGACCGCCTTGAGTGGCTGATCCGTAAGGACGGCTGTATGCACTGCGCCGAACCGGGCTGCCTGAAAGCCTGCCCGTCGGCGGGCGCCATCATTCAGTATGCCAACGGCATCGTTGATTTTCAGTCCGAGCACTGCATCGGCTGCGGCTACTGCATCGCCGGCTGTCCGTTCAACATTCCGCGCTTAAACAAGCAGGATAACCGCGTCTACAAATGCACGCTGTGCGTAGACCGCGTCAGCACCGGTCAGGAACCGGCCTGCGTGAAAACCTGCCCCACCGGCGCGATTCATTTCGGCACCAAGGAAGAGATGAAGAGCGTGGCGCAGGAACGCATCGCGCAGCTGAAAAAACGCGGCTACCCGCACGCCGGTTTGTACGACCCGCAGGGCGTCGGCGGTACCCACGTCATGTACGTGCTGCATCATGCCGACCAACCGTCGCTGTATCACAACCTGCCGGATAATCCGCAGATTTCGACGCCGGTCAACCTGTGGAAAGGCATCCTCAAGCCGCTCTCGACGTTGGGCTTCGTCGCCACCTTCGCCGGGCTGATGTTCCACTACATCGGTATCGGCCCGAACACGGAAGAGATAGCGCACCCGGATGAAGGGCAACCGCACGAAGGAGAAGATAAACATGAGTAACCCGAAAATGATTGTGCGTACCAAATTCATCGACCGCGTCTGTCACTGGATCGTGGTGATCAGCTTCTTCCTGGTGGCGCTGTCCGGCATCGCGCTGTTTTTCCCGACGCTGCAATGGTTGACGGAAACCTTCGGTACGCCGCAGATGGGGCGCATCATGCACCCGTTCTTCGGCATTCTGATCGTCGTCTGCCTGATACCGATGTTCTTCCGTTTTGTCGGGCACAACATCCCGAAACTGCGCGACCTGCCGTGGTTCCTCAACATCATCGAGGTGCTGAAAGGCAACGAGCATGAGGTATCGGACGTGGGTAAATACAACCCCGGTCAGAAACTGATGTTCTGGAGCATCATGGGGTTAACCCTGGTGTTGCTGATTACCGGCATCATCATGTGGCGGCCGTACTTCGCCCATCTGTTCCCGATCGACATGGTGCGCTACGCCATTCTGATCCACGCCACCGCCGCCATCGTGCTGATCCACGCCATCCTGATCCACATGTATATGGCGTTCTGGGTACGCGGTTCGATCAAAGGCATGATCGAAGGCAAGGTATCCGAGAAGTGGGCGTTGAAACACCACCCGCGCTGGGCGCGCGATGTGATCGACAACGCCAAGCAAGACAAGAAATAAGGCTCTCTTCTCGTAGTGCCTTTCATGACAGGCGAAGGGTTTTCCGGCGTTAAAAACGGTGCTGAGGTGGACGACTTCGCCGGGTGAGCCGCATGGACGCGGCGAACGCCCATGCCGCTCCGGACAAAAACGTCGGGAACGTTTTTGAACAGCGTTTACGCTGGCCCGAAGGGCGAGCCCCAGGGATGGGGGAGTCACCGCGTCACGGGCGGCCCGAACAGCAAAGGCGAACGCCGAAGGAACCGCGAAGCGGCACAGTTTAGCCCTCAAGCCAGTGGTCAAGGAGAGGCGGCGTTTGAACCTCTCCTTGTCGTGCGAGAGATAATGTTACAAAGGAAAGATTGGCTTTACCTCGCACGAAATCATCCACAACCCAGACAGATATCACCGTTCACAAAACCACTTGGCTGTTTGTCAACCGCCTCTCACCTCCCCCCTCCTGCGGTGATTTGTGATAGTCTGCGTGCAACGGAATTCAGGGTGGATGATGCGCCATGTCACTGAAACAGATTGCAAAAACGCTGGGTCTGTCGGTCACGACCGTCAGCCGGGCGCTGAACGGTTACGATGACGTAGCCGCCGAGACGCGCCTGCGGGTAGAAGAAGAAGCGAGACGGCTCGGTTATCGCCCCAATATTTTCGCCCGCCGCCTGAAAATGGGCCGCATCGATGCAGTCGGGCTGGTGTTCCCGCAGCAACCCGCGCCGCTCAGCAATACGACCTTTATGGAGATGGTGGCGGAGATCAGCCATGAATTGTCGAAACAGGAGATCGATCTGCTCCTGATCGCCGACGAGGAACAGGCCGACCATCATGCGTTCCTGCGCATGATTGAAAGCCGCCGGGTGGATGCTTTGATTGTCGCCCACACCCTGCAACAGGATCCACGCCTGCAATACCTGCAATCGATCCGCTTTCCGTTTCTGGCGCTCGGACGCAGCGACCTGCCGTCACCCTATGCCTGGTTCGATTTCGATAATCAGGCCGGCACCGCACTGGCCACCCGTCACCTGATCGCGCTCGGCCATCGTCATATCGCCTTTCTCGGCGAACACCACCCCCAATCGTTCATTGCCCAGCGCCGAGCGGGTTATCTGGATGCACTGGCTACCGCCGGTATCGCCCGGCGCGATGAGCTGCTGCGCCAGGTGGCGCCATCGCGCCGGGAAGGCTACCACACTACGTTGCACTGGTTGGCGCTGCCGCAGCCACCCACCGCTATCGTCACCGATGGCAGTACGCAAGGAGAAGGCGCAGCGCTGGCATTACGCGACAGCGGCCTCTTGCAGGGTGAACAGGCCGTATCGTTGATCGTCTATGACGGTCTGCCCGCCGATTCGATGGTGGAGATACCGGTTACAGCCATTACACAAGCCACCCGTGCGCAAGTGGGGCAGCAAATCGCCCACATGATGTTTCGTCTACTGGCGGGAGACGCCCCCGCGTCGTTGCAGGTATTGTGGCAACCGCAACTGCACGCCGGGCTTACCGCCAACCCGCCGCCAACACCGGCTGAATAGACTCGCCAGTCGATACGTCCGCATCATCGCGTTCATCGTTCGCTTTTTAACCCGATCACAAAACCAAAACGTTTCGGTTTTCATCCGAAACGTTTCGGAATACAAGTAGCCTCATCAATCGTTCAGGAGGATGGGGATGGAAACAACGCTGGTTCGTCTCGCCAGCCCGGTGACGGACGTGATTGTCCGCTGCCGGCCAGCGGCGGAAATACTGTATTGGGGGCCGCATCTGGCGGCATTCTCGCCGCAGGATGTGGACAGCCTGTCGCGGCCGGTGCCGAACGGTCGACTGGATGTGGATGTGCCGGTGACGCTGGCGGCGGAAACCGGACGCGGGCTGTTCGGCTCGCCGGGGATCGAAGGCCATCGCAACGGCCTCGATGCCTTTGCGGTGCTGACTACCGTTGAGGTGCGGCAACCCGACCCGCAGCAACTGGTTGTCGTGGCGGAAGACTCGCAGGCCGGCCTGCGCCTGACCACCGAATTACGGCTGCACGCCGACAGCGGGGTACTGCAACTGCGTCACGGTCTGACCAACCTGCATCCTGGCGATTGGCAGGTACAGCGGCTGGCGCTCACGCTGCCGCTGCCGGAGTCGGCGGCCGAGGTGATGGCGTTTCACGGCCGCTGGGTGCGTGAGTTTCAGCCACATCGGGCGCTGTTGGCGCACGGCAGTCTGGTGCAGGAAAACCGCCGCGGACGGACGTCGCACGAATATTTTCCGGCGATGATCAGCGGTGAGCCGGGGTTTGCCGAGCAGCATGGTCGGGTATGGGGCGTGCACCTCGGCTGGAGCGGCAATCACCGGCTGCGCGCGGAAGTGAAAACCGACGGCCGACGGCTGTTGCAGGCCGAAGCGCTCTACCTGCCCGGCGAAATCGCGCTGGCGCAGGGGGAGTCCCTGACCACGCCGTGGCTGTACGCCGCCTGCTCCGGGCAGGGCCTGAATGGCATGAGCCAGCAGTTTCACCGGTTTTTGCGTCAGGAGATCATCCCTTTTCCGCGTGCTTCAGCGCGCCCGGTGCACCTCAACACCTGGGAAGGGATCTACTTCGAGCATGACCCGGCCTACATCATGCAGATGGCGACCCAGGCGGCGGCGCTGGGCGTTGAGCGTTTCATTATCGATGATGGCTGGTTTCGTGGCCGCGATCATGACCGCGCCGCGCTCGGCGACTGGTACGTGGATCCGCACAAATACCCACAAGGGCTGATGCCGGTGATAAACCATGTCCGATCGCTGGGCATGGAATTCGGTATCTGGGTGGAACCGGAAATGATCAACCCGGACTCCGATCTCTATCGCGCCCACCCGGACTGGCTGCTGGCGCTGCCCGGCTACCTTCAACCGACTGGCCGCTACCAGTATGTACTCGACCTGTCCCACCCCGAGGTATTCGATTATCTGCTGATGCGTCTGAGCTGGCTGTTGGGTGAGCACCCTATCGACTACGTGAAATGGGATATGAACCGCGAACTGGTGCAGCCGACGCATCAGGGGCGGGCGGCGGCCGACCGTCAGACACAGGCGTTTTATCGTCTGCTTGATGTGCTGGGCGAACGCTTCCCGCAGGTGGAGTTCGAATCCTGCGCCTCCGGCGGCGGGCGCATCGATTATGAGGTGCTGCGGCGCTGCCACCGCTTTTGGGCGTCCGACAATAATGACGCGCTGGAGCGGCAGACGATTCAGCGCGGCATGAGCTACTTCTTTCCGCCCGAAGTGATGGGCGCGCACATCGGTCATCATCGTTGCCACGCCACTGGACGTCGGCACAGCATTGCCTTTCGCGGCCTGACGGCACTGTTCGGCCATATGGGCATCGAGCTGGATCCGGTGCGCGCCGATGCGCAGGAGCAGGACGGCTTTCGCCATTACGTGGCATTGCACCAACGCTACCGCACGCTGCTGCACACCGGCTGCCTGTGGCGGGTCGACATGTCGGACGCCACGACGCAGGTACAAGGGGTGGTCAGCGACGATCGCGCCCAGGCGCTGTTTCTGGTGGCCCAACTGGCGATGCCGGAGTATGCGCTGGCCGGCGTGCTGCGTTTCCCCGGACTGGACTTGCAGGCGCGTTACCGGCTGAGCGTGGTGGATCATCCTGACCTGAAACCGGTGATTGACGGCGGCAGCACTATGCGCCAGTTACCGGCGTGGATGGCGTCACCGACCGAATTCAGCGGCGAATGGCTGATGAACGCCGGATTGCGCTTACCCATTCTTAACCCGGAAACGGCGCTACTGTTGGCGTTAGATCGTCTGTAGTACGGCGGGAGCGAACACCCTCCCCCACTCTGCCACCCTTAAGGATAATAATATGGACATCAGTCACGCTACCCCGCGCGTCATCACTCCGCGATATAACCGTAACTTCTGGATTTTCGGTCTGTTCTTTTTTCTGTACTTCTTCATCATGGCGACCTGTTTTCCGTTTCTGCCGATCTGGCTGGCGGAGGTGATCGGCCTAAACAAAACCCAGACCGGCGTGGTGTTTTCCGCCATTTCGCTGTTTGCCATCCTGTTTCAGCCGCTGATGGGTGTGCTATCAGATCGTCTGGGGTTGAAAAAACACCTGTTATGGGTGATCGCTATCCTGCTGTTTTTGTTCGCGCCGTTCTTTCTGTACGTGTTCGCGCCGCTGCTCAGGATCAACAGCCTGTTGGGGGCGCTGGCGGGCGGGGTTTACATCGGGCTGCTGTTTTCCGCCGGTTCCGGCGCGGTGGAAGCTTACATCGAGCGCGTCAGCCGCCAGAGCAATTTCGAGTATGGCAAGGCGCGTATGTTCGGCTGTCTTGGCTGGGGATTGTGCGCTTCTACAGCGGGCATATTATTTAACATCAACCCGGCGCTGGTGTTCTGGATGGGATCCGGTGCGGCAGTGATGCTGCTGGTGTTGCTGCTGATAGCCCGCCCCGAGCCGCACCCGACGGCGCAAGTAATGAACGCGCTGGGGGCCAATCAACCTCAGATGACGCTGAAAATGGCAGTTCGGGTGTTTGGCGATCGCAAGTTATGGATGTTTGTGCTGTACGTGGTCGGGGTCGCCTGCGTGTACGATGTGTTCGACCAGCAGTTCGCCAACTTCTTCAAATCGTTTTTCGCCACCCCGCAGCAGGGCAATCAGGTATTTGGCTTTGCCACCACGCTTGGCGAACTGGCTAATGCCATCATCATGTTCTGCTCGCCGTGGATCATCAACCGCATCGGAGCCAAAAACACGCTACTGGTAGCGGGAGCGATCATGACGGTGCGTATCGGCGGTTCGGCGTTCGCCACCACCGTGGTGGAGGTGGTGGCGCTGAAAATGCTGCATGCGCTGGAGGTGCCGTTTCTGCTGGTGGGCGCGTTCAAGTACATCACGACCATCTTCGACACCCGGCTGTCCGCGACTATCTATCTGATTGGTTTTCAGTTCGCCAAACAGTCGGCCGCGATTTTCCTGTCGGCAATAGCGGGGAATTTGTATGACCGTATCGGTTTTCAACACACCTACCTGATCCTTGGCGCCATCGCTCTGACGGTGACGATTATCTCCGCGTTCACACTGTCCGGGGCGCGCGCCAACACGCAACCGGTGTATCGAGAGACGCTATCCTGATTGTTTGGGGTCGGCCCGCTACCTGATGCGGGTCGACCCCGACACGGCTTACGCATTGTCTGCCTTGTCGCGACGTTTGCGCCGGGCCGACGCATCCCCGTCATGCAGGGCCAATCCCAATAGACGTGCCAACCTGGGCATGCACGATCGCGCTATATCGCCTGCAACCGTTCCAGCGCAAACACCAACGCCGGCAATTCCTGCTGGCTCGGCGGCAACAGCGGCAACGGCGGAAGGCTGTCGATCAGCCCCAGATGATGCGCGGCGGCGTACATCCAGCGCAGGCTGCCCTGCTGGCGGAACAGTTGCCATAACGGTTCGAACGCCGCATTGATACGGGCCGCCTCATGCGCGTTGCCTTCCCGCGCCGCCTGCAACAATTTGCGCGCCTGATGGGGAAACAGCCCCGCCGCCACGCTGTACCAACTATCGGCACCCGCCAGCAAGGCATCTGCCGCATACCAGTCACCGCTAAAACCGATGGAAAATCGCGGCGGCAATCGTGAACGCAGCAACGATAAATCGTCCGATACCGCATCGCCGCCCGGTTGTTTGAGCGCCACGATGCCCGGCTCGTCCGCCAGCCGGGCAATCAGATCATGGCTGAAGATAAAGCGAGTGGTAGAAGGATTGTGATAAATACACAACGGCAGCGGCGTCGCGCGCGCTACCGCCGCAAAATGCCGGAACACTTCTTCGTCGGTCAGCGGCGTATAGGATACCGGCGCCAGCAACACCCCGTTCGCCCCCGCGTCGGCAGCGTCTTTCGCCAGTGTGATGGCCTCATCGGTGCGCAGCGCGCCGATACCGACCACAACCGGCGACGCCCCTCGCGTCACATTGACGGCGGTTTCCACCGCACGCCGTCGTTCCTCGCGTGAAAGATAAGCATAAATGCCGGTGCTGCCCAACACGCCAATACTGTCGACGCCAGCATCAACCAATCGGCGCAATAGCATGGCGAACGCATCGGTATCCACCCGGCCTTGTTCATCGGCCGGCGTCAGAGGAAAAGCGGACAATCCATAAAATGACATCATCGTGCAGTATCCTTATGAAGTTTTAGGGTGCTCCACATCACACACCACCGATGCCATAGCCCGGTCGTGCGAATTATTGCGAACCACAGCCAGTATAGGCTCATCATAACGTCTACTCCGCCGCAGTCTCCCGTCAACAGATCAAGAAACCACAAGACACCGAAGGAAACCGAACGCCAATCGAGCGGTTTTCTCCCGGCGCCCGGGTTGACAGGATGCCGGATGCCCAGTGACTTCCCGCCCAGCCCCACGGCGTTGCGCATCGCTTTCGGAATCCTCGCTCAATATGTGCCGCGCCTATTCGCACGACATCATCGCCGGCAATTCCTCGCTTCACCCGCCGATGTCAAGCCGATGACACAAAAACAGCATACCATGACCGGTTCCGGCGCTATGCTTATCCACCATCAACGCCCTATTTATCATGTTGGAGGATCCATGCAGGATCAGACTCGGCAGCATTACTCTGCGCAAACCGGACGTTTCTTCAATACTCAACCCGTCACAACGCCGCGCATCTCGTTCTGGCAAAGCCTGTCGCTGATCTATCGGCTCGGTTTTCGCACGACAGGCCGTATTCCTGCGTCGCGACTGCCGGACATCACACCGGACATGGCCGCTTTTCTGACGCCGGATACGCACCTGAAATTCATCTGGTTCGGGCATTCGACCCTGCTGCTGAATCTGGACGACACCCGCATTCTGATCGACCCGGTGTTCTCCGCCAGCGTGTCACCGTTCAGCTTTATGTTCCGTCGTTTCCAACCGCCGGCACTGGCGCTGGAAGCACTGCCGCCTATCGACATCATCCTGCTGTCGCATGACCACTACGACCATCTGGATGAACGCACCATTCGCTTTTTCCGCCACACCGCGACTCGCTTTATTGCGCCGTTGAAAGTCGGCCAGCATCTGCGTAAATGGGGCATTGAGGCAAACCGTATCCGGGAGTTGGACTGGTACCATTCGCTGCACGACGGCGATATCACCTTCACCGCCACACCGTCGCACCACTTTTCCGGCCGCAGCCTGAGCGGACGCAACCGAACGCTGTGGGCCTCCTGGGTGATTCAGGGTAAAACCGAACGGATTTTCTTCAGCGGCGACTCCGGCTATGGCAGCCATTTTCGGGAGATCGGTGAGCGCTTCGGGCCATTTGATCTGGCCTTTATGGAAAACGGCCAGTACAACCAACGTTGGCCGGATTCCCACATGCACCCGGAACAAACGGTGCAGGCCGTGCAGGACGTGCGCGCCCGCCAGTTCATGCCGATCCACTGGGGAATGTTTACCCTCTCGCTCCATACGTGGGACGAGCCGGTGCAGCGCACCAGCCGGTTGGCTCAGGCGCAAGGATTGGCGCAGCTCACGCCGCTGCTGGGGGAAATCGTCAACCTGCGCCATCCCCCGCTCGCCAACGCCTGGTGGGAAACCCGGCTCGGCGACGCCAGACAGCCCGCGCTCACCGATACCGCCGTGCAGGATATGGAATAGCTGAGAGTTAGGGATGAAAGTAATATAACCAGAGAATGAATTAAGGACTAAATAGCCTCCGCATTGATGCTCCAATTATCATTGCGAGGCTCCAGAACTGACAGGATTTCATTCCTCACAGATACAGCGCTATTATGAGAAGCCATTTAGTAAAGATCGGCCAAGCTACTTTATTTCTCACTAACTCAGAAAAAAAGATGATATATTTTTAATATAATGAGATGCATTCATTGATAATGATTAATCTTTTTCTCCTGACAAACCTAAGTTCTATAAAAAAATATCATTTAAACATATATAATTATCGAGATAATTATGGCATTTGTAAGCGATCTAAAACTTGAAGATAATTCAACTGCAGCTTCCGCAACCGCACAAGTTACAGCCACCCGACTTGGACATGCATTAAGAGAAAGATATCAGGATTTTATTCATAAACGTGAATGCTCTGTTACTCAACCAGACTACAATATAAAGATGGCCAGTAGAGCCTTGGCTGCTTTTACTATGTTTCAATTAGGTGGCGTTGATGATCGGGAAGCTGGCGAAAGTGTTTGTGATAGCAGCAGTGATGGCGGTATTGATGGTGTATGTATTAACCACAATGAGAAAATTGTAGTTATAGTTCAATCTAAATTTAATCAGTCAGGTAGTGGAACATGGATAAAAGATGATTTTTTATCTTTTAAAGATGCATGCGAAAAACTCCAAAGTGAACAATATAATTTATTTGACGAGATACTACAAAACAAACAGGCAGATATCAGCATTGCACTTAGCTCTTTAGACTATAAATTCATCTTTGCAATGACTCACACAGGTAAAAGAGGCGCTGCAGAACAAATTCTGGATGACATGAAATCATGGCAAGTGGATTTGAATGAAGCGGCGTTAATGACAGAAAATACTCCAAATGAAGAGTTAGCCTTTCAAGTTCATCTTATTTCTGCCGAAGACATCCTTCAATGGTTACAGGCCGGCTCTAGGAATAGCATTGACTTGAAAGATGTTGAAATAGAACGATACGGTTTTATCGACAATCCACATAAAGCTTATTATGGTTTAATTAGTGGAGATCAGATCGCAGACTGGTGGAAATCTCACGGCCAAAGATTATTCACAAAAAATATTAGGAATTTGCTAGGAAAAACAGATGTCAATGAAGAAATTAAAAAAACTGCATTAACAAAACCAGATATGTTCTGGTTCTATAATAATGGCATAACGTTATTAGTTAATGAAATAGAGCCTCATAGAAGGAATGCAGCATTAGGTTCAGAAAGAGGAGTTTTTAATTTTACAGATGTAAGTGTCATTAATGGAGCACAGACAGTAAGCAGCATTGGATCATTGATCGACTCTGCAGGAGAAAATCTTTCAAAAATAAAAATCTCCGCAAGATTTATAAAAGTAAATGATGACAAAGGTGATACCATCGCCAATAGCATAACCAGGGCTAACAACCTCCAGAATAGAGTTCTCGGACGAGATTTTGCATCTCAGCAGCCAGAGCAACACAGGTTAGCCAAGGAATTAATTCTTGAAGGATACCAGTACCAACTATTAAGAACAGATGAAGACTCATTTCAAAAAAACGCCAAAACAATAGATCTTGATGAAGCGCTCAACGCTTTAGCTTGTTTAACCAAAAACAATACAATTGTTGCGACATTAAAGTTATATAGAGGCCGATTTTTTGACAACTTCGATGGTAATTTATACAAAGCGGTATTTAACCCACAAGTACCCGGAATTAGATTAATAAATGCCGTTATTCATCTTAGAATCATTGATGACCTAATTGGAAAGGAACTAACCACCATTGACAAGCTTTCAAATAGCAGAAGACATTTGATTGTCACTCACGCAAATAGATACTTTACCTCAGTATTATTAAATTCAGTTAAAAACCTCAAGTCATCAACAGATCATATCACTCCAGATATAAATGATTTAGGAACAAAGTTAATTAATTTAATCGATAGTACAGAGGAGTATATGAGTAGCAAGTATGCAAATGCATATCCAGCAAGGTTCTTTGCAAACGCAAATAAAATCGATGAGCTTTATAAAAATATTTAAAATATATCTACAATATAATTACTTTATCATGAGATAAGTATAAATAAATTTAACTGTATTAAGTTTACGCGCTAATTTTGGCGCGTTCTTTATACTTTCAACTATCACAAAAACTGTAGTTTCCGCATACAAGAACATAAGCCCCCTCCATACACGAAGTATTAAACAATAAATCAAATATTCGACATCTGATTATTATAAAAAAATAACCCTGATAACCCTGCAATATTGAAATACAGGGTTATCAGGGTTATAATTTATCGATAGCCAGGCTACGGGGTTTAAGGATGGACAGCAGGACGTTAATAGCAGAAATCAAGGCCGATGGATGGGAACTGGTAAGGGTTAACGGCAGTCATCACCATTTTACCCACCCAACCAAACCGGGATTAGTGACCATCCCACACCCGAAGAAGGATTTACCGATAGGTACGGTAAAAAGCATCAGGAAACAGGCGGGGATATGATCCCCTCTTACTTGAAGAGGCTGAATTATGTTTTATCCAATTGCAATTGAAGCAGGCGACGATACTCATGCATACGGCGTGACAGTGCCGGATCTGCCGGGCTGTTTCTCCGCAGGTGATACGCTTGATGAAGCCATCGCCAATGCTAAAGACGCGATCACCGGCCACATCGAGCTGCTGATCGAGATGGGCCAGGATATTCCTGCCGTGTCATCCGTCGGTGCGCTGGCGAAATCACCGGAGTACATCGGTTACACCTGGGCCGTTGTTGATATCGATGTCACCCGGCTGATGGGGGGGGTGGAAAAAATTAACGTCACGCTGCCGAAATCACTGATTGACCGTATCGATCGTTGCGTAGCGAGTAACCCGGAATTTAAAAGCCGCTCGGGGTTTCTTGCCCAGGCAGCGCTAGAACGAATTTCATCCCTGCGCTAACCGTCGCTGAAACCTGCCCCGGCAGGTTTTTCTCTAACATCCTCTGCATAGGCCGCTCCTAACTTGCGAGTGGCGCTGGCGCCTTTGTCGAATATCGGCATCCCCGACTGAACAACCGGCGCGCGCTTCCTTGTCATAGATCTCCATCATCAGCACGTCGACGGCGCGTCTTCCGGCGGTTTCTCGCGCCCGAACGGAATACACAATGGCGTATGGAAAAACGGGTCGGGGATGATACGGCAGTCCAGGTTGAACACCGTATTGACCAGCGCTTCGTCGAGAATCTCGGCCGGTGCGCCCTGCGCGAAAGCGGTGCGATCGTGCACCGCCACCATGTGGTCGGCGTAACGGCAAGCCAGATTAAGGTCGTGCAGCACCATAATGATGGTTTTGCCGTGCTGGCGGTTCAACTCACGCAACAAATCCAGCACCTCAATCTGGTGTGCCAGATCGAGGAACGTCGTGGGCTCGTCCAGCAGCACCACCTCGTTGTCCTGCGCCAGCGTCATCGCTATCCACACCCGCTGACGCTGACCGCCGGACAACGCATCCACCGGTCGTTCCGCCAGTTGCTGGGTGCCGGTTTGTACCAGCGCCAGGTTCACCATCCGTTCATCTTCCGGCGACCACTGCTGCAACCCGTTTTGATACGGGGAGCGCCCCAGGCTGACCAGATGTTTCACGCTAATGCCTTCCGGCGCGTCCGGCATCTGCGGCAACATCGCCAGTTCACGCGCCACTTCGGCGGTGGACTGGCGGTGGATATCCGCGCCGTTGAGGATAACCGCGCCTTTCAGTGGGCGGAGCAAACAGGAACTCTGTTCAGGGGTCATGTCGGCATTAGCCGATGCCTCAATAAAGATCAACCGCTCAACGTGGCGATGGTTGTGATTCAAACAACGGCACCGGTTTGCCGGTGATATAGCGTTGGCGCAGGCGTGCGGAGAGCACATCCATCGCCATCACCACCACCACCAGAATCAAGGTGATGAACATCACCACATCCCAGTTCCATAACCGCATGTTTTCGGCATAGACCAGGCCGACGCCGCCCGCGCCGACAAACCCCAACACCGCCGCCGAACGCACGTTCGATTCCATCTGGTACAGACTGAGCGCCAGAAACGCCGGGAATGATTGGGTGAAAATGCCGAAACGGTGCTTCTGCCAACTGTTGGCGCCGACCGCACCCAACCCGCGACTGGGCGCGCGCTCCACCGCTTCGTGCCCTTCGGCGTACAGTTTGCCGAGCAGGCCGGTATCCTGCATCAGGATCGCCAGCGCGCCGGACAACGGCCCCATGCCCACCGCCCGCACGAAAATCAGCCCCCAGATCGCCATATCGATGCCGCGTAGCACGTCCAGCAGCCGCCGCACCAGCAACGCCACCGGGCGCTGCCACGGTTCGTGCATCACATTACGCGCCGCCAGAAACGACAGCGGCAGTGCGACGAACGTCGCCGTCAGCGTCCCGGCGAATACGATGGCGATCGTGATAAATACCTGCGACAGGTAGTAGCCGAACGGCCAGTCGAGGAAATCGTGCCAGACGAACATCCGCAGAAAATAGCGGCCCAGCTCGCCCACGCCGTGCCCCCACTGCGCCAGCGTGATGCCGAACGTCGACAAAAACCACAGGTAGTAGACGACCATCGCCAACGCCAGCATGCCAATGCGCCACAGATAGCGCCGCTGCAGGGAGAACAGTTCAGCGTGTTGCTTGCGCAGCACCGCCGTATCATTACCCGCTGAGAACATAGGCCTCATGGTCATTTTTTTCCCTCTACGATTCGCTGCCGAATCCGGCCAGATAGCGTATCCAGCACCGATACCACCACGATAATCAGCAACATGGTCATACTGACCTGATCGTAACGATCCAGTTTGATATTAGTCATCAGCTCCTGGCCGATGCCGCCGGCGCCCACCAATCCGAGGATGGTGGATTGACGAAAATTGATCTCCAGCCGCATAAAGCTGTAGGACAGAAACGCCGGTTTCACCTGCGGCCACTGGCCGAAGCGCATCCGCTGCATCACGCCGGCGCCGCAAGCGGCCAGGCCGCGCACCGGTTTGTCGGAGGTGCTTTCAATCGCTTCATAAAACAGCTTGGTCAGGCTGCCGATGGTATGCAGCGTCAGCGCCAGAAATCCGGGAATTACGCCGATGCCGAACGCCATCACAAACATCACCGCCCAGGCCAGTTCCGGCATGGTGCGCAAGAATGCCACCAGTGCGCGCAAACTGATCTGCCCCCCTTGCGGAACCTGAGTATTCCCGGCGGCCAGAAACGCCAGCACCATCGATACGCCGACGGACACCAGTGTCGACGCCAGCGCCAGGTTGAGCGTCTCCCAAATCAGCGGTAACTGGATATTCAGGCGATAACCCCAATACGCCAGCGATCCTTCGGTATGCCCGTCGGCGAACAGCAGTTGCCAGTGCAGGATCGGCAAGGTTTCCGCCAGATAATCAAAGAAATGCGGAAACGAACTCCACAGCGTATAGACATTAAATTCGGACAGCTTACCCGCGCCGAGATACAACAGCGCCAGCGTCAAAGACCAGAGCAGCGTGTCGCGTTTCTGACGGGTGCGAATTTGCTGGTAATAGTGCTCAAAATCGGGATTGTGCATAAGCGGGCCGTGTGAGTGGGGGCGGGAAGCGCTTCCCTTGCGTTTTTCAGGCGGCGGATTTTCGTGCCCCGCCGCCTCGCCTGGCGCTATGGGTCAGGCCGAGCATAGTCGGCCCCCTTGCCGTATTAGCGGTTGCCTTTGGTCAGTTCACGCTTCATATCGATGATGGTTTTGTAATCATCGACCGTGGCTGGGCCGATGTGTTGCTTGCCGCCCACCGCCTTCACGAAGCAGGCGTGGTCTTCCTTATCCAGTTTGTGTACCGCGGCGATAAGCTTGGTTTTAAGATCCGCCGGCAACGCATTGCTCACCAACACCGGGCCGTTCGGGATCAACGGCGATTGCCAGATGATACGGATTTGCTTCATCAAATCCGGATGATCCATGCGAATCAGCCGGCCGAACGCGCCGCTGGTGTAACCGCTGTTGTAATCGCCGATCATGGATGCCCAGGTCACTGCGCCATCGAACTGGCCGTTCAGCACCCCGAGAATGTCCTGCTCATGGCCGCCGGAGAAGGTCACGCTGGAAAAGAAGTTGTTGTATTTATCGTCCGGCGAGCCGCCGAATTTCTCTTTAAACGCATGGTTGGGGATCAGGTAGCCGGAGGTAGAATCCGGGTCGGCAAAACCGAACGCTTTGCCTTTCAGATCTTCCAGCTTCTGGTACGGGCTGTCCGCCTTGACCACCACCACCGAGTGATAACCGCGCGACTGGTCGGCGTCATCCACCACGATCCCCATCACATCCACCGCGTTCGGATCCTTGAGGTAGACCGAGGCGAACGAGGACGGCGACATGCTCAATACCAGATCGATCTTCTTGCCCAGCAGCCCCTGGATCACCCCAGCGTAATCGGAAGCGTTGCGCAGCTGGGTATCCACATTCAGTTCTTTGTCCAGAAACTGTTTCACACACTGGTTATCGCCGATCTGCTGGGTCGCATTCTGGCCGCCCAGAATTCCCAGATTCAGCTCCCGCGGCGCAGCCTGAGCAAAAGAACCGGCGGTCAGTACCGCACCCGCCAGCAGCGTAGTCATCACGATATTTTTCTTCATGGGTTCTGCCTGTTGTTATGTAGTGTTTAACGAGTCATTAAATGACAGGGGGGTGTAAAAAATCAGTGAACCTGATGGATCTCGTCGCCGTACAGCGTTTGCAGCAGACCGTCGCTCAGCCCGGATGGCGCGCCGTCAAAAACGATGCGCCCCTGCGCAATGCCGATGACGCGGGTGCAATAACTTTTGACCAGCTCGACCGAATGCAGGTTGACGACCACAGTGATGCCGTTTTCGCTGACCTGACGCAGCACATCCATAATGCGGCGGGTGTTTTTCGGATCGAGAGAGGCGACCGGCTCGTCCGCCAGCAGGATGCGCGGGTTCTGCATCAGCGCCCGGCAAATGGCGACGCGCTGCATCTGCCCGCCGGAGAGATGCTCCGCGCGCTGCAACGCCTGCGGCAGCAGGTTCATCCACTGCAACAGCCCGATGGCGTGGGCGCGGTCTTCGTCGGAGAAGAGTTTGAAAAAGGATTTCAACGTAGAGGTTTGGCTCAACCGGCCCAATAGCACGTTGGTCAGCACATCCAGGCGCGGCACCAGACAAAAATCCTGGAAAATCATGCCGCACTCGCTGCGCCACTGGCGCATATCGCGCCCGCCGAGTTGCAGAATGTCCTGCTGGTCGTGCGCAGCGCGATAACGCAGGATCTGCCCGGCGTTGGCCGGCAGGGTACCGTTCATCACATGCAGCAGGGTGGATTTCCCGGCGCCGGAACGGCCAATCACCGCCACCATTTCACCCGCGCACAGATCAAAACTGATGCCGTCCAACACCGGGTTGCGCTGTCCCGCGTAAGCCTTACTTAACTGACGCACCGACAAAACGTTGTCCGGCGCGAACGCCCTGGGTTCACTCTGTGGGCTGATTTCGGGTTCCAACAGTGCCTGAGACATGAGCCTATTCCCGCTAACTGAACAATGGCTGTTATTAAGAGCACCGCAGATGAAAATTTGATGACGGGTTTATGATTAAAAAATGAACTCACTGACGTTCCATGTGATTATCGCCGCTGCTCAACCCGAACGGCGGCGTACACTGAACCACGCGATCGGTACTGCCATCAATACCAGCGCCGCAGCCGTCTGAAACGTTGTGCGCATCCCGCCGGATACCGCTTCGGCACGCGCCGTCATATCCAGCGTCGACGCCAGATCGACCGAGCTCGCCTGCGCAAATAACGCCCCCATCACAGCCGCGCCGGTGATCAACCCCAGATTACGCGACAGATTCACCATGCCCGACACCAGGCCGCGTTGGGTGGCATCCACGTTTTTCATCAATGAGGTGTTATTCGCGGTTTGAAACAGCGCATACCCGGCGGTGAGGCTTAACAGCGGCAGAACGTAGCCAATAATACCGGCTGAATACGGCATGACCGACAGCGTGCCACACCCGAGAATGATCAACATCAACCCCAGCATGGTCATGCGCATCGTCCCGGCGCGATCCACCCAACGCCCCGCCACTGCGCCGGTCAACGCGGCGGTTAACGGCCCAGCGGACATCACCAGCCCGGTTTGGGTGGCATCCAAACGCAAGGCATGACGCAGATAGAATGGGCCGACCACCAGCGTGGTCATCATCACGACAGCCACCAACAGGCTGGTCGCCAGCCCACCGCCCATCACCGCAGAACGCAGCATACCAGGCTGAATCAACGGGTTGGCGGTGTGCGTCTCCACCCGGATAAACCCGAACAGGCCGACAATCGCCGCCGACAGCAGCCACGGCCGGGTTGCGCCCATAACGTCTACGTCCGGCGTCATCGCCAGCGCATAAGCCACCAACGTCCCCACCAGCCACAGCGTTCCCGCCAGGTCAAACCCGGTTGTCTGCGCATCCGGCGACATGGCCGCTACCGGCAGACGCCGGGCCGCCAGCCATAACGCCAGCAGACCCAACGGCACATTGATCAGAAACAGCGACGGCCACCCCGCATATGCCAGTAAGACGCCGCCTAACGTCGGCCCCAGCGCAGTGCCGACGGCCGACATCGCCCCCAACTGACCGATCGCACGCCCCAACGACGCCTTATCGACCGTCTCCCCGACCAGCGCCAGCGTCATCGCCATCATGATTGCCGCGCCCAGCCCTTGAGCGATCCGTGCCGCGATCAACATGGCGAGGTTCGGCGCCAGCCCACATCCCAGCGAAGCCAGCGTAAACCACACAATACCGGTCGACAGCCAGCGCCGACGGCCGAACATATCCCCCAGACGCCCGACGCCGATTACCGTAGCGGTCAGCGCCAACAAGTAGGCGATCACCACCCACTGCACCTGCGCCAGCGGCGCCTGAAACGCCAGCATGAATTCAGGCAACGCGATGTTGGCAACGCTGGTGCCCAGCGAGGACAGCAGAGAAGACAGAGAGAGACTGATAAATGCGCCGCCGCCAGTCTGCGGGGCGGCACGGGACGAAGCAGTCAGGGGCATCATAGATAAACCTCGTGGGGTATGTATTCCATAGCCTATGACGCCACATCATCAGGCGGAAGACGCACGACATGCAGTACAATCGTGCATGTCACGCCCTATATCAGGCCATAGCTGCAGGCCACAACAGCTAGCAGGATGTCATCATGTCAAAACCGGATCTGAATCTTCTGAGTACGCTTCATGTTTTGCTGGAAGAAGGCAGCGTCGCGCAGGCCGCCCGACGCTTGCAGTTAAGCCCGTCGGCCATGAGCCGGGCACTGGCTCGACTGCGTCACACCACCGGCGACCCGCTGCTGGTTCGCGCCGGACGCCGACTGGTTCCCACTCCGCGGGCGTTGATACTCCGTGAACAGGTCGGGCAACTGGTGCTGGAAGCACAGGCGGTGTTGCGCCCGGCGGAACAACTCGACCTCGGTCGCTTGACGCGCACGTTCACCCTGCGCAGCCGCGATGGCTTTGTCGAGAACTTCGGCGCGGCGCTGATTACGCGCATCAGCCGGGAAGCCCCCGGCGTAAAGCTGCATTTTGTACAGAAATGGAACAAGGATCCGCAACCGCTACGCGACGGCAGCGTCGATTTGGATATCGGCGTGGTAGGCGAGACGACCAGCCCGGAGTTGCGCGCCCGCGCCCTGTTTCAGGATCGCTTTATCGGCGTCGTTCGCGCAGGCCATGCCTGGTGCGACGGCCACATGACCCCGCAGCGCTATGCCGCCGGGCAACATATTCAGGTATCACGCCGCGGCGATTCTCCCCATTACCTCGACGACGCCATGAACGCGATCGGGCTGACGCGGACGATTGTCACCTCCGTCAGCAACTTCTCCGCCGCACTGGCGTTGGCCAGGCAGTCGGATCTTATTGCCACGGTGCCCGAATACCATACCCGCAATCTGCGCCACGGGTTGTTCGGTTTTCCGCTGCCGGTTCCTCTGGCCGATATGACGGTATCGATGCTGTGGCACCCGCGTATGGACGGTGATCTCGCTCATCGCTGGCTACGTGATTGCTTACGGGCGGTGTGTACCGATGATCCGGCACGTCCCCACATCGAATAAAGACGTCGTCGGGCGGCGGTGCGCCGCCGTTTTCATCCTCAGGCGCGATTCACGTCATACGCGGATCCACGCGCCGTCGGCCGCCGCACGCACCCCGTCCGGCAGGTCGTTTAGCATCAGCCAGGCGTCGGTGTCGTGGCTGATATGGGTCAGCCAGGTCTGCGTCGGTCGCAGTTGGTCACGCACCCGCAGCACCGTGTTCAGATCGCTATGATTGAGCGGCGGTTGATCGCGCGGCGGCTGGGTGCAATCCATCACCATATGATCGAGCCGCCGACCGTGCAGAAAATCCCGCGTCGCGTCCGGCAGGTCGCCGGTATCGGTCAGATAAGCGACGCTCTGCCCGTTACATTCCAGCAGGTAGCCGAAGGTGGGTCTGGAATGATTAAGCGGCAATGCCGTTACCCGCAACGCCCCCATCGCCACCGGCTGAAACGGCGTCATCGGCGGCTGAAAATCCAGCCGGCGCGGGTGTTTGTACAGGTCGTCGCACCCCTGTTCATCCGGCGGGCCGAACACCGGAATGCGATCGCCGATGCCCCAGCGCAATGAAAACAGCCCCTGCACATGATCGACGTGATAGTGCGTCAGTAGAATGCGCCGAATTTCGTTAACGCCAAAACGCTGCTCCAGTTGCGTGACGCCGGCATCCAGCAGCGTCGCCTCGTCGTCGCACCGCACCAGCATGCTGCTCGGCCCGCGCCGAAAACGCGGATCCCGCCGCGCCCGCTCGCAGGCTATGCAATCGCAACCGGTCAGCGGCACCTGCTGCGCGTCGCCGGTGCCCATAAACATCAGTTCCATTCGTTTTCCTCCAGTAGTTGGTAGAACCGGTGCAACGTCTGCGCCAGCGGGCCGTCGTTGTCGATCCACGCAACGGCATCGTCGTCTGTCGGCACCGTGCGTTGCATACGCTGCGCGATCTCCCCGGCGGTCTCCCGGCCACGCGCACTCAGACGTTGCGCCAGCACATCGGGAGACACCTGCAAGCCAACGGGTAATAAGCGACGGCCATAACGCTGGCGAGCCAGCACCAGACAAGCACGGGAGCCGTTAACCACCACATCCAGCCCGGCGGACAGCCAGGCATCGACCTCGATACCAATGCCGTAATGGTACTGATGCGCCTGCCAGTGCAGCGCGAACAGGCCGCGTTCGCGGCGGTACGCAAACTCCGCTTCGCTCAGGGCGACATGGTTTTCTCCGCCCGCCGATGCAGACCGGGTGATGTAACGGTGCGCCACCAGCAGGCGCGTCGGGTTCGTCCGCCGCAAGGCTTCGAGCAAAGCATCTTTGCCGGCGCCGGAGGCGCCCGTCAGCCAAATCAGCCGCGCCATCAGAACACCTGCCTGCCCTGCGCCCAGACATGACGAACCCGCACCTGGCCGTGCGGCGCGTGCGCCAGTACCAGATCCGCCCGCCACCCTTCGGCGATACGGCCCCGATCGCCAAGCCCGATCGCCCGGGCCGGGTTGGCGCTGACCATCGCCGCCGCCTGCGGCAGCGTAAAGACATTGTTCTCGTCCGCCGCCAGCCGGAACACCGCATCCAGCAGGCTGGCGGGGTAGTAATCCGAGGACAGGATATCCAGCGCGCCCAGCGCCGCCAGCCGGGACGCCGCCACGTTGCCGGAATGGGAACCGCCGCGCACGATGTTCGGCGCCCCCATCAATACCTGCATGGCATGCTGATGCGACAGGCTGGCCGCTTCCTCGGTGGTGGGAAACTCGGCGATCACCGAGCCCAGCGCCAGCGACTCGCGCACATGCGCCTGCGTGGCATCGTCATGGCTGGCCAGCGCGACGCCGCGCGCACGGCAATGGGCGGCGATCGCCTGCCGGTTGGGCTGCGACCAACGTGCCGATAATGCGCACTGCTCCGCTTCGAACACATCCATTTGCGCGTCGTTCAGGTGGTACTTGCCCTGATAATACTCACGATACTTTTCCGGCGTGGCGAACTGGCGCTGCCCCGGCGAGTGATCCATCAGCGACACCAGCCGGAGTTCCGGCAGATCCATCAGGTTCTCGAACAGCGGCAGCGTGGATTCGTGCGGCAGTTCGCAGCGCAGATGGATCAGATGCTGCGCCCGGTTTACCCCCTGCTGCTGGCTGTGCACGATGGCATCCAGCATCCGACGCAGGTTTTCCAGCCGATGGCCGCCGTCGCGCACATCCCCCACCGCCACCGCATCCAGCACGGTGGTGATGCCGCTGGCGACGATCAGCGCATCGTGGCTGCTCATTGCCGAGTGCGCCGGCCAGTCCACCTTCGGGCGCGGCATAAAAAATTTATCCAGATTATCGGTATGCAGCTCCACCAGCCCCGGCAGCAGCCAGCCGCCTTCGCCGTCCAGCGCCTGCGGCAACCGGCTGGGGGGTATCGGCCAGCGCGCGAATCATGCCCTGATGACACTCCAGCGAGCCGGTGACGACCTCGTTGTCCAGCACCAACCGAACGTTGTTAATGATCATGCTTTTGATTCCTGTGTTACGGGGGCCATCACATGGAGCCGGTTCGCCACCCGCTGCCGTACCGCGTCGTCGTGGAAAATCCCTACCACTGCCGCGCCGCGGCCGCAGGCCTCTTCGATCAACGCCACCACCGCATCGCGGTTGGCGGCATCGAGAGAGGCGGTGGGCTCATCCAGCAGCAGCAGTGCAGAGTCGGCGATAAACCCGCGGGCGATGTTGACCCGCTGCTGCTCGCCGCCGGAAAAGGTGGACGGCGCCAGCCCCCACAATCGGGACGGCACGTTAAGCCGGGTCAACAGCTCGGCCGCCCGCGCTTCGCATTCCGCACGCGGCACGCCGCGTTCCAACAACGGCTGCATCACCACCTCCAGCGTAGGAATACGCGGGATCACCCGCAAAAACTGGCTGACCCAGCCGATGGTGTCGCGCCGTACCGCCAGCACCTGCCGCGCCGGCGCCGCGACCAGATCCACCCACCCGCCGCGGTGACGTACCCAGACATGCCCGCTGTCCGGCTGGTAGTTGGCGTACAACGCACGCAACAGGGTGGACTTACCGCTGCCGGAATGGCCGTGCAACACCACGCACTCGCCCGCGTTGACCGTCAGGCTGGTTTGGTGCAACACCGGCAGATGAACACCGTGTTGGTTGTGCAACACAAAGGTTTTACTCAGATTTTCAACGCGCAGTTGCGTAGTCATGGGTTCCGTTGCTCCTTATTCAGCCCAACACGGACGACACCAGCAGTTGCGTATACGGGTGGTGGGGGTCGTCCAGCACCCGGTCGGTCAGGCCGCTTTCCACGACGCGGCCCTCGCGCATCACCAACAACCGGTGCGCCAGCAATCGCGCCACGCCGAGGTCGTGGGTGACGATCACCACCGCCAGCCCCAGATCGCGCACCAGATTGCGCAGCAGATCCAGCAGCCGCGCCTGTACCGACACATCCAGCCCGCCGGTGGGCTCGTCCATAAACACCAGTTTCGGGTGCGTCACCAGATTGCGGGCGATCTGCAACCGTTGCTGCATGCCGCCGGAAAAGGTGGTCGGCAGGTCGTCGAGCCGGGATAGCGGGATCTCCACCTCCTGCAGCCACGCCCCGGCCTGACGACGGATCTCCCCGTAATGTCTTGCTCCCACCGCCATCAGGCGCTCGCCGATATTGCCGCCGGCCGACACCTGCGGTCGCAGCCCGTCGAGCGGATACTGATGCACCACGCCCCATTCGGTACGCAGCAACCGGCGACGTTCGCTCTCGCCCATGGCGTACACATCGCGGCCCAGATAACGCACGCTTCCCTGCTGAGGGGTCAACCGGGCGGACAGCGCCCTGAGCAACGTGGTTTTGCCGGAACCGGATTCGCCGACGATCCCCAGCACCTCGCCGGGGTAGAGATCGAACGACACCGCGCCGAACCCTTTGCCGGGCGCATAGAAATGCGTCAGGTTATCCACCTGCAACAGCGACGTTTCGTCGAGCCTGTCCGGCAGGACAGTATCAATGTTCATGGCGCGCTTCCTCCTGACGTTGACGGCAATAATCGGTATCGGAACAGACGTACATGCGGTTGCCTTGATCGTCCATCACCACCTCGTCGAGGTAGCTGTCGCGCGAGCCGCACAGCGCACAGGGCTGATCCCAGTGCTGGACGCTGAACGGATGATCATCGAAATCCAGACTTTCGACGCGGGTGTAAGGCGGCAGCGCGTAAATACGCTTCTCGCGCCCGGCGCCGAACAGTTGCAGCGCGGGCATCATATGCATCTTCGGGTTATCGAATTTGGGGATCGGCGACGGATCCATGATGTAGCGATGGTTGACCCGCACCGGGTAAGCGTAAGTGGTGGCGATGTGGCCGAAGCGGGCGATATCCTCGTACAGTTTCACCTGCATCACGCCGTACTCTTCCAGCGCATGCATCTTGCGGGTTTCGGTTTCCCGCGGCTCGATAAAGCGCAGCGGTTCCGGGATCGGCACTTGATATATCAGAATCTGATCTTCACGCAATGGCGTTTCCGGAATGCGATGGCGGGTCTGGATCAGCGTCGCCGCCGTGGTGCTCAGCGTGGTGGCCGCACCGCTGACCCGCTGGAAAAAGCGCCGGATCGACACCGCGTTGGTGGTGTCGTCCGCCCCCTGATCGATAACCTTGAGCACATCCTGCTCGCCGATCAGGCTGGCGGTCAGTTGGATGCCGCCGGTGCCCCAGCCGTAAGGCATCGGCATTTCCCGTCCGCCGAACGGCACCTGATAACCGGGGATCGCCACCGCCTTGAGCATGGCCCGGCGGATGCTGCGTTTGGTTTGTTCATCCAGATAACCGGGGTTGTAACCATCAAGCTGCGCCATCGTCACCCTCCTGACGTTGCTGGCGCAGTCGGCGCAACAGCGCCAGCTCCGCCTGAAAATCGACGTAGTGCGGCAACTTGAGGTGCGACACAAACCCCGCCGCTTCCACATTGTCCGCATGCGACAGCACGAATTCGTCATCCTGCGCCGGGCCTTGCACCGCTTCCTGATACTCCGCCGCCTGCAATGCCCGATCCACCAGCGCCATCGCCATCGCCTTGCGCTCCACACGGCCGAACACCAGCCCGTAGCCCCGGGTGAAGTGCGCCGGCGCATCATCAGGCTGAATAAAGCCGTTCACCATTTCACATTCGGTCAGCAGGATTTCGCCGATCTCCAGCGGGAACCCCAACTCTTCCGGCGCCACCTCCACCGTGACGTACCCGGTGCGGATTTCTCCGGCGAACGGATGGTTGCGGCCGTAGCCGCGCTGGGTGGAATAGCCCAGCGCCAGCAAAAAACCCTCGTCGCCGCGCGCCAGCTGTTGCAACCGGGCGCAACGCGGCGCCGGATAGGCGGGCGGTTCGCGCGTGACATCCGCCGGCTCACGGCCGTCATCGTCCTCTACCGCCGCCAGCCCCTCCGCCGTCAGCAACGAAAACAGATGCGGACACGGCTCCGGCAGCGGCTGTTCCGCCAGCTCGACCGACGGTGTTTCGCCTTCCGCCAGCAGAGCGAAATCCAGCAGCCGATGGGTATAGTCGTAAGTCGGCCCCAACACCTGCCCGCCGGGCAGATCCTTGTAAACCGCCGAAATACGCCGCTCGATGCGCTGTTTACGGGTATCGAGCGGCAGGCTGTCCGCCAGACGCGGCAGCGTGGTGCGATAAGCGCGCAGCAGGAAAATCGCTTCGACCAGATCGCCGCCCGCCTGTTTGATCGCCAACGCCGCCAGCGACCGGTCGTAAATACCGCCTTCGGTCATCACCCGATCCACCGCCAGCCCCAGTTGCTGGTCTATCTGCGCCGTTTGCAATGCCGGCAGATGGTCATCGCCCCGGCGCAGCCGCGCCTGCAACCGGTGCGCGGCCTCAATGGCCTTTTCACCGCCTTTCACCGCGACATACATCAGCACACCTCCACTTGCGTAGTGCGGGGCAACGCCAACAGCGACGCGCCGCAAGTCAGGATAATGTCCAGCCCGGCGGGAAAGGCATGCGGGCGAGAACACCAGTAATCCAATACGGCTACCGGCAACTGCGGCGCTATCATCCTCGCTTGCGCCAGCCCCGGCCCGGTCAACCACAACGGCAGCCCCCCCGCCAGATCATCGACTTCCAGCACCAGCGTGGTACTCCGTTCCGGCGACAGCTCATCGCCGGGATTGAAACTCGCCAGCGGTTGCTGGCTATTCACGCCAAGCACGGCGAACTGCGCCTGCGCCGGCGATGTTAGCTGGACGCCGGTGTAAAAACGCAGGCTGGTGACGACGTCGTCCTGCGCCAGACGCGGCTCCAGCCACAACGGCGTTTCATGATCCACCAGCGTCAGCAGCACCGCCGTCGCCGCCGGCGACAGTGCGCCCCAACCGACGTGATGATGCAGCGTCACCGTTTCTCCCGGTTCGCTCATCGCTTTGAGCAGGCGGCGAAAAACCTGCTGGGCGTCGCGATGCGCATCAGCGAACCCCGCCTGTATGGCGTCTGATTGCGTTACGGTCATGCGTTATCCCCTCGTACCAGCGTAAAAAAGTCCACCCGGCTGGCGGCGACTTCCCGCGCACGTTGCTGCAAACGTTCGGCGCGATCGGCGGCCAGCGGCGCGATCAATTGCTGGTGGAGCGCTCCGGTCTCACCCTGCTGCAACAGCAGCCCATCGATCAGCGCGCACAGCTCGGCGTGCGCTTTGTCGCGCCCCATGACGTAGCTGTAACCGCAGGTGCCGTCATCCAATCGAATGACCGCCCGGGTGATAGTCATATCGCCCAGCACAAAACGTGAGCCGGTACCGCCCATGCGACCTTGTAGCCTGGCCAGGCCGATTTCCGGCGCCCGCACGGTTTGCCAGGCGGGATGGAGCCCCAGTTGCCGCCATCGATGGCGTAATTGCGCCGGGTCGCTATGCGCCAGCACCGAGAGCCAGCGTTGTCTTGCGGTTTGCATCGTCATTCAGTGCTCCATGGTCAGTTCAATCATGTCGGCGCGCGTCAGGCTGATGGAATATTCCGCCACCCGATCGCTGCCGGTGCAGGTGTTCAGCGTGCGAATGCACATCACCGGCGTCTGCGGGGGGATTTCCAACAGTTGCCGTTCCCGCGCCTGCGCCTGACGGGCGCTGATGCGGGTTTGACGCCGGGTCAACGGTTGGTGTAATTCACGCGCGAGAAAATCGTGCAGCGAGCCGCTGCAAAAATGCTGTAATACGGGCCACCAGCGCAGTTCCGGCAGATAGTGGTCAATCACGCATACCGGCGAGCCATTGACCCGGCGCAACGTGCGCAAATGGATAATCTCCTCACCATCCCGACACCCCAGCGCAGCGGCAATCGCCGCCTCGGCCAACACACACTGTGCCGACAGACGTTCACTGGTGGGATGGCTGCCCTGTTCCAGCAGGTTCTGGCTGAAGCGGGCCTGCGCGTGCAGCGGATAATCATACGGACGCATCAGTACCAGAGTGCCGACGCCGCGACGACGCTGTACCAGCCCTTGGTTCACCAGTTCATCCACCGCCCGTCTCAGCGTGTGGCGGTTAACGTCATAACGTGCCGCCAGTTGTTGCTCCGACGGCAGATAGTCGCCGCCGCGATAATGGCTGCGCAGTTCTTCTTCCAGCTGGAGGGCGATCGCTTCGTATCGTGTGGTCGGATGTCTAGACAACACGTCCATAAAAAAACTCCTGATAACAGGGAAACCTGCGCCACCGGACGAACAAGGCGCAGGAAAGTGTGGCAAAGGACGATTAAATCCCCGTATCGCGACAACCTTATATCTTCACCGGCGAGCGACAACGGCATCAGGGGTTTCACGCTTACCGATAAAAAAACGAGGAGTTAACGGCGTTTATGGTGACGGCGAAATATGACAACGCAGTGAAGACAGGATGGCGAAGAGATGAATAAAAAAAGACCAGACAGGTATTCGGCATGCCAACAGCACGCGATAACGTTTAGACAGGATGCCCGCAATGGCAGTGCCATGGAAATAAGATAGCGACGATATCACTGGCCTGATTAAATAAATCAGACATTTTTTCAATGCTGGAATTTTTGTTAACACGCAGGCAAAAAAACACTTTGTATATCCATACTTCAATACGGTATCGACACTCATGTCAGAGGCTTCGCCAGAACATCAACGCAATGTATGAATACCATGGTTTTATGTATTACCAGAACGAGATCCACCCACCCAAACAGCCTGCTGACCGTTTGGTTGATAGCTCTATGATTCATTTACGATCTGAATAGGCCAACATCGCCAGGTCATTACACCGTGAATATCACCTGACGATCACACCGCGACGTTTTATATCGTCATACGTCGAGTTACCGGTACGTTGGCTTTATGACCCAGCCCATCAGCGCCGCCGCAAACTGCATTCACATCGGCTCCCGACAGCGGTTTTTTTCACCCGAATCCCTCACCGGAGTAAATTCATCGGGCACCTTTCTGCCGCTCGCAGGATGCGAACCTGAATTATAATAATTCAGGCCTGTTCCATTCGGCAGAAACACAAAATTCATACAACTCTTTTTTTGAATTTCTCTTCCTGACGATTTTCGAACTCACATTGTCATAGCCTAAAATACGCAGTGATTGCTCAAAAAGTTTGTCAGAATCCACCTTCACTCCATAAAAGCTTGAATTCCCGACGACATAATCCAATTTTGCACCTTTTGATAAAACGCTCCGCAGCGAACTAAAATGCCTGTGCATATCAAAGAAATATTTATGCACATATCTGCTCATCAGGTTTGCATGTTTATCATCTTTATTATTGATATCGTCACAGACATCAATAAGTATATCGGGTAGAGATATATCTGACGGCGCCCAATCTTTTAATTTAGATGTTGCGCTTCCCCAGGTTCCGCCAATAGCTTTCCAATCTAATTCAGCAGCTTCTTTCGACTCATTCAGGAACTTTGTCCAATACATATATGGACGGAGCTCCCTGATATAACTCATCCGGTTAGGATAAGGAGGCGAGGTTATAACATGATCAAACAGCATGTTTTCACCATTTTGATCAATCTCTCTGGCGTCACAACGAATGACCTTGGCTTGACGGTGAGTCAGGGTATTAGTCGCTGAGAATAAACGAGTTATGATCATCTGAAAAAGACCCGCAACCTCTTGATGATCGTGGCGAACCGTATCGGCATTAAAAGACATCGACACATGATTAAATGCCGCCGAAGACGTTTCAATGATCAATCGACAAAAACCGATCCAGATCAGACTATGATATTGATTCAATGCATTCGGCTCACCGATTTCATGAACAATTGCCGATCGTAATGCAGCCAAACTGGCTAACGTATCCTCACTCCACCATCTGTTAATATTATGAATCTCAGGAGTCCAATTTTTTTCACCCCAAAAAGCATTTGATTGACTAATAATTCCTTGGGCAAGTTGATACGTTTCAGACAAAAGTGACTGTTCAAAAGTAGCCAGTTTAGTATTACCAAACCAAATTAAAAACGGATTTATATCGCAAAGCAAAGCATCATACCCTTGCTCAAGAGAACATAACCCCGTCGTTGCGGTGCCCGAAAATGGATCTAATATTTTCTTGCCTTTTTCTGTATGTAAAATTAATTCTTCAACCAATTTTACAGAATACGCCGGAGTAAGCCGCAACCATCCATGTCGACCCTGGTTTTTATTATATTTAAAAGTATATTGACTACATTTTGATACTTTTTCGTTGTTCATCGTGCGCTCAACAATGTTGATAAAATACTGTTCATTTCATTTTTTATTCTGTTGGAGTTTCTCAGGAAAAAGCCTGACAAATCATACCCCAATACATTTTTCACAAAAGAAAACAGCGATAGGTACTCATCGGCTTCGCTTTCATGCACCCCTGTCAGAATACCACAGCGATTATTAACATAACGATAGACAAGATCTTTATCTATTTGAGATGAAAAAATCGCAAATATAGGAAGGTACCCACTCGCCCAGGCGACAGTAGCATTATCTAAATCGCCATTTTGTCTTTTGCTATCCTTACTCTTGTAACCCTGCCTGACCTCAAAAACAACCCCATGTAATGGCGGAGTCACATGAATCCGTTGGCAATATTCCGTCATCCATTCTTTCACTCGTTTTTTTACGAATAAATTTTTTATTTCGTCTAATTCAAGACGTCCATCCAGATAAAGGGTTTTAGTTTTCCCGCTACCAGCCTGGGTCTCATAGGACCAATTAGAATATTTAGCGTCGTCATAAAGACAACTATCCATAATAATTCGTCTAAATAGCTTTTCACAACCGAGACCAATCTGTCTGTAAACAGACGTCATTCCTCCAGCCGCTTTATGGGCTGAATACATAAGGTCACTATCAACACCAATCCAGGAATAAAAGGGATCACTTCCATAAAGGCTTTTAAACCCGTTAAGATCCACTCCATTAATATCATTAATCCCAAATTTAGGTTTATAATCCTTACATTTCCTCACTGGCGCCATAAATAATTCAAAATAAGCATCATCATAATCACTTTCATCTTGGCAGCTATCAGCGATAACTTTCACCCCGACAATTTTCATTTATTCTTATCCCACCCCAGAAAAAATTAATTTTTATATATTAACATTTACAGATATAAAATACCAGTTTTACGCCCTAAGGCGTCGATTGGCATAGATAAAACACATACGTTCACATTTAAAAACATAGCCAAAGATTAAATAAAAAACATTAAAAAATGCCAACCCTCTATCATTTTCATTATTTACAGAGAGACATAAAATATCTATTTAATTAATTAAAACGAGCACGACAGATATAAAACAGCCCTACCGATTCGAACAGCATTTAACTAATACTGACGAATAGCAATACTCTTCTGAAACGTGGACAGCACTCAACCGCAATGAGGTCAACGGGAAATTAAACAGGAGGTCGCTAAATATCTTAACCGGAACAGATACGGCGGCATGAATTCAGACTGAAATACAAAGGGAAGCAATAAAAGCAACCAAACTCAGCGAATATAATGTTTCATTGTTGCGCTAATCCCCGAAAAACGTACCAAAAAAAACCAGTCGAATAATCAGACTGGCTTGGCGTATCGGCTCAGCACCGGGCTGAACGCATATGACGGAATGTTCACTGTAGCGCAAATTCCATGTTGATGGGTTTAGGTTTGGCATCCTCCACCTGCACCGCCCTCAGCTTCGCCAGTGCGCGATCTGCTTCCTGCAATACGCGACAACACTGCTCGTGGGTGATGGTTAATGGGGGTTCGATACGGATTGACTTCGCGTTGTTCAACGTGCCAGCCACCAGCACGCGGCGCTGGAACAGCTCGCTGGCAAACGCATAGCCGATTTCGTTTTCGCGGAACTCGATGGCCTGCAACAGCCCCAGTCCGCGTGCTTCTACAATCAAGTCCGGGTACGCCGCCGCCAGCCGTTGCAGGCCGGAAAGCAGGAACGCCCCCTGACGGGCGGCCTGTTCAGGCAGCTTGTCGCGCAATAACACGTTGATGGTCGCCAGCGCCGCCGCACATGCCATCGGATTACCGCCGAAGGTGGTGGTATGCAGAAACGGGTTGTCGAACAGCACCGAGAAGACCTCTTCCGTCGCCACGGTGGCGCCGATCGGCATCACGCCGCCGCCCAGCGCTTTCGCCAGACACAGAATATCCGGCTCGACGCCATAGTGTTCACAGGCAAACATCTTACCGGTGCGCCCCATGCCGGTCTGTACTTCATCCAAAATCAACAGCGCGCCAGTCTCATCACACAATGCCCGCACCGCCGGCAGATAGTGCTGTGGCGGCAAGTTGACGCCGCCTTCGCCCTGAATCGGTTCCAGGATCACGGCGGCGATGCCTTCGCCATTGCGTTGACACTGCACAATCTGCTGCTTCATCGCATCGATATCGCCGAACGGGACATGGTGAAATCCCGGCACCAGCGGCATAAACGGACGACGAAACATCGGTTTGGCGGTGGCGGAAAGCGCGCCCAACGATTTGCCGTGGAAAGCGCCATGCGTAGCGATAAAGCTGAACCGCCCGCGCGGCGACTGGTAAGCTTTCGCCAGTTTCAGCGCCGCTTCCACCGATTCGGTGCCGCTGTTGCTGAAAAAACTGTACTTCAGGTTGCCGGGCGTGAGCGCCGCCAGCGTTTTCGCCAGCAGGGCACGCAGCGGATCCAGCAGTTCCTGGCTGTGCAGCGGTTGTTTGGACAACTGTTTTTCCACTGCGGCCACCACGGTGGGGTTACGGTGTCCAACGTTAAAGATGCCGTAGCCGCCCAGGCAATCGAGGTATTCGTTACCCTGAACATCCAGTAAGGTATTCGGGCCGCTGGCGCGCCATTCGACGGCGCCATAGCCCCCGCCGGCAGTCACCGACTTACGGTATTCAAGAAAACCAGGATTGACGTAATCGCGGAAGGCGTGGAGGGTGTCAAGACTGAGCGTGTTCATGGCGTCTGGCGATAATGTATCGCTCATAATCCATTCAAGTGCCTGCTGAGAAGACTCTAGCGGGGTGAAATGTGACGTTGATCTGGACAAAATAGGCTCCTTGTTTAACAGGTATCACAGGATACCAATCAAGTTTATGCACATATCGAGCCACTTGCTGACCACACACCGCCGTACCCGTCCGGGGTTTCAGGAAAGTCCTTCATAACATTAAATAAACAAAACTAATCATTATGTGAAATAGTCACCCGGTCATCGGGCTCAATCCGCGGCGAGGGCCCGCAACATGCACCGTTTGCGGGCAGGTTGCTCCACAAAAAAGCAACGGTTGGCCGCATTCATCCCCCCGAAACCGCACCCGGCAACACGGCGCCCCTCACGACGGACGCATTGCCGGGCGCCGTTAATTAATGCCGAATCATGATATGCCGCACTACGGTGTAATCCTCCAGCCCGTAGATCGACATATCTTTGCCATAACCGGAAAGCTTCTGGCCGCCGTGCGGCATCTCGCTCACCAGCATAAAGTGGGTGTTCACCCAGGTGCAGCCGTACTCCAGACAGGCCGCGACCCGATGCGCCCGGCCGACGTCGCCGGTCCAGACCGATGACGCCAGACCATAACGCGAGTCATTGGCCCAGGCCACGACCTGCGCCTCGTCGTCGAACGGCGTCAGGGAAATCACCGGCCCGAAGACCTCGCGCTGAACGATCTCGTCCTCCTGACGCGCATCCGCCAGCACGGTCGGCTGGAAATAGTAACCGCCGCCGGGAACACGCTCGCCGCCGGTAATCACCCGGATATGCGGCAACGCCTTCGCCCGCTCAACCGCCCCGGCTACCCGCTCCCATTGCTCCGCGGTAATCAACGGCCCCAATTCGGTATCGGGATCGTTCGGATCGCCCATTTTCAACGTGGACACCGCCTGACCCAGCGCCTGCACCAATGGTTCGTACACCGGCCGCTGGACGTAAAGTCGGCAGGCGGCGGTGCAGTCTTGGCCGGCATTGTAGAAACCGAAACTGCGGATGCCATCCACCACCTGCTGCAAATCCGCATCGTCAAACACAATGACCGGCGCCTTGCCGCCCAGCTCCATATGCGTGCGCTTCAACGTGGGTGCGGCATTACCGACGATATGCGCGCCGGTGGCGATCGAACCGGTCAGCGAGACCATGCGAACCTTGTCATGCCCGGTCAGCGCATCGCCGATGTCTTTGCCACGCCCGAACAGGATATTAACCACCCCCGGCGGGAACAGATCCGCCAACAGACTGGCGAGATAAAAGGTGGTCAGCGGTGTTTGTTCCGCCGGCTTCAGCACCACACAGTTCCCCGCCGCCAGCGCCGGCGCCAGTTTCCAGGCCGCCATCATCAGCGGGTAGTTCCAGGGGGCGATGGATGCCACCACCCCGATGGGGTCGCGACGGATCATCGAGGTGTGGCCTTCCAGATACTCCCCCGCCGCCGAACCGTTCAGGCAACGCGCGGCGCCGGCAAAAAAGCGGAATACATCCGCCACCGCGGGAATCTCGTCATTCAGCGCAGCATGAAACGGCTTACCGCAGTTGAGCGACTCCAGTTTCGCCAGCGCCTGTGCGTGCGCTTCGATGGTATCCGCCAGTTTCAGCAGCAGTGCCGCGCGGGTCTTCGGCGTGGTTTGCCCCCAGTGGGCAAACGCCGCGTCGGCGGCATTGACGGCAGCATCCACCTGCGCCAAATCTGCCTGAGCGATCGCCGCGATCGCCTCTCCGGTCGCGGGGTTAAATACGGTGTAAGGCTCACCGAGCCCAGCCACCAATTTCCCGTCAATCAACATGTTATCGTGCATACCTGTTTCCCTCTAAGGCCCATTCTGTCGGGGGTATATACCCGTCATGTATCTCGTTGCTGATGTGCCGGCTGCATGATTCGCGCCCCGCGGGGCTGCGGCACACTACGTTCAATGCGGCTCCCGGCCACATTGTCTCACCCTGACTTAATGCTGTAAGCGCCTGGATACCCAACAGATTGCCGCGTTACAACGCGCTGATGAGCTGGCCTAAGGCGTTGTGTTGCGACACTCAGACGGGTTGTCCGGCAACGCAACGTCGTTGAGGTATAACAAGCAAAATATCTGCCAGCTTGATTCAGATAGAACAGATTTGGTGGGCTTGAGGTGGGGCTCACATAAAAGCGGCGACCATTGGCCGCCGCCCGTTCAGATGACAAACAGGAGAAATAATCACGGGCCGGCCAACAGAGGTCTGACGGTTAAAATACGCATTAGCGCATACCAACATCGGCCACGAGATGGACTTACGGCGATGACGGCCGCCACAACGCCACACAGGCCAGCGCCAGCGCCTGGGTGGTATCAATGCTGCGTTGCAGCCAACGCGAACGGATAGCGTCCAACCCCGGCGCGACTTCGGTACAGGCCAGTATCAACCGCTCCGCGCCGCGCTCCGCCAGCCGCTCGGCCAGTTGTTCGAACAAACGCCCGCCCGCCGCCACCTCGCCGCGCTTCACCGCGTAACAGCCGGGCACAAACAGCGTCTCCAGCTCATCGGCGTCCGGCAACACCGGCGTCATTCCCCGTTCGGCCAGGCGTTGCTGATACCAACCCGCCGCAAGGGTGCCGTGGGTGGCGATCAGGCCGATACGCCGCTCCGACGGCGGTGCGGCCGTCGTCAATTGCGACAGCGCAGCGTCGGCGATATGCAGCAACGGCGCCTCGCTTGACGCCTGCAAATCGTCAAACCAGTGATGCGCGGTATTACAGGCGATCGCAATATGGCTGGCCCCCAACCGATTAAGCCGGGAGACGCCGTCCCGCAATGCAGGCAACGGCGATGGCCCGGTTCCGGCCAGCGCCCGCTGACGATCCGGGATCTGCGGCACGTTCCATACCACCAACGGAACATGCTGCTGGTCGCGTTCGGCGGGCGTGGCGGCAATGATTTTCTGCAGCAGATCCGCCGTCGCCAGCGGCCCCATCCCGCCCAGTATGCCCAGTAGAAACGGTGAAGATGCCGGCATCATCACTCGGCCTGCCGTTCAAACCATTGACGATAGCCGAACAATCCCGCCGCGCCGCCGGTGTGCACAAACAGTACGTTATCCTGTTTGCCGAATTCGCCTTTGCGGATCAGATCAATAAGCCCGGCCATCGCTTTACCGGAATAAACCGGGTCAAGCAGAATACCTTCCAGCCGGGCCAGCAGTTGCAACGCCTCCAACGTCGCGGCGGTGGGGATGCCGTAACCTTGCCCAACGTAATCGCTGTTGACGCGCACCGCCTCGCGCGGCACCTCGCCCTTCAGCGCCAGCTTCTGCCATACGCGCTGCGCCAACAGCCAAACATTCTCTTCTTGCTTCTCCCGAGGGGCTCGCACGCTGATGCCCAGCACCGGAATACCGCTGTGGGTAGCGGCCAACCCGGCTACCAGCCCGGCCTGAGTGCCGGTGCTGCCGGTAGCATGCACGATATGGTCGATACGCAACCGTTGTTGGCTCGACTGGTATAGCAGCTCTTCCGCCGCCGCCACGTATCCCAGCGCCCCCGTGGCATTGGATCCGCCGCCGGGGATCACATACGGACGGCGGCCCTGCGCGCGCAGTTGCTCGGCGTGCGCTTCCATCGCCAGTGGCATATCCGCCCCCGCTGGCAGGTGATCCACCCGTTCGCCACCCAGCAAATCATCCAGCAGCACGTTGCCCGAGCGCTGGTACTCCTCACCGAAATCATCGACCCGCCGCTCCAAAAAATAGTGCGTCTGCAACCCGAGACGCGCCGCCCCGGCAATGGTCTGCCGCACATGGTTGGACTGGGTGGCTCCCTGCGTCAGAATGATATCCGCATGCTGCGCTACCGCCTCCGCCAGCAGAAACTCCAGCTTGCGGGTTTTATTGCCGCCGGTCGCCAACCCGGTGGCGTCGTCGCGCTTGATATACAGTGTCGGGCCGCCGAGGTAGGCGGACAGCGCCGGTAACGGCTCCAACGGCGTGGGAAAATGTCCCAGCGACAAACGGGGAAAACGCGCCAGATGCATAATCAATTCCTTAATGGTTGAGCACTATTCACATCGATGTCGCGGCCGCGAAAACCGCTACCGCGCGATTCGTCAGATAAATCAGGTGATTGCTGCGGCTTCACCGGCCGAGCCGCCATCCACGTGGCGGCTATTCGGCGCGTCATGCTGCGTGCCGGTTAAACGTCAGGATATGGCGCGATCGCAAGGGAGAAGCGCGTCCGTCCAGGAAACCGATCCCGCGCGTTCGGCTTGTGAATTCAGCAGCGATCATCAGGCGTATTGTTTTTCCAGCGCCTGCAATTGCCCCCAACTGGTGTCGTCCACGGTGATGCCATGCTCCATCCGGTACGCATACGCCCGCTGTTCAGGGTCGCCGGGCAGCAACAGGTCGCCCTGTGGGCGCGATTGACGCACCCAATCCAGCAGCGCGGGAATCTCCTGCTGATAGCTGTCGGCGCCGCCCAAGCGCGCCGGATCGATCAACACCGACAGCATACTGTTGATAATACCTTTGCTCTTGCCGTCGGCGGTGCGCTCGGTACGCCCGCCGGTGAGTGCCGCTCCCAATAACGAACAGACCAGCGCCAACCCGGAACCTTTGTGCTGGCCGAACGCCAACAGCGCGCCGAACGGCGCTTCCATCAACCAACGCGGATCCACCGCCGGTTGCCCCTGGTCATCCACAATTTGCCCCGGCGGCAGTTCGCGACCTTCATTCCACGCGATGCGCGCCTTGTTGCCCGCAATCACGCTGGTGGCGAAATCCAGCACCACCGGTGCGGCATCCACCACCGGCACCCCGACGCAGAACGGATTAGTACCGAAACGCGGCTGCTGGCCTTGCCACGGCATCACAATAGGACGGGTATAGACATTGGCGAAATGCAGCGACACCAGCCCCGCTTGTGCCGCCTGTTCCGCCCAGGCGCCGATACGCCCCAGATGGTGCGCCTCCGACAGGCTGATCACCGCCACGCCGTGCGTCTGCGCCCGTTCAATACCCTGCGCCACCGCCTGACGCGCCACTACCTGCCCAAAGCCATGCTGGCCGGAGAACGCCAGCATCGGCCCGGCGTCCAGGGTTTTCTCAGCCTCGGCGTGAGGGTTCAGCGCGCCCTCATCAATGGCGGCGAGATAGCGCGGCAGCATGCTGACGCCGTGGGAGTCATGCCCTTTCAGACTGGACTCCACCAGATTATCGGCGACAACACCGGCGGGGCCGGCATCCACAGCCGCCTCCGCCAATCGCTCACGCAAATAACTGCGTAAATAATGATGAGAAAATACCGGCATACCTCACTCCGAAATAAATCCGTCAATAGAAAAGTCGTTTTACTATAATCGCCCCAGGAAGGTGGATAACTGCATATTCTGACTTTACTCATGACAAATTATGATTAAGCGGATATTTCAATCGGTGTATTGGCGTAGCCAACCGAAAAAAAACGGCGTGCAAACGAATACAACGAATACAACGAATACAACGAATACAACGAATATTGAACGGGCAATGGGCATCTCGCTTTAATAGCGAACGCTACGCGCAGCCCATGCGGATATGGAGCATGTAAAGATTTCAATTCCCGCCAGAGCTGGATGCGGTCGGGAAAACAACCTTGATGAAAAGGTTTTTCGCTTTCAATCACCGGGTACTCGCCGCCTTCTCCCCCTAAATAATTCGGGTTGCAGGACAACATGTTAGCGTTGAACAATGCGGCCGGGAGTAGAGTTGAACGCAGCTTGTTACGGCCCTGAAAGGACGAGACTCAGGGAGGGCCGAGTCATCAAACCAACACGCCAGCGACGTGAAGTATGGCGGTTATATCATTCGTATTTCTCAGCCATAGAAAATATCCGCATTTTATTTTCATAAAAATAAATAAACTAAAATCCAATAAGATATTCCCAAAAAAATTTATTTCCCCAGCCACACTTCTCTAGCATAAAAAAACACTTCCGATATCAGCGTGAAGTCTCTTGTTTAACGTATTGCTGATTATTCCGTTATTTAGAACCTATCCCAGTAGGCGTTATTGACACAGCCCGAAAAGAAGCCGGTTCAGATACGAAATACCAGAGAAACACCTGAGACGCTCAAACACAACCTGGAACGGTGTAGCCATTCACTCAACGAGCCCTTATGGAATGGGCTCTCAATGCGACTCAGACTATGGGAACCAATATCGTGGGAAATACAACCATCACGCCGACGGAGAAAAAAACGCGCCGACCCGAGCGATTCGCCCCGCTGCTCCTGCTGCTGGCGCTCAGCACAAGCAGCTTCACGACGGCATGGGCGGAAGGTACGCTACGCATCGCGCAACAGTTTGGCATCGGCTACCTGACTTTGGATGTCGTGCGCGACCAGCAACTGATTGAAAAACAGGGTAAGGCTCAGGGGCTGGAGATCAAGGTAGACTGGAGTACGCTGTCCGGCGCCACCGCCATCAATGAAGCGCTGCTCTCCGGCGCGCTGGATATCGCCTCCGCCGGTTTGCCGCCGTTGCTGACCCTCTGGGATCGGACATACGGCAAACAGAATGTACGTGCCATCGCCTCGCTGGGGTCGATGCCGAATTATCTGCTCAGCAACAATCCGGCGGTGAAAACCGTACAGGATCTGAGCGACAAAGATCGCATCGCCACCCCCGCCGCAGGCGTCGGCTTCCAATCCCGCACGCTGCAAATAGAAACTGCCCGGCTGTTCGGCAACAGTGAGTTCAAACGGTTCGATACCCTTACCGTCAGCCTACCGCATCCGGACGCCAACGCCGCGCTGATCGCGGGCGGCTCGGAAATCACCGCCCATTTTTCCAGCCCGCCATTTCAGTATCAGGCGTTGGAACACCCCAACGTTCACAAGATCCTGAGCTCTTACGATGTACTGGGCGGGCCGGGTACCTTCAACGTGCTCTACACCACGCAGAAATTCCATGATGAAAACCCGAAAACCTACCGCGCCTTCTATGACGCGCTGGTTGAGGCCGCCGCGATCATCAAGGCCAACAAGGCCGCGGCAGCAGAAACCTATATCCGGGTGGAAAAGTCCTCACTGCCGCCGGCGCTGGTCAAGCGCATCGTGGAAGACCCGGAAATAGATTTCACCACCGTTCCGCAGCGAACCTACGTTTATGCCGATCGGCTGTACCAGTTGGGCGTGCTGAAAAACCGGGCGGCGTCATGGAAAGACTATTTCTTTAGTGAGATTCACGACCAGCCGGGCAGTTGACGCCCGGCCAGCAGGAGAGCGTTATGACTGACATTGCACCCCGGCCGCTGCTGGAAGTAAAAGGCGTGGATCTCTTCTATCGCACCCACCGTGCGCTAATTCAGGCCACCCATGACGTCAGTTTCGACATCTACCCGGCGGAACGCTACGTGCTGTTGGGGCCTTCCGGTTGCGGTAAATCCAGCCTGCTCAAAGCGATTGGCGGGTTCCTGCCGCCCGCCGGCGGCGATATTCTGTTGGACTCCCATCCGGTATCGCGACCCGATCCAGACCGTATGATGGTGTTCCAGGAATTCGACCAACTCCCCCCCTGGAAGACGGTGCTGGAAAATACCCTGTTCCCGCTGCTCGCCAGCCGCAAACTGTCGAACAGCGAAGCACGGGAGCGCGCATTGCACTTTCTCGACAAAGTGGGACTGGCGAAATGTGCCGATGCCTATCCACACACGCTGTCCGGCGGGATGAAACAACGTGTAGCGATCGCCCGCGCGCTGGCGATGCAGCCCAAAATCCTGCTGATGGACGAACCTTTCGCTGCGCTGGACGCGCTTACCCGCCGTCAAATGCAGGAAACGCTGCTGGAACTGTGGGAGGAGGTGCGTTTTACCTTACTGTTTGTTACCCATTCCATCGACGAGGCGCTGGTGGTCGGCAGCCGAATTTTGCTGCTGTCGCCGCACCCTGGGCGGGTACGTGCCGAAATCAACTGCCACGCATTTTCACTGAGTGACCAGGGCGGCGCGGCGTTCCAGCACACCGCCCAGCGTATTCACCATTTGTTGTTTCCGGCCGGCGCCGTACCGGCCGTTGATGAGCCGCAAGGAATCTCCCATGAATACCTCACCCCCAATCCGACCTGAATATCAACGCGAACTCGCACCGCTGCCCGCACGCCGGCTGGAAGCGCCGTTACCGGTGCTGACGCGGCTACTCGGCCTGGCGGCATTCCGTCGCCTATTGCTGCTGGCGCTACTGTTGAGCATCTGGGAATTGGCTGCGCGCTGGCAGAACAACGACATGCTGCTGCCGGGCTTTTGGCAAACGCTGCAAGCGTTCCGGCAGGACATATTCAGCGGCGAACTGCCGCAGAAGATCGCCATTTCGCTCGGCACCTTGTTGAAAGGTTATGTCATTGGCAGCCTGCTGGCCCTGTTGTTGAGCACGCTGGCGGTTTCCGTCAGGTTCGGGCGCGACCTGCTGGCGTTGCTGACCAGCATGCTCAACCCGCTGCCCGCCATCGCGCTGCTGCCGCTGGCGTTGCTGTGGTTCGGGCTCGGTGAAAAGAGCCTGATTTTCGTCCTGGTGCACTCGGTGATGTGGCCGATGGCGCTCAACGCCTACAGCGGTTTTCTCGGCGTGCCGGAGACGCTGCGCATGGCCGGCCGCAATTACGGCCTGACCGGCTGGCGCTATGTCTCGCAGATCCTGATTCCGGCGGCGCTGCCCGCCATCATTTCCGGCCTGAAAATCGGCTGGGCCTTCGCCTGGCGCACCCTGATCGCTGCAGAGCTGGTGTTCGGCGCATCCAGCGGTAAAGGCGGGCTGGGCTGGTACATTTTTCAGAACCGCAATGAACTCTATACCGACCGCGTATTTGCCGGTCTGGCGTCGGTCATTCTGATCGGCCTGCTGGTGGAAGGGTTATTTTTTTCCACACTGGAACGGCTGACCGTCAGGAAATGGGGCATGCAGCGGTAGCTGTCGGCTTCGTATCGGCACATGATTTTTTATGGGAGAGCAAGATGATAGCCATCAAAGTTCCTGACACTTACCTTAATCAGGACGGCATTATCGCCCGCGTGGGCGACTATATTCAGCCGCTCGCCCACCGGGTGCTGATCGTCACCAGCCCCCGCGCCTGGCAAGCGGCCTCGGAGCAGGTGACAGCCAGCCTGGAGCGGCACGGATTACACTATCGGGTGCTGTTCCTCGAGGGCTATTGCACTCGGGAAACGGTAGCGGCGCTGCATGAACAGGCGCTGGAAGAACGGGCGGAGTTAATCCTCGGCATCGGCGGTGGACGGGTACTGGATACCGCCAAGGCCGTCGGCAATCACCAGGCGTCGTTGCCGGTGATTACGGTACCCACTATCGCCGCCACCTGCGCGGCCTGGTCCCCCATCAGCGTGGTGTACAGCGCACAGGGCGCGCACCTGGGCGCCATCACCCTGCAGCGACTGCCGGTATGGGTACTGGTCGATAGTGAAGTCATCGCCCGTTCGCCGGTTCGTTATCTGAAGGCAGGGATCGTTGACGCGCTGGCGAAGTGGTATGAATTCCAGCCCTACCTGCGCCACGGCGACGATGCGCTGGCGTTGCAGATCAAGGCGCAGGTCGCCCGGCTGGCGGTGGACGTTTTCGATCAGTACGGCGAGCAGGCATTGGCGGACAACCAGCGCCAGCGAGTCACCCCCGCGTTACACAAGGCGATTGACGGCGCCATCGCACTGGCGGGCGTCGCCAACAGTTTCCGGGATGATAAGCCCCGTTTGGGTGTCGGCCACGCCATCCACAATAGCCTGACGCACTTGCCCGCTCTGCAGCAGTGGCTGCACGGCGAAAAGGTCGGTTTCGGGCTGGCGGTGCAGGCGCAACTGCGCCGCTACGGCAGCCCCGTCACCCCCACAGGCGCTGGGGCTGCAGGAGACGGATTTCGCGACAATCGTCGCGCAAGTCAAGATCCCGGCCGACGTCGCCGCACGTCTGCCGTTCGCAGTGGACGACAACGCCCTGCAACTGGCGCTGTGGGCGACGCTTCCCTGAGCACAGCGTCAATGACGGGCCAGAACGGGGAAGAGGATGTTTCCTTCCTCATCCCCTTCAGTGCGCCACCGGGTTAACTTCGCCAGCACAAACCATGCGCCGTCAACCGCTCCCCTGCCATCATCACCTTGTCGGGAAGATCGACATGCCCGATAAAACCGGCGCCTGATGGGCCATACCCATTGCTATCATCGTTAAGACGGCGAAGCTCGCCCAGCATCATGGCGATATAACGCTCAATGTCCCATATACCTGGCAGTTGCCCCCCCATAATGACCGGTACATCGCCAATCCTGACCAGATACGGAACAAACACCGGCCAACTGATGAAACGGCACGGCATTCCCTTTTTACGCCAATGAAACATAAAGGTTTCAACCGTTCGCCGCTGCATCAGCGGATCCTGCACCAGGATAATGTTGCGCCATGTCCGCTGCCCATCACGCAGCAACTCGCTACTGAAATCGGCATTCTCACCACAGTTTCTGGAACGGGGCTCCATCAGAATCTGCGCGTCCGCCATACCGAACACCCGTCCGGCAATTGCGCTTAGCATCTCCGCTTCACACATGCCGGCCGTATCGATAGTCGTGGTCAGGGGGTTTTTCGCCATCGCTGTCTGCAACAATGCTGTCGAATGCCCGATGCCGCCGCTCAGTAACACCGGGATGTTGATGGATTGCGCCAACGCCAATGCACCCAAAATGTTGGGCAATACCGCATGACCGGCCAGAATAAGCCCATCAGGATTGATATGAGTAAGACCGGGCATATCGTCTTGCGCCAGCCAGGTTGCCAGCGTATTCAGGTCAGTCATCATCGCGTCGGATAAGTGCATGGCGTCCTCGTTAACGGATATCCCCGTCATATCGTCGGGATTGTTAGTGTAGCCAGGGATGGTGTCAACGCCTGCAACGTCCCCTGATCCGGCGAGACGCCCATCAGGGCGTCAAACCGGCTTCAGTACGCGACGGACGTCGGCCTAAGCGAATGCCGTGATGAGAAGGCCGCAGCCCACATTAACTGGCTACGGTGTAGGCTAATGCTTCACCAGCGGCGACGTGTCTGCGGGTTGCGTTGCCGTGGAATCGGCATGCTGAACCATCACGTTAGCCTTAAGCTGCAACAATGCTGCGGTGTACGGTTCCGCCCGCCGCTCGGCAAAGCCATCGATCAACAATCCGATCGCCCCCAGCAGTATCAACGTCGAACCCAGACCACGCCCCCACTCGGGCCCCGCCAAATAGTGAAAGCACAGCCCCACGGCAACCAGAATACCCAAGGCATAGAAGGTCACTCGAAAATTGGCGTTGACCTGTTGCATACGAGGCAACTCCTTTTGCACCAGCTCGGAAGGATTCTGATAGAAACTGTGCTCGATCACAGCCACCTGTTGATCGGTACGCAAGCCAACACCGGCCCCGACACCGATTAGCAACAACCCAAACAGTATTGCCGGCACCGCGACGCCCCAGCCGTACCCGCTGCGCTCCGCTTTCAGTGCTACCAGCCCAAAGATAACCAGCAGAATGCCTGCCAGCGCGATAAACCATAGGGCTTCGGTCTTTTCCCCACGAAAATATGTGTGCATGGCGTCGATAAATGTCACTTTTCTTCTCCTTCTCGTCGATTGAATGGATAGGTAAGGTGCTAATCAGCAAAGACCGAGATACCCGCGTACCACCGGGCTTTCGCCGTGTCGTCCGTCAGTGCAAGCAGTACAGCAGCACATAATTCGCGACTTGCCGACGGTAAACCGGCTTCGCGATATGCTGCGGATACGCCTGACATCAGCGCCTCGGCCCCAATGATCAATCGGAAATTTTGGGGCAATTGCGGGGCCGCCGCATGGCATAGCTCGGCAGACAGAGAGTGGGCCTTGCGGCAAACCGAAGGCCGTACAGCATAGATGGAACATCGGGAATCATGCAGAAAGGCACAGTCGGATAAGCCTGCATGGTGCGACGACGAAGGCTTTGGAACGGCCGTGTGATGGCGCAAGCGCGCGATCAGCGCAACCTGTTCGGCCGGAGAACGGCGCTGCAATGCTTCAGCAATGCGGAATGCCTCGGCATCGATAATTTCTACGCGAAGACGGCAGCAATGGCTACAACCCACCTTGCAGGCCGGTTTTAAGGTGCTTGACGATTCCCGTTGAAATACGACATCGACGGCTCGATGGAGATCGCCGATAAATTTGATTGCATCGTCGGCGTTGTGACATTCCTTGAGGTAGGCATAACCGCGTTGCCGAACTCTCTCGATGGCCATCAGAAAGTCGGCACGTTCATCTTCTGTCAGCCCCTCTTGGGCGGACGACGCGGCAACCTGTCGAACCCCCATGCCCGGCGGTGCGTCAGGGTCTAAGTCGGTTTTCTTTCCGTTGATCAACATGGCGAGCCTCGTTTGCCTGGACGCCGTCTATTCTCCGGAGAAGACAGATAATTCCACTAGCAATATGCGCCAGAGTGCCAACGTTTTGCGCCACCCACCGCCACGTCGAGACGGTGCCATCTCCGTGCGCTGTCGTGCGTCAGGCAACCTGCGGACAACACGGCGACATGAACAACGCTATGCGCTTCTCAACATGATGAATTTTACTGTCGCGAAAAAGTGCGTACCTGGGAACCGCCTCCATGCGGATAGTGACCGACCCCTTGCTGGCGCGTGAATCGATGAAGTGACAGTCAGGAGTTGCCCTGGACGATACTGCGGCACAGCCGAAGGGGCGTTCTTCGGCAACCCTAAACGATGACGGAGATCCCTCCCTCATATCTCTACGCTGTCATTCGTGACGCGCGGCAGGTAGCAACGCATCACGAATCCGGTAACAAACAGGCCAAATCAGCCGGCTGTTTCGCCTGACATCGAGAACCTGGCCGCCGCACTCAACACGGCCAACACCGAAGCGGTAACGATGTTCGAGTGTTGACCAACGCCAAAGCGCGAGCCTGGCACACCGACCATGGCGGCCTCCACAATGGCCAGCGCGACCGCATCCGAACCTGCGCCCAGGCTACGTTCCTCATAACTGTCGAGGCGCAACGGTAAACCCAACGCCGCCACCGTCGCAGCAATAGGGCCATTGCCTGTACCCTCGTAGGTTTTGATGTTGCCATCGGCATCCGCGAGCTCCAGCACGATGCCCAGCCCGTTCGGGTGATCAAACAAATGGTAGTTGCGATAAATAAAGCCGGATTGTTCCCGCACCGGGGCAAGGTAGGCACGCTCAAATACCGCCCAGATTTGCTCGCTGGTCAGTTCCGTCTCGCTGGCATCGGCCTGCGCCTGGACTATCGCGCTGAACTCTACCTGCATGCGGCGCGGCATGACGATGCCGTGGTCACGTTGCAGCAGAAAGGCAATCCCCCCTTTGCCCGACTGGCTATTGACTCGCACGATGCTGTCGTAAGTACGGCCCAAATCTTTAGGATCGATAGGCAGGTAAGGCACGCACCAGGGCGCATCTGCCTGTTGCGCGGCAAAGCCCTTGGCGATGGCATCCTGGTGCGAGCCGGAGAACGCGGTGAAGACCAGATCGCCGACATACGGGTGGCGCGGATGAATAGGCAGCGCGGTACACGCCTCCGCCACGCGGGCAACCGCCGCGATGTCGGAAAAATCCAGGCCTGGCGCAATGCCCTGGGTGTACAGGTTCAGCGCCAGCGTCACCACATCAACATTGCCGCTACGCTCACCGTTGCCGAACAGACAGCCTTCGACCCGTTGCGCCCCCGCCAGCATGGCTTGTTCGGCACAGGCCACGCCAGTGCCCCGATCGTTGTGGGGATGCACGGAGAGGACGATATGTTCGCGCCGCGCCAATCGCCGATCTATCCATTCAACCTGGTCAGCGAAGACGTTAGGGGTGGACACTTCGACCGTGGTCGGCAAGTTGATGATCATTCTCCGCTGCGGCCCGGCGTCCCATGCACGGATAGCGGCATTGCAGACAGCCAGTGAAACATCCAACTCCGCCATGCAGAAGGTCTCGGGCGAGTATTGCAGGATCCATTCGGTGTCCGGATGAGCTGCGGTCAGCCGTTTGAACAGCGCGATGTGACGTTCCACCATGTCGATAATCTGCGGCACGCTCATGCCGAATACCCTCTCACGCCAGACGGGCGCAATGGCGTTGTAGACATGCACGATCACTCGCCGCGCCCCAGCCACGCTGCGCACCGTCTCGGTGATCAAGTCATCGCGCAATTGCGTCATGACCATAGGGGTAACATCTTCGGGGATTTGGTCTGCATCAATGAGATGACGCACGATCTCGAAATCAGTACGCGAGGCGGCGGGAAAGCCGACTTCAATTTCTTTGAAACCAATGCGTACCAGTTCATGGAACAAGCGCAGCTTGCGCTCACGGTTCATCGGCTCAAACAACGCCTGGTTGCCGTCTCGCATGTCGGTGGACAGCCAGATCGGCGCCTGCGTCAGGGTACGTGACGGCCACTCACGATCGGCAAGATTGACCGGGGAGAGCGGGCGATATTTCTGGGAAGGATCAGTCAGCATGAAAAACACTCCTGGGAAATCGTTGGCACCTAATTCCCCTGGCTCGGAACAAGCTGACGGTGGTCGGGGTCAGGGGGAATCAGGATGGGTCATAGCACGAACGGGCGCGCGCAGACCCCGACCGGGAGGGAACCCGCGTGAGTAGTCGTTGTGCAAGACAGAATGCGAACATAAGTAAATAGCCCCTGTGGATGACTGACTTCCGATATTAGGCTTGCATGCATCGTCCATCTACATAAAAATAGACAGATTCTTTATCTATTTGGACAAGCTGTATCGCCATGGGCTTTTCATCTCCCGAAGACGGCTGTCATGCGCTCGACCTGAGCGTAGGAGAGGCGTGCGGTCTGCCGGTATTCGGCGTAACCGTGCGCTACCCTGCGGGCCATGTCGTTCCTTTGCACACGCATGCGCATGGTCATCTGATATATGCGAATCGCGGTTTATTACGTGTAGAAGCCGAAAGCGGCCAGTGGCTGGTGCCGCCCACGGCGGCGGTCTGGTTACGGTCTGGCGTGGCGCACCGTCTGGTTGTGCCCGTGGCACTGCAGGCACATGGCCTGTTCGTGCGCGATGATGTTTGCGCCCGTCTGCCGGCCGCCGATTGCGTTGTGCATGTCTCCGCTCTGCTGCGCGAGTTGATCATGGCATTGACCCAAGCCGACAGCCCGACCACACCGTCTCAACGTATACGCTTGCTTAGCGCGCTTCTGGTCGAAGAACTGCACAACCAGCCCGTTCTTCCGCTTCATCTCCCCTGGCCGACGGGCGATGCTGACAGCCCGATACCCCATGTGTGTCAGGCTCTGCTGGACAACCCCTGCAATGCCGCCACCGCCGCCGAGTGGGCAGACAAGCTGGCAATGGCCGATAAAACGTTCCATCGACACTTTATCCAATCGACCGGCATGACCTTCGGTAAATGGCGTCAGCAATTACGGTTGATGTCGTCTCTGACGCTATTGATGCAGGGAATGCCGATAACACAGGTGGCACTGGCGAGTGGTTACGATAGCCACAGCGCCTACACCACGGCATTCAGTAAACAATTTGGCCAGCCGCCTTCTGCATTTGCAGCGAATAGATAAAAAGCCACCGCGTCGGCCCGCAGGGCGGCGTACAGGGAGATGCGCCATAGCAAAACCGGGCCTGTAGCCCGGTTTGCCTAAAGCGCTGCGGCACTATTCTTGGCGGGCGGGGCGCGGTTCCGCCTGCCGCGCCATCGCCTGTTCATACGCCCGCGCTTTTTCCGTGTCGAACTGCCCTTCCCATTTGGCGATGACCAGTACCGCCAGCGCATTGCCCACCACGTTCAGCGCAGTACGGGCCATGTCCAGAATACGATCGACGCCCGCGATAAACGCCAATCCCTCCAGCGGAATGCCGACGCTGCCCAGCGTCGCCAGCAGTACAACGAAAGAAACACCCGGTACACCGGCGATCCCTTTGGAGGTGATCATCAGCGTCAGCACCAGCATCAGCTCCTGCCACAGACTCAGGTCGATACCATAGAGCTGGGCAATGAAGATGGCGGCAATGCTTTGGTACAGGGTCGAACCATCAAGGTTGAACGAGTAACCGGTCGGCACCACGAAGCTGGTGATGGCTTTCGGCGCGCCGTAAGCCTCCATCTTCTCGATGATGCGCGGCAGTACGGTTTCCGAGCTGGCGGTGGAGTACGCCAGCACCAGTTCATCCTTCAGGATACGAATCAGCGTCATGATGCGCAGGCGACAAATCCGCGCCACGGTGCCCAACACCACCAGCGCAAAGAACAGGATCGACACATATACCATCACCACCAGCTTCGCCAGCGGCCACAACGAGGCGAAACCGAAGTTGGCGACAGTCACCGAAATCAGCGCAAATACTCCAACCGGTGCGTAGCGCATGATCATATTGGTGACGCGGAACATGGTTTCCGACGCGCTGCGAAACACGTTCAACAACGGGTCGCGCTGTTCACGCGGCAATGAGGACAGCCCCAGACCAAACAGCACGGCGAAGAAAATCACCGGCAGCATGTCCCCTTTCGCCAATGCAGCGAAAATGTTAGGCGGGATCAGCGACATAATCGTCGTAATCAGACTGTGTGAGCCGCTCTGCACCTGTTCGGTGGTCTTCTCATACTGGGAAATATCCACGCGGGTCAGCATCGACATGTCGATACCGTGACCGGGCTGGAAAATATTCGCCAGCGTCACCCCCAGCACAATCGCCAATGTGGTGATAATTTCAAAATAAAGAATGGTTTTCAGCCCGATACGGCCCAGTTTCTTGGCATCGCCCACCCCGGCAATCCCCACCACCAACGTGGTAATCACGATGGGCACGACGATCATCTTGATCAACCGGATAAAAATATCACCGGCCGGGCTGAGAATATTGCTGATCAACCACTGCTTGTCGGCAGGGTATTCATGCAAAAAAGCCCCGACGGCAATACCGAGGATTAACGCGATGAGAATTTGCCATGCGAGGCTAACATTCTGTTTTTTCATCATAGGATCCATTGTCTGTGCTCCCTGCAACCCATCGACGGCATAGCATTTGCCGCCACCGCGTCGGCGCGATGCCGGGCGGCTGGATACAAAGGGGGAAGTATGAAGATCGGCAAGGCCCGTTATGTAAAGCAGCCCGCCAGGGTACTGGTTGTTTTATTGCCCGGCCGACGTTATCGGCCTCGGCGTGATATGCCGCAGACGCTTGCCGGGTGAGAACCGCCCGGTGAACGGCACCGCGTCTTCCGCAACATAGTTATTCACCTGGAGCGCACAACTATTTGTATCAAAAAAGAAATTTATATTCATAAGTTATTGTTATGGCTGGGCATGCTACTATCCCCCCCGCATGAGATCAAGCAAAACATACCGTCAGATATTCATAATTATGCGGATATCCGTCGTCGACGGGCAGTGCAGGAGCGGCGATAACCTAAGCAAAAACAGCACGTTTTGCCATTTCAGCGCCTGGGAAAAATCGTTGCGGTGAAATAAACCAAACGGGCATCCGCAGGGATGCCCATCCGATATGCGTGGGTGATATGGGTCAGATCTGATAGTCGATGGCAGTTTCGCTGTCATCACTCAAGACACGCGCTTTGATCTCTTCCTGAGTCAACTCCGGGTTGCACAACTGAATGAATTTCCAGGTGTAATTGCGCTGCAACTGACCGCGCTTAAGCCCCAGCCAGACGGTACTGGCCTCAAATAAATGACGGCCGTCCAGTTTAATCAGACCCACATCGCGTTCGGCATCAAACGATTGATCCGCCACGATCCCCACCCCTAAACCCAACCCCACATAGGTTTTGATCACGTCGGAATCCTGGGCGCTGATGGCGACATGCGGCGACAGTCCGGCGGCGGAAAACGCGCGATCGATGCGGGAGCGCCCGGTAATCCCTTGTCGATAGGTAATCAACGGCACCGCGCTGAGCTTGTCCAGCGTCACCACCGGCTCGCTGGCCAGCGGATGCCCCTCCGGCACCAGAATGGCATGGTTCCAGCGGTAATAAGAGAACGCCGCCAATGAACCGGTATTCATCAGTTGTTCGGTCGCGATGCCGATATCTGCGGCGCCGGACTCCAGCATACTGACGATCTCGTCCGGCGTACCCTGATTCAACACCAGTTGAACCTGCGGATAGAGCGCACGGAATTCGCGGATCACCGTCGGCAGGCTATAGCGCGCCTGCGTGTGGGTGGTGGCGATCACCAACTGCCCGCTATCGTTATCGCTGAACAGATTCGCCAGCCGGCGGATATGGTTGGCGTCGTTGAGAATACGCTCCGCCATAACCAGCAACTCCTTGCCCGGCTCAGTCATCCCCAGCAGCCGCTTGCCGCGACGGATAAAGATCTCAATCCCCAGTTCCTCTTCCAGCTCTCGGATATGGCGGCTTACGCCGGACTGGGAAGTGAATAGGCTATTCGCCACCTCGGTGAGGTTGTAATTGCACCGTGATGATTCACGGATAATTTTCAACTGTTGAAAATTCACGTCCTGGATCCCTGTCAATCATGCCTGTTAGCACTATTGATACGAAGTATTGTTATTCCACACAAATAAAAAAAACTTACTATTTATAACTTTTAACCATAATTAAATCGTCGAATCCCGTAATTATCGGCACTCAGGCATACTGAGCGGCATTACGAATTCAGGCTAACCGGGTCAGTTATGTTAAGCGGTATTTTTTTCGCGCTCTCCGCCGGGTTGATGTGGGGGCTGGTATTTGTTGCACCGTTACTGGTGGCGGATTATCCCGCCGCGTTACAGTCCACTGCGCGTTATCTGGCATTTGGGCTGGTGGCGCTGCCGCTGGCGTGGCTCGACAGAACACGGCTGCGCCAGCTTCAGCGCGCCGACTGGCTGGAGGCATTGAAACTGGCGGCGGTGGGCAACCTGCTGTATTACCTGTTTTTAGCCAGCGCCATTCAACGCACCGGCGCGCCTGTCACCAGCATGATCATCGGTACATTGCCGGTGGTGATGGCCGTCAGCGCCAATCTGCTCTATAGCCGTCACGAAGGGAAATTGTCATGGAAACGTCTGGCGCCGGCACTGCTGGCAATCGCTGCCGGGCTGTTGCTGGTGAACATCGCGGAACTTGAACTGACGGCCCCGACCTCGCTCAGCCATTATCTCTCCGGTATTGCGCTGGCGCTGCTGGCGCTCGCCTGCTGGACCTGGTACCCGCTGCGCAACGCCCGCTGGTTGAAACAAAACCCGGCCACCACTCCCGCCACCTGGGCCACTGCGCAAGGCATCATGACGCTACCGCTGGCGTTGGCGGGGTTTGTGCTGGTCAATGGTTATCTGGCGCTGACGGCACCCGCGTTCTCATTGCCATTTGGCCCCGACCCGTGGGTGTTTATCGCACTGATGATCGCGATCGGGTTACTCAGCTCCTGGCTGGGCACACTCTGCTGGAATGCCGCCAGCCAGCGGCTGCCGACGGTACTGGTGGGGCCATTGCTGGTGTTCGAAACGCTGTCGGCGCTGGCGTACACCTTTCTGCTGCGCCAGGCATGGCCGCCGTTGATGGCGCTGGCGGGCATCCTGTGTCTGATTGTCGGCGTGATTTACGCCATGCGGCTCAAACCGCAACCGGTGGAACAGCCGGAAAAGCCGACGTCAAACGCCCGCACCGGCGAATGCTGACGCGCACATTCCTCCGACGCGCAGGACCTGCGCGTCGGTCGCCATTTATGCCGACTGAGACAAAAACGCGGAGACATCCTGCTCCACCTCCTCCATCTGCCTGAGCGCGTCCAGCGTATCGCGCGCCTCCTGCTCATCCAGCCGGCTCATGGCGAACCCAACGTGAACCAACACCCAACAGCCGAGCAGCGCCTCATCGCCCGCCACCAACGCCACATTGACTTCTCGCCGCACGCCGCAAACATCCACCCACGCCAGTTGCTGCTCTTCTGACGCCCACTCTACTACCTGACCCGGTATACCAAGGCACATAGCCGGTTGCTCCCTGTTCATCGCATTGTTGATTCAACATGATATGCCAGCCTAAGCAAATTCGGTGCCAGAGACGTTGATCGCAACAGGGTAATGGTGTCGATGCATGATTTGTCAGGACTTTCATTCCGCCCTTTCCCACGCGACGACCATTCTGCGCCCACCGCCTGCCGTCGTTAGCCGCAGGCTCGTCAAAAGTGTCGACATGATACGAAAACGGCCGAATTCCGCTCGGCGATGAAAACTCGTCGACTGTCGACGGTGACGACGCAACGCGACGCATGCCGGAAAAAACGTCGTCACTAATGTCGAGTTACCGTTTTGCAGACACGTCAAACGCAAAACGAAAAACAATTAACTCATTGAATTAATTTAATATAAGTCCAATATTTTTCTTATGGCATGAAAAATGCTTTCCGGGGTAAAACATTCATTATCACCCCGGAGGGTATGGCTATGAACCGCTTCGTCATTGCGGAGCCAAAACGTTGTATCGGATGCAACACCTGTATGGCCGCCTGTACACAGGTGCACCGACAGCAAGGTCTGCAAACCCATCCGCGACTGACGGTGGAGCGTGATGCCGGCGGCACCGCGCCGGTGTTGTGCCGTCACTGCGAAGATGCGCCTTGCGCCAAAGTGTGTCCGGTCAATGCCATCAGGCATGAAGATCATGCAGTAATGCTGGATGAGAACGCCTGTGTTGGCTGCAAACTCTGTGCGATTGCCTGTCCGTTTGGCGCGATTACGCCATCCGGCAGCAAGCCGTTGTCCACGCCGGAAACCTTCGACCAGCACATTCCGTTGTCGCTGTTGTCGGATGTTCCGGTCAGCGTTTCGTCCATTCATCCCATGCTGTCCTGGAACGCCGGGATACGCAGCATCGCGGTGAAATGCGATCTGTGTCATTTCAGCGAACAGGGGCCGGAATGCGTCCGCGTTTGTCCCACCCAGGCGCTCTACCTGATTGACGATACGGAACTGGACAACGCCGTCGCCGCCAAGCGTATGCAGGCGGCGGTCTGGCCGGCCGGCAACGACCCCTTCCCGACAACGGACCATCAACGGGAGCCGAAACTATGATGACCACTCTGGAATGGCTGGGGCTGTCGCTGTCGTTCTATCTGGCTGGCGCGCTGCTGTCATTATTGCTGTGCCGTCAGGAAACACTGGCGATCCGCGCCAGCGGCCTGTGCGCGTTTATCGGCGGTTGCGCCGGCGTGGCGGCGGCATTGCCGGTTCTGCTCGGCGGCGCCGCCGTTACCGCCGTCTTTAGCGGGCCGTTCGATGCCTTCGCGCATCTGACGCTGCGTGTGGATGCGCTGGCGGCCTTTATGGTGCTGGTGATTTCGCTGCTGGTTATCGTCACCGCACTCTACTCGCTGGCTTACCTGCAGGAATACCGCGGGCGCGGCGCCTGGGCGATGGGGTTCTTCATGAACCTGTTTATCGCATCGATGGTGGCGTTGGTGGTGGTCGATAATGCCTTCTACTTCATCGTACTGTTTGAAGTGATGTCGCTGAGCTCCTACTTCCTGGTGATTTCCGACCAGGACGAAGAAGCCATCAGCGCCGGGCTGCTGTATTTCCTGATTGCGCACGCCGGTTCGGTGCTGATCATGATGGCCTTCTTCCTGCTCTATCGTCACAGCAACAGCCTCGACTTCGCCGACTTTCGTCAAGCCTCGCTGTCTGCGCCGCAGGCGTCCGTCGTCTTCCTGCTGGCGTTTTTCGGTTTCGGCGCCAAAGCCGGGATGTTGCCGTTGCACGGTTGGCTACCACGCGCACACCCGGCGGCGCCGTCGCATGCATCGGCACTGATGTCCGGCGTGATGGTGAAAATCGGTATCTTCGGCATCATCAAGGTCGGTATTGATCTGCTGGGCGCCACCGAAGCCTGGTGGGGCGTCGTGGTGCTGGCATTCGGCGCCGTGTCTTCGGTGCTGGGCGTGCTGTACGCACTGGCGGAGCATGACATCAAACGGCTGCTGGCGTACCACACGGTAGAAAACATCGGCATCATCTTGATGGGCGTCGGCGTCGGCATGATCGGCATCGCCACCCACCATCCGCTGCTGGCGCTGCTCGGCCTGCTCGGCGGGCTGTACCACCTGCTCAACCATGCGGTGTTCAAAGGGTTGCTGTTCCTCGGCGCCGGCGCGGTGATCTACCGCGTTCACACCAAGGATATGGAAAAAATGGGCGGTCTGGCGCGTCAGATGCCGCGTACCGCGCTGGCGTTTCTGACCGGGTGTATGGCCATCTCCGCGTTGCCGCCGCTCAACGGCTTCGTCAGCGAATGGTTTACCTATCAGTCGCTATTCACCCTCAGCCATGACGGCGGCATCGGCATGAAACTGGCGGCGCCCATCGCTATCGTCATGCTGGCGATTACCGGCGCGCTGGCGGCGATGTGCTTCGTCAAGGTTTACGGCATCAGCTTCTGCGGCGCGCCGCGCAGCGAAAAAGCCGCTCAGGCGCGCGAAGTGCCGTGGCCGATGACCGTCGCCATGCTGCTGTTGGCGCTGTTATGCGTACTGCTCGGCATCGGCGCCAGTCTGGTCTCCCCCATCATCACCGGCATCGCCGCTGATCTGGCGCACACCAGCGCGGTCGCGGTATCGCAAGGCAGCCAGGTCTTCCCCGGCGACAGCCGCCAGACCGTGCTCGATACACCGCTGATCTTCATCCTGCTGCTGGCGCTGCCGCTGCTGCCGCTGGCGATCTACAGCCTGCTGCGCGGCCCGCGACTGGACTTCCGCCAAAAAGGAACCCCCTGGGCTTGCGGCTACGGCTATGAATCCGCCATGTCCGCCTCCGCCGGCAGCTTTACCCAACCGCTGCGGGTGATGTTCGCGCCGCTCTACAAGATGCGTAAAACCCTCGACCCGGCTCCCGCCATGCAGCGTGCGTTGGAGCGTACCACGCAGGCCGCCGCGCGCACCGAACCGGTGTTCGACGACCATATCGTGATGCCGATTGTGCGCGGCGTGCAGCGTCTCAGCCGTACCGCGCAGTGGATCCAGCACGGCGATTTTCGGGTGTACTGCCTGTATGTGGTCGCCGCGCTGGTGATCCTGATGCTGGTCACTGTGGTTTAAGGAGAAAGAGCCATGACACAAACCGCCTTGTTGATTCCCCTCGTCTGCGCGCTGTTGCAGGCAGTGGTCATGATGGCGGCAGCTCCGCTGCTGTCCGGTATGTCCCGCGTGATCCGCGCCAAAATGCACTCCCGCCAGGGCCCCGGCGTGTTGCAAGACTACCGCGACCTGTTCAAATTGCTGCGTCGTCAGGAAGTGGCGCCCCAACACAGCGGCGGCGTATTTCGTCTGATGCCGTTCGTGCTGCTGGGCACCATGCTGCTGGTGGCGATGACACTGCCGGCCGTAACCGATGCCTCGCCGTTCGGCGCCGGCGGCGATGTGATCACCCTGCTGTATCTGTTCGCGGTGTTTCGTTTCTTCTTTTCGCTGGCAGGGCTGGATTCCGGCAGCACCTTCGCCGGCATCGGCGCCAGCCGCGAGCTGACGCTCGGCATTCTGGTGGAACCCATCCTGATGCTCGCCCTGTTGGTGGTGGCGTTGATCGCCGGTTCGACCAACATCGGCAACATCAGCCAGCATCTGGCCGGCGGTAACTGGACGTCGCCCACCGCTACCGGGCTGGCGCTGCTGGCCTGCGCCTTCGCCACCTTCATCGAGATGGGGAAAATCCCGTTCGACGTGGCGGAAGCGGAACAGGAACTGCAGGAAGGGCCGCTGACCGAATACGCCGGCGCCGGTCTGGCGTTGGTGAAATGGGGCATCAGCCTCAAGCAGGTGGTGGTCGCCGCGCTGTTTCTGTCGATTTTCATCCCGTTCGGTAAGGCGGCCGCCTTTTCTGCCGCCGGTCTGCTGTGGGGAACGCTACTGCTGTTCGTCAAACTGGTGGTGGTGTTCGTCATCGCCGCGCTGATTGAAAACAGTCTGGCGCGCGGACGTTTCCTGCTAACCGGGCGCGTTACCTGGCTGGGCTTCGGCGTTGCGGCGCTGGCGTTCGTTTTCTACCTCACCGGTCTATAAGGAGTCGGCATCCATCATGGAGAATATTGCCCTTGCGACCCTGCTGCTGCCGTTTCTCGGCGCGCTGCTGATCGCCTTCATGCCGCAGCGAATGGCCAAAGTGCTGTGTACGTTGTTCGCCCTGCTGGCTACGCTCGGTATGGCGGCGCTAGCCTGCGCCTATTTCAATAACGGTAAAACAGACGTGGTGTTCACGCTTTACCGCTACGGCCAGACCGACCTGTTCGGCTTCGTGTTCGATCGCATCAGTTTGTTGATCGGTTTCGCCGTCGTTTCGCTCGGCTTTCTGGTCAGCCTCTACTCCTGCGGCTACCTGACGCTGGGCAACCGCGAGCACCCGCACGACGGCAGTAATCGCTACTATGCGTTTCTGCTGGTGTTTATCGGCGCGATGGCCGGGCTGACGCTGTCGTCCACCATTCTGGGACAACTGCTGTTCTTCGAAGTCACCGGCGGTTGCTCCTGGGCGCTGATCGGTTATTACCAGAAACCCAAGTCGTTACGTTCGGCGCTGAAGGCGCTGCTGGTGACTCACGTCGCGTCCATCGGCCTGTATCTGGCGGCCGCCTGGCTGTTCGCCACCACCGGCACCTTCGCGCTGAGCGCCATCGCGCAGCTGGATGACACCAGCAAGATTGTGGTGTTCGGCGGCGTACTGTTCGCCGCCTGGGGGAAATCCGCCCAGTTGCCGCTGCACGTCTGGCTGCCGGATGCGATGGAGGCACCCACCCCGGTGAGTGCTTACTTGCATGCCGCGTCGATGGTGAAAGTGGGGGTGTATATCTTTGCCCGCGCGATCCTCTCCGCCGGCGATGTGCCGCACATTATCGGCTGGGTCGGCGCCATTATGGCGACCCTCACGCTGGTGTACGGTTTCCTGATGTATCTGCCGCAGAAAGACATGAAACGGCTGCTGGCCTACTCCACCATCACCCAGCTCTCCTACATCTTTCTGGCGCTGTCGCTGTCCATCTTCGGATCACGCATGGCTTTCGACGCCGGCATGGCCTACATCTTCAACCACGCCTACGCCAAAAGCCTGTTCTTCCTGGTGGCAGGCGCGCTGAGCTACAGCTGCGGCACCCGCATGCTGCCGCAACTGCGCGGGATGATGAAGCGGCTGCCGTTGCTGGGCATCGGCTTCTGCGTAGCGGCATTGGCGATCACCGGCGTACCGCCGTTCAACGGCTTCTTCAGTAAATTCCCGCTGTTCGCCGCCGGGTTCGCCCTGTCGCACGAGCAGGTCTGGCTGCTGCCGCTGTTGGTGATCGCACTGGTGGAATCGGTCGCCAGCTTCGCCTGGTTCCTCTACTGGTTTGGTCGTACCGTGCCGGGCGAGCCGTCCGAGGAAGTGGCCAACGCCACGCCGGTGCCTGCGTCCATGAATATCGTACTGCTGGTGCTGATCGTGATGTCGCTGTGTTCGAGCGTTATCGCCGCACTCTGGCTGAAATAAGGAACGAATATGACTGGATCACTGCTTGTCAACAATCTGGCCGGTCTGTTGATCATCACCTCGCTGTTGGTGATCGCCGCCAAAAAACCCACCGTGTCCTCCTGGCTGTATGCGCTACAGTCGCTGGTGCTGGTGCTGATCTTCGTCGCGCTGGGCGGGCTGTTGGGCTCCCATGAGCTCTATTTGTGGTCGCTGACCGCGTTCGTCACCAAGGTCATTCTGGTGCCCGCCATCATGTATCGCGCTTTCCGCAAGCTGTCGGATCCTAACGCCGACGGCGGCGTGCTCAGCACCGCCACGCTGATACTGATCGCCACGCTGATCGTCCTGGTGAGCTACTTCGCGGTAGCGCCGGTGCAGTTGCCGATGGTCAGCAACCTGAAGCCGGTGCTGGCGGTTTCGCTGGGCCATTTCCTGATCGGCCTGCTGTGCATCGTCAGCCAGCGCAATATCCTCAAGCAGGTGTTCGGCTACTGCCTGATGGAAAACGGCGCGCACCTGACGCTGGCGCTGCTGGCCTATCGCGCGCCTGAGCTGGTGGAAATCGGCATCGCCACCGACGCCATCTTCGCCGTCATCGTCATGGCGCTGATGGCGCGTAAAATCCACCGAACGCTGAACACGCTGGACGTTCAGCAACTGACCGCACTGAAAGGGTGACTGTCATGGCTACACTGGATCTGTTTATCACCCTGCTCGCCACCCCGCTGGTGGTGGCGCTGCTGGCCTTCGTCAGCCGCTTTACCGGCGGCGCCGCACGCACCCTGGTGACGGCTGTCCACCTGGTGGGCATCGTCGCGTTGCTGGCGATAACGTTGTTCACTGTCTGGAGCGTTTACCAACAGGGCGAACTGTTGGCGGCCAACCGCTGGCTGCATCTGGATAGCCTGAGCGCGCTGTTCCTGGCGATCCTCGGCGTCATCGGTTTTATCACCGGGCTCTACTCCATCGGTTATATGCGCCATGAGCTGGATGGCGGCGAGATCAGCCTCCCGACGCTGTGTTACTACTACGGCTTCTTCCACCTGTTCCTGTTCACCATGTTGTTGGTGATCACCAGTAATAACCTGATCCTGATGTGGGCAGCGATTGAAGCCACCACGCTGAGCTCCGCGTTTCTGGTCGGGCTGTACGGACAGCGCTCTTCGCTGGAGGCGGCCTGGAAATACATCATCATCTGTACCGTCGGCGTGGCCTTCGGTCTGTACGGTACGGTGCTGGTGTACGCCAACGCCGCCAACGTGATGACCGAACCGGGCAACGCCATTTTCTGGACGGAAGTGCTGAAACACGCCGGCGAGCTGGACGGCACACTGATGCATCTGGCGTTTATCTTTATCCTCATCGGCTTCGGCACCAAAACCGGGTTGTTCCCGATGCATGCCTGGTTGCCGGATGCCCACAGTGAAGCCCCCAGCCCCACCAGCGCCATGCTTTCCGCCGTACTGCTCAACTGTGCGCTGCTGGTGATCGTGCGTTACACCATTCTGATCAGCGCCGCCATCGGGCCGGAATTTCCGCAACGGTTGTTGCTGGTGTTCGGCCTGCTGTCGGTGGCCGTGGCCGCGTTCCTGATCCTGGTGCAACGGGATATGAAGCGCCTGCTGGCCTACTCCAGCGTGGAAAACATGGGGTTGATTGCCGTGGCGATCGGCATCGGCGGGCCGCTCGGCATTCTGGCGGCGCTGCTGCACACCCTCAACCATAGTCTGGCGAAAACCCTGCTGTTCTGCGGTTCCGGTAACGTGCTGCTGAAATATGGCACCCGCGATATGGATGCGGTGAAAGGTATTCTGCGCGTGGCGCCGCTGACCGGCGCACTGCTGGCGGGCGGCGCGCTGGCGCTGGGCGGCATGCCGCCGTTCAACGTGTTCCTCAGCGAGTTCATGACCGTTACCGCCGGGATCCACGCCGGGCAGCTACCGCTCACACTGCTGCTGCTGGCGTTGTTGACCGTGGTGCTGGCCGGGCTGGTGCGCATGGTGGCGATGACCGTCCTTGGCAGCAAGCCAGAGGCGGTCAGCCGCGGCGAACTGGGCTGGCTGACCACCGTTCCCATGCTGATCCTGTTGGTGCTGATGCTGGTGATGGGCACCCGCATCCCGCAGCCGGTGACGCAACTGCTGGAGCGAGCCACCGCCATCGTGCTTAACACCGCGCCGGGCGCCGACGGCCAAGCGGCCCCGCTCGGCTGGCCGTCGCTGAGCCTGCGCGCGGCCCCTCAGGAACATGCGCCCGTTTCATCGTTAACCCCTTCCCGTCAGGAGATGTACCGTGATTAATCAAACCCCCGCGCAAAACGCCGATGCCTTGGGCGCGAGCTATGTGGCTCAGGTAAGAGCGAAATTCCCCACGGCGATCCTGGAGGAAGAGCGACAGACCAGCAATCAGCTGACGATTACCGTGAAGCTGCATACGCTGCCGGAAGTGGTGGAATACCTCTATTACCAGCACGGCGGCTGGCTGTCGGTGCTGTTCGGCAACGACGAACGCTCCCTTAACGGCCATTTTGCCGTCTACTATGTGTTGTCGATGGAACAGGGCGAGAAGTGCTGGGTGGTGGTGAAGGCGCTGGTTAACCCGACGGTGCCGGAATTCCCCTCGGTCACGCCGCGCGTGCCCGCCGCCGTGTGGGGCGAGCGCGAAGTGCGCGACATGTACGGGCTGATCCCGGTCGGCCTGCCGGATGAGCGTCGCCTGGTGCTGCCGGACGACTGGCCGGACGAACTCTACCCGCTGCGCAAGGACGCGATGGATTACCGTCAGCGCCCTGCGCCCACCCGTGACGACGAGTCCTACACCTTCGTCAACGAAGCCACCGGCGATACCCGCGTGGTGCCGATCGGCCCGATGCATATTACCTCCGACGAACCGGGCCACTTCCGGCTGTTCGTCGACGGCGAGCAGATCATCGACGCCGACTATCGCCTGTTCTACGTCCACCGCGGCATGGAAAAACTGGCGGAAACCCGCATGGGCTACAACGAAGTGACATTCCTGTCCGACCGGGTGTGCGGCATCTGCGGTTTCACCCACAGCGTGGCCTACACCTCGTCCATCGAGAACGCGCTCGGCGTCGTGGTGCCGGCCCGCGCCCATACCATCCGCAGCATTTTGCTGGAAGTGGAGCGCCTGCACAGCCACCTGCTCAATATCGGGCTGTCGAGCCACTTTGTCGGCTTCGATACCGGCTTTATGCAGTTCTTCCGGGTGCGCGAAAAATCGATGCAAATTGCCGAGATGCTCACCGGTGCGCGCAAGACCTATGGGCTGAACCTGATCGGCGGTATTCGTCGCGACATTCTGAAAGAAGACCGGCTGAAGACCATCAAGCTGATCCGCGAAATGCGCGAAGAGGTCACTCAACTGACCGATATGTTGCTCAACACCGCCAATATGGCGCAACGCACCCAAGGCATCGGCGTGCTGAACCGGCAGGTGGCGCGCGATTACAGCCCGGTGGGGCCGATGATCCGCGCCAGCGGGTTTAACCGCGACGTGCGCGTCGACCATCCGTTCGCCGGCTATCTCGACCTGCCGATGGAGTTGCACCACCTCGATGGCGGCGACGTGTATTCCCGCGTGTTGGTACGGGTGCGCGAAGTCTTTACCTCGCTGGCGATGATCGAATTCGGGCTGGACAACATGCCCGGCGGGCCGATCCTCAACGAGCATATCCACTACCGGCCGCACAAGTTCGCACTGGGCTTTACCGAAGCGCCGCGCGGCGAGGATATCCACTGGAGTATGACCGGCGACAACCAGAAGCTGTTCCGCTGGCGCTGCCGCGCCGCCACCTACGCCAACTGGCCGGTGCTGCGCTTTATGCTACGCGGCAACACGGTATCGGACGCGCCGCTGATCATCGGCAGCCTCGACCCGTGCTACTCCTGTACCGACCGTGTCACGCTGGTGGATGTACGCAAAGAGAAGATCACCACCGTGCCGTACAAAGAATTGGAACGCTACGGACTGGAACGTACCCGTTCGCCGCTGAAATGAGGGATGCATCATGCTGAAACTGTTTAAAACCATCCTTAAAGCGGGCAACAGCACGGTGAAATACCCGTTCGCTCCGCTGGAGGTCCCGACGGGGTTCCGCGGCAAACCGGAGTACGACCCGGCCCAATGCATCGGCTGCGCCGCCTGTACCATGGCCTGCCCGGCTAATGCGCTGACCATGGACAACGACATCAATAACGGCGAACGCATCTGGCAGTTGTTCCTCGGCCGCTGCATTTTCTGCGGCCGCTGCGAAGAAGTTTGCCCGACCCGCGCCATCGTGTTGTCGCAGGAGTTTGAAATGGCGGTCGCCAGCAAGGCCGACCTTTACCAGCGTGCGACCTTCCGCCTGCTGGAGTGCCATGTTTGCCATACGCCGTTCGCGCCGCAAAAAGAGGTGGAATACACCATGGCGCTGCTGGTGCAGTCGGGGCTGTCGGAAAGCGAGGTGGAGTCGCGCCGCAGCCAGTTTGAAACCTGCCCGGACTGCAAGCGCAAAAAGAATATGGATAACAAAGGCAACGTCATGCTGAGCCACCACCTGCCGACCCCGGCCCACAAAGAGGGGAATCCGTCATGAGTATGTTGCCTAACGGTGCCGACCACTACCGCACCACGCCGATCACGTTGGATGAACAAACCCAACAATTGAAAAAAACGCTGCTGAAGGATATCCAGCGTTCCGCGTATGTCTACCGCGTGGACTGCGGCGGTTGTAACGGCTGCGAGATCGAGATCTTCTCCGCCATTACCCCGCTGTTCGACGCCGAGCGTTTCGGCATCAAGGTGGTGGCCTCGCCGCGCCACGCCGACATTCTGCTGTTCACCGGCGCGGTCACGCGCGCTATGCGCACCCCGGCGCTGCGCGCCTACGAATCGGCGCCGGATCCGAAAATCTGCATCTCCTACGGTGCGTGCGGTTGTGGCGGCGGCATCTTCCACGATCTGTACTGCGTGTGGGGCGGCAGCGATAAAATCGTGCCGATCGACGTGTATATCCCCGGCTGTCCGCCGACGCCGGCGGCGACCATTTACGGGTTCGCCGTGGCGCTGGGCCTGCTGGAGCAGAAGCTGCACGGTCAAAGCCACCAGCAGGGCGAGGACGAAAAAGCCGCGCTGATCCACCCCGACGTACCGCCCGATCTGCGGGTACTGCTGGAGCGCGAAGCCCGGCGGATGGCGGGTTATCGTCAGGGCCGCGAAATCAGCGACCGGTTTCTGGGGCTACTGGAAAACCAGCCGCTGGCCGGGTTTGAACAACGGGTGGACAGCTGGCTGCAACAGCATAACGACCCGCGCCTGACGGAGATCGTCGGCCAGCTGTTGCAGATCTACCAAGCGATGCTGAGCGGAGCGATCGTCCGATGAACGCGAAAGTCATGTTCTACGCGCTGAACCAGAAGTTTCTGGACAGCCGCGACAAGGTGCCGGAGCAAGCCCAGCAGGTGATGTATTACTCACTGGCCATTGGCCACCACGTCGGCGTGATCGACTGCCTGAAGCGGGTACTGGAGTGCCCGCTGGCGGACTACGAAGGCTGGGTGGGTCAACTGGAAGACGGTGATGCCAAGCGCAAAATGCTGGGCCTGCTGCGCTTTGGCGAAATCACCATCGACCAGACGCATGCCGCCCTGCTGGGCGGCGCTTTTTCCACGCTCGCCGGGCAAGACCAATTCCCGGAATGGACCCAAACGCTGACGGACAATCTGGCAGCGATGCAACGGGAACCGGCGCTTTATCTCATGGTGAAACGTATTGATGACTGAACACCCGTTACGTACCGAGAATATGGTGTTGACCGTCGGCAACACCATGATGGCCGACGACGGCGCCGGGCCGTTGCTGGCGGAGCGCATGACCCGAGAACCGGTGCCCGGTTGGTCGGTTATTGACGGCGGCGCCATCCCGGAAAACGCCGCCCATACGCTGCGGGAGCTGAAACCGCAACGCCTGCTGGTCGTCGATGCCACCGATATGGGGCTGGCGCCAGGCGAAATCCGCATCGTCAACCCGGACAGAATCGCCGACGACCTGTTGATGAATACCCACAATATGCCGTTGAACTACCTGATCGATAGCCTGAAGGAAGACATTCCCGAGGTGATTTTCGTCGGCATTCAGCCGGCATTGGTGGCGTTCTATTTTCCCATTGGTGCGGAAGTCACCCAGGCGGTGGAGCATCTTTATCAACGTCTTGACGGCTGGGAAGGACATGGCGGATTCGCGACGCTGGAATAAACCCGGCCATTGACGCCGAGCCTGCGTTATCTCCGCACGCTCGGCGCCATGCGTTTCGTACCATGCTTTCCGTACATGCGTTCAGCATCATGACCGATGGCCGGGCATAACCAGCGCCGGCGCTATCCGCGTCTCAGAGGATACGTCACATGACGTTTCCTCCTCCTTCTGCTACCGAAACCGATCTCAGCCGTAATCCACCGCATCCTGGTTCGGGTTTTATCTTTAGTCCGCGTCATGACGCTTAACAAGCGCGCTGAGCCATTTCGGTATCAGGCTCATGCCATCGCTTTTTTTACTGCCGCGCTCATCAATCGACCATGCTCGCGCGGGTTTTCTATTTAAGTCGTGCTCCGTCACGTTCTTCACCCGCGTGGTGCACGCCGCCCTCCAGACCGGCAGAATGCGAGATAACTGACGGCCATCCCTGGCGATAAATTCATAACGATTATTTTAAAAACAATGTGTTGATTCATATTCACGCTATCACTTCCGATCTGGCATACATGATGCATCATATATAAAAACAACGTAACTCCACACCATGAGGAAAGCAGCATGCTCAACAAAACATTACTGGTTGTCAGTCTGTTCGGCGCTTCGCTTGCCGCTCAGGCAGAAAGCGTGACCGTCATTTCGTTTGGCGGCCTGAACAAAGAAGCGCAACAGAAAGCGTTCTATGCGCCATTTAAACAGGCGGGTTTAGGCAGTGTCGAAGCCGGTGAATACAATGGTGAGATGGCCAAGATCCGCGCCATGGTGCAGACCGGTCAGGTGGGTTGGGATGTGGTAGAAGTGGAAAGCCCGGAGCTGGTGCGCGGCTGCAACGAGGGGTTATTCGAATCACTGGACTGGAAAAAGCTCGGCAATGAAGCCGACTTCGTCAAAGGCGCGACGTCCGAGTGCGGCGCCGGCATTTTCCTGTGGTCGACCGTGTTGACCTACAACAGCGACAAGTTGAAAAACGGGCCGAAAGACTGGGCGGATTTCTGGAATATCAAAGCGTTCCCCGGGAAACGCGCGTTGCGCAAGAGCGCCAAATTCACGCTGGAGATCGCACTGCTGGCGGATGGCGTCAAGCGTGAGGACGTTTATAAGGTACTGTCGACCCCGGAAGGCGTTAACCAGGCGTTCAAAAAACTCGATCAGATCAAACCCAGCATTCAATGGTGGGAGTCCGGCGCGCAACCGTTACAGTGGCTGGTGTCGGGTGATGTCGTGATGACCTCCGCCTATAACGGTCGCGTCACTGCCGCCCAAAAAGAGGGCCATGCCTTCAACATCGTCTGGCGGGACAGCCTCTACGACCTTGATAGCTGGGCCATTGTGAAAGGCACCAAACACAAGGCATTGGCGGAACAATTCATTGCTTTCGCCAACAAGCCGGAAAATCAACAAGTGTTCGCTACCCTCATCCCATACGGCCCGACCAACAAAGGCGCGATGCTCAAGCTTGACCCAACGGTGGCGGAAAACCTGCCCACCAACCCGAAGAATCTGGAAATGTCGGTCAATATCGATACCGCATTTTGGATTGATCATGGTGAAGAACTGGAACAGCGCTTCAACGCCTGGGCCGACAAATAATCCCCCCGCTGAGTGTCCGGGGAGCCGGGAGCTCATCATTGGCGGCACGGGTTCGCATTTCCCCGTGCCCGTCACGACGACAAAAATGACGACATCCGCCCCAAACCGATGTAGCGCATGACCGCAGGTAGCAGGATCAGCGCTACGTTCAGCACCCGGTAGTCGCGCGTGCGACAAATTCAGTTTGCCTTCACACTGAATTGCGCTATTTTATGATGCATCATATATCGAGGTGAATCATGTCCGACAACAAAACGCTGTTATTGACCGGCGCCAGCCGGGGAATCGGCCACGCGACGGTGAAACATTTTCACGCCGCCGGCTGGAAAATCTTCACCGCCTCCCGGCAAAGCTGGGTCGAGGACTGCCCCTGGGCGGAAGGGCTGCTGAATCACATTCACCTCGATCTGGAAGATATCCCGGCGCTACAGGACAATCTGCCCATGATCCGGGAACGGTTAGGGGGACAACTGCACGCGCTGGTCAACAACGCCGGCGTCTCTCCCAAAGGCGATGACGGCGCACGGCTTGGCGTCCGCGAAACCGACTACGCCACCTGGCTAAAAGTCTTTAACGTCAACCTGTTTTCCACCGCGATTCTGGCCAACGGGTTGTTCGACGAACTGCGCACTGCGCAGGGCAGCATCATCAATGTGACCTCGATAGCCGGTTCCCGCGTACACCCGTTCGCCGGCGTCGCCTATGCCACCTCAAAAGCCGGGTTGTCGGCGCTCACACGGGAAATGGCGCACGATTTCGGTAAGTTCGGCATCCGGGTGAACGCCATCGCCCCCGGCGAAATCGACACGTCGATTCTGTCGCCCGGTACCCAGGACATTGTGGATCACACCGTGCCGATGAAACGGCTCGGCAAACCGGAAGAGGTCGCGTCGCTGATTTACTTCCTCTGCACGCACGGCGCCTCCTACGTCAACGGCGCAGAAATCCATGTTAACGGAGGGCAGCATGTCTGACGCCATGGCGTTGTTCACCACTGATGTCCCCCGCATTACCGCCGGTCAGGCGCAAGACTTCACCCGTTCCCGCTATGGGCTGGACGGCGATATTCTGCCGTTGCCGGGCGAGCGCGACGCCAACTTCCAGCTTGTCACCGCCGAACGCGGCTGCTACATGCTGAAATTCATTAATCCGGCGGAACCGGCCGAGGTGCGGGATTTTCAGACACAACTGTTGTTGCATCTGGCGCAACAGGATCCGACCCTACCGATACCGCGCGTTGCGCCGGATTGTCAGGGCGATGTCTCGCCGGTTTTGCATACGGCCTCGCACCCGTTTCACGCCCGGTTGATCTCCTGGAGCGACGGGCTGCCGCTGTACCGCATCGAAAAAAATACCCGGCTGGCCACCAACCTGGGCACCACACTGGCGCGTCTGGATCTGGCGTTACGCAGCTTCGCCCACCCGGCCGCTGAACGCGAGTTGCTGTGGGATATCACCCGTATGCACCGTGCCTATGACTGGCTGGATAACATCAGCAATCCCCGGCAGAGGGAACTGGTTAACGTGTGGCTGAACCGTTGGGAGCACACCGTCGCGCCACAGTTGTCCAACCTGAGAACACAGACGATCCACAACGATTTTAACCCGCATAACGTACTGGCGGATCCGGCTCAGGATATGCGGGTATGCGGCATTATCGATTTCGGCGACGCACTCTGCGCCCCGTTGATTAACGAGCTGGCGACCGCGCTGGCGTATCAGATCGGCGATACTGCCCAGCCGCTGGCATGGATACTGCCGTTCGTGGCCGCCTATCATGCGGTGTTACCGCTGACCGAGCAGGAAATCCGGCTACTGCCTTGCCTGATCGCCGCTCGCCTGATCCTCACCATTTCCATCACTCAGTGGCGTAGCGGCCTGTATCCGGAAAACCGCGACTACATCTGCCGCAATCTCAATGCTGCCTGGCTTAGCTTGCAGTACCTCAGCCGCCTGCCGCTTGATGAATTCATCAACCAACTGTTGCTGGCCTGCCATAAGGAACCCGCATCATGACTGCGTCCATCACATCATCGACAACCGCCATGCTGGAGCGTCGGCACCGGTTGCTTGGCGCCGGTTATCGCTTGTTTTACCAACAGCCGGTACACGCCGTGCGCGGCGAAGGCGTCTGGCTGTACGACGCCGACGGCGAACGTTACCTCGATGGTTACAACAATGTCGTGTCCGTCGGTCACTGTCACCCGGAAGTGGTGGCGGCCATCGCCCGTCAGGCCTCGACGCTTAACACCCACACCCGTTACATCACCGATGCCATTCTGGATTTCGCCGAGGACTTCCTACAGGAGTTCCCCGACGAACTCGGCAACATCACCATGACCTGCACCGGCAGCGAATCCAACGATCTGGCGTTGCGCATCTCGCGTCAGACCACCGGCAACCGCGGCATAATAGTGACCCGCTGGGCTTATCATGGCGTTACTTCACTGTTGGCGGGGCTGTCGCCGTCGCTGGGCAGCGGTACGCCGTGCGGCGAGCATGTCTGGTTGATTGACCCGCCGGACGGTTATCGCCACGCCCCCGGCCAGATGCTGGCCAGCGTAAACCGGGCGCTGGAGGACATGGCAACGCAGGGCATTCGCCCCGCCGCGTTGTTGTTCGATACCCTTTTTTCCAGCGACGGTATCTTCGGCGCCGACGCGAAAGAAATACAACAGGTGGTCGCGCAGGTGCGCGCGGCAGGCGGCCTGTATATCGCTGACGAAGTGCAGGCCGGTTTCGGTCGTACCGGCTCGCATCGCTGGGGGTTCGCCCGTTACGGCGTGACGCCCGACCTGGTCAGCATGGGCAAACCGATGGGCAACGGCCATCCGGTGGCGGCGGTAGTGGGTAGACCGGCATTGTTCGATGCCTTCGGTAATGCCCAACGCTACTTCAATACCTTCGGCGGCAACCCGGTTTCCTGCCAGGCGGCGCAGACGGTACTGAACATCATTCGTCGCGATCGGCTACAGGAAAATGCGGCGCAAGTGGGTAGCTATATTGAAGCCGGGCTGCGACGGCTGGCCAAACGCCATGAGCGGATAGGCGACATTCGCGCCTACGGTTTTTTCATCGGCGTGGAACTGGTGACAAGCCGACAAAGCCGACAGCCCGCCACCGATGACGCCGTAAGACTGGTAAACGGTATGCGTCAGGCCGGCGTATTGATCAGCGCCACCGGCCCGCATGGAAATATCCTGAAAATCCGGCCGCCGCTGGTGTTCACGCAGCAACACGCCGATATCCTGCTCGACAGCCTGGATACGGTGATGGCGGCGTTATAGCGCGCCCCTCAACGCGGGCCGGGCGGCAGTGGCTGACATCGGGATATTCCCCCGACACCGGGGGGGACAACCGCAACGATGCGGCGTACCGCCAGGCCGCGTCATCGCGTTTCGCCGTGCAATCATGCCTGACGGCATGCGGACGGGGATTCAGGTTATCGGGCCCTTGAGCCGGCAGCCCGTCGCCCCGCGTGATTACCCTGCCACCCGCTCCTGTCGCGCCACGGTGATAAACTCGATCATCTTATTGTGGCCGTCCTGAATATCAGCCTGAATCGCCAGCCGCGCCGCCACCGGATCCGCCGCCTTCAGGGCATCCAACACGTCGCGGTGATGCCCGACCGCCATCCGCTCGGAAAAATGGCTGTAAGCCTGAGCGATCAACGGCCCGGTACGCATCCATAAACTGTCGATAAAGCTGCACAACAACGGCATTTGCGCCGTGCGGGCCAGCAGCAGATGAAATTCGCTGTTCAGGCGCAACGCATCCGCCAGATCGCCGCGTTTTACCGCCTCGACGTTCTGCGCAATATTCACCTCCACCTGCGACAGTGCGTCCGGCGTCACGCAACGTGCCGCGTTTTCCGCCCCCATGCCTTCAATGGCGATGCGCAGCATACGGATTTCCAGATACTGCTCCAGCGTCAGTTCCGGCACACGGATATCCCGCGGGGTGCGCAGCTCCAATGCTTGTTCCTTCGCCAATTGCAGAATGGCATCCCGCACCGGCGTCACACTCGTGCCCAGTTGCGCCGCCAGCTCGCGGATCCGCAGGCGATCGTTAGGTTTAAAGCGCCCGGTGATCAGCGCATCCCGCAAGGTGGCATAAACGCTGTTGCTCAGCCCGGTACGAGTAATCGACGCAATCGGATAATTCACGTTTTCTCCCGTTCGTCATCACTGAGGACCCTAATGGGAATAGGCTCTTCGTCGTATTCCGCCGTCGGCGGCGGCATCCAGCCCATGACAATACAACACTGACCGCGATAAATCATGTCGACGACGCGCCGCGGGCCAAGGACGCTCTCCACCGGCGGCGCCTCGACATCATTCCGTCGTCAAATCTGCCGAAGGCCGTCGTTGGTCGTCGTCACCCTGGCAGGGAATCGTCCAGAATCCGGCGAAAACAAATTTTAATCACATAAAAATCAATGGATTAATCTATAAGCATTTATTCTGGCATAAACCCTGCTTTATGTATGGCGATGTGTCGGCGGCCCTGGCTGTCGACAAACCCGACATTCAACCAGAGCCGCGGAAGGAGACCTTGTCATGAACCGGTTCGTTTTAGCAGACCCCAGGAAATGTATCGGCTGCCGCACCTGTGAGGTCGCCTGCGTGTTGGCCCACAGCGACGGTAATCCCTCGTCGTTGTCGCCGGAACATTTCACCCCCCGACTGAAAGTGGTGAAAGGTCTGAACGTCAGTACCACTATCCAGTGCCGTCACTGTGAAGATGCCCCCTGCGCCAATGTTTGCCCGAACGGCGCGATTGTGCGCGCCGGCGATCATATCAAGGTGCAGCAGGAAAAATGCATCGGTTGCAAGACCTGTGTGGTGGCTTGTCCCTACGGCGCCATGACGGTGATCAGTAAACCGGTGGCGCGTATCAGCCATTATCAAACCCTGGGGAATTGCATCAAGGCCGAAGCCCATAAATGCGATCTGTGCGAAGGCCGCGCCGGTGGGCCGGCCTGTGTCGAAGTCTGTCCGACCAAAGCCCTGCACCTGATAAGCCGCGATGACATTCAGGAAATGATCCAACGTAAACAGCGGCGCGCAGCGTTAGACGAAGCCGCGGAAATGAAATTCTGACCGTGCCATCAAGGTACGCTGAAGGAGAGCAATGTCATGCAGAAAGTGATTACCGTCTGCCCCTACTGCGGGTCAGGCTGCAAAATTAACCTGTTGGTGGAAAATGGCAAAGTGGTTGGCGCCGAAGGGGCCAACGGTCTCACCAACGAAGGTGAGCTGTGCCTGAAAGGCTATTACGGCTGGGATTTCCTCAATGACACCAAGTTACTGACCCCGCGTCTGAAACAGCCGATGATCCGCCGCCAGAAAGGCGCGCCGTTTGAAGTGGTGTCCTGGGACGAGGCCATCGAGTTCGCCAGTTCCCGTTTGAAAGCCATCAAGGAAAAATACGGCCCGGACGCCATCATGCACACCGGCTCTTCTCGTGGCCCGGGCAACGAAACCAATTTCGTCATGCAGAAATTCGCCCGCGCCGTCACCGGCACCAACAATATCGACTGCTGTGCTCGCGTATGTCACGGCCCGTCGGTATCCGGTTTGCAGGTCACGCTGGGCAACGGCGCGATGAGTAACTCGATTTGCGAAATCGAAAAAACCGACTGCATTCTGGTGTTCGGCTACAACGCCGCCGACTCCCACCCGATCGTGGCGCGCCGCATCATCAAAGCGAAAGAACGCGGCGCCAAGATCATCGTCTGCGACCCGCGTCACATTGAAACCGCCCGCATCGCCGATCTGTGGTTGCCGCTGAAAAACGGCTCCAACATGGCGCTGGTGAACGCCTTCGCCAACGTGCTGATCAACGAAGGGTTGTACAACCAGAGCTTTGTGTCTGCGCACACCGAAGGGTTCGAGGAATACCGCAATCTGGTGGCGAAATACACGCCGGAATATGTGGCGGACATCACCGGCCTCAGTCCGCAATTGATCCGTGAAGCCATCCGTATGTATGCCGCTGCGCCGTCCGCCACCATTCTGTGGGGCATGGGCGTAACCCAGTGGACGCAAGGGGTCGACGTGGTGAAAGGCCTGTCCGGCCTGGCGCTGCTGACCGGCAACCTCGGCCGCCCGAACGTGGGCGTCGGCCCGGTGCGCGGTCAAAACAACGTGCAAGGTGCCTGCGATATGGGCGCGTTGCCGAACCAATTCCCCGGCTATCAGAAAGTCACCGACCCGGAAATCCGTGAGAAATTCGCCAAAGCCTGGGGCGTGCCGTCGTTGTCTGACCGCATCGGTTACTCGCTGACCGACGTACCGCACATGATCAAGGAAGGCAAGATCAAGGCCAACTACCTGATGGGCGAAGACCCGTTGCAGACCGAGCCGGACCTGTCGGTAGTACGGCAGACCTTCGCCGAACTGGAATTGTTGATCGTTCAGGATATTTTCATGACCAAAACCGCCGCGATGGCGGATGTGATCTTCCCGGCGACGTCCTGGGGCGAACACGAAGGGGTTTATTCGGCGGCCGACCGTGGCTTCCAGCGCTTCTATAAAGCGGTGGAACCGCAGGGCAACGTCAAGCCGGATTGGGAAATCATCAGCCTGATGGCTACCGCCATGGGCTACCCGATGCACTACAACAACACCCAGGAAATCTGGGATGAGCTGCGCCATTTGTGCCCACTGTACTACGGTGCGACCTACGACAAGATGGCCGGGCTGGGCTATATTCCCTGGCCGTGTCTGACCGAAGACAGCCCAGGAACACCGTGGCTGTATGCCGGCAACAAGTTCGACCGCCCCAACGGCAAAGGGCTGTTGTTCGCCACCGAATGGCACCCGCCGATGGAGCAGACCGACGCCGAGTATCCGCTGGTGCTCTCCACCGTGCGTGAAGTGGGTCACTACTCCTGCCGTTCCATGACCGGCAACTGTACCGCGTTGCAGACGCTGGCCGACGAACCCGGCTATGTGCAGATGAACCCGGAAGACGCCGCCGCTCTCGGCGTGCGCGACCAGCAGTTGGTGTGGGTCGCTTCCCGCCGCGGCAAAGTGATCAGTCGCGCCATGGTCAGCGAACGCATTAACAAAGGGGCGGTATACATGACCTACCAGTGGTGGATCGGCGCCTGTAACGAACTGACGCTGGATGAAGTGGATCCGATCTCCAAAACACCGGAGTACAAACACTGTGCCGTGAAACTGGAGGCTATCGCCGATCAGAACTGGGCGGAAAACTATGTCGTTCAGGAATACAGCGCACTGAAGGCGCGTCTGCGTAAAGAAGCGGAAGTCGCGGGTTAATCCAACCGGCCACACCCCACCGATCACCCGGTGGGGTGTGGGCTGCTCGGAGTACAAACCGCCGCCCGCCATGATGCTCGGCAACTGCCGGCGATCATATCGCGGTGCAGCGAGGCGCAAACCGCAAGAGTCGCCAGCCCAAACAGGCGGCGGCAATGCCGAATCGCCGTGGATACTTCCAGCCTGTTCGGGACTCGCCCCAGAAGAGTGTGTTCAACATCACCGAATACCTGCCATAGCCGTCATCCGCAACCTTGGCATCGGCTAGTGGATGCGATGAAGGGTGAAAACACACGTTAAACCCGTTCGCTTGCTGAACCGGCCACCTACGATGTCATGGCGTCATCCGCCAACTCCAGCGAGTGTTGCCCCCAGGTCGTGAAGAAACATCATCTTGTTTACGCCGCAACGACGAATAATCCCGGATGCTGCTTAATCCTTGTCCAAACGTCGGGTCGGCCTTCTCACCAATTCACCGCCGCAATTGGGACACGTGCTATTCAACGCATGAGTGGCGCACTCAGAGCAGAATGTACATTCAAAAGAGCAAATCAGCGCGTCTGTAGCCGTTGGCTGCAAGCCTTTGCCGCAGCGTTCACAATGGGGTTTCATCGCTAACATTATTCTCTCCTCGGTTATCGTCCATCGTCATCATGACACCGGACGCTACCGAACGGACAGGCCAAAACAGGACATCTTTTCGCCCTGAACGGACAAGCGGGCGTTTTTGCCCTCCAACCGGCGGCGGGTCAGGAAATATCTTCAATCTCTCTGGCGGAAATGCCCATACGTTGCATACGGGAGAGCAACGTGGTGCGTTTGAGCCCCAGGCGGGCGGCGGCACCTTTGGGGCCGGCGACAATACCGTTGGTATCGCGCAGCGCCCGGATAATGCGATCACGCTCAGACTCTTCCTCTGCATCCAGCGTATGCGGCGCTTCTGCTTCTGGCGGCGGTTCAATCTCTCGATGATGATGCGGTTTGGGGGCTTCCAGCGGCGAAAGGTGGTGCTGCAGTTCATCCATCTGCAGGTTGAGGGTGGTGCCGCGCGTCAGAATAACCGCCCGCTCCACCACGTTTTCCAGTTCGCGCACGTTGCCCGGCCAAGGCAAACGGCTTAGCTGCCGCAGTATTTCGGAAGGAATGCTATCGATGGTGCGATTCATGCGGCGGGCGATTTTGCGGGTGAAAAACTTCACCAGCAACGGAATATCCTCCGGCCGCTCACGCAACGGTGGTATGACGATGGGAAACACATTCAAACGGTAATAGAGATCGCTACGGTATTCCCGATCCGCCACCATCTGCTTAAGGTCGCGATTAGTGGCGGCAATGAGCCGCACATCCACGGGAATGACTTTGCTGCCGCCGAGGCGTTCGATTTCCCGCTCCTGTAAAACACGCAACAGTTTGGGTTGCAGCTCCAGCGGGATATCCCCTACTTCATCTAGAAACAGCGTGCTTTTGTCCGCCATTTCAAAACGCCCCTGCCTCAGAGCGGTAGCGCCGGTAAATGCCCCTTTTTCATGGCCGAACAGGTCGCTTTCCAGCAGGCCGGAGGGGATGGCGGCGCAGTTCATCTTCACCATGCGTTGAGATTTGCGCGGGCTCAAACTGTGAATCGCCCGGGCGATCAGCTCTTTCCCGGTTCCGGTTTCTCCCAGAATCAGCACGGTACTGTCGCTGGCGGCAACCATCTCTACCTGTTCCAGTACCCGCCGGATCGCCTCGCTGCGGCCGATGATTTCACCGAATTCATCGCCGCCGGCATGCTGGATCCGCTCGGTAAGCTGCTCCGTCAAATAGAAATTTTCATGGATCAAGGAATCTTTCAGGCGGGATATCTGGTCGTAAGCCAACGCATTATCCAATGCAATGGCGATGCGCGCCGCAATCTGCCGCAGCAAGCGGATCTCCGCATCGCTCACCGCCAGGCGTTCCCGGTGCGCCAGCTCCAGCACCCCCAGCATGCGATTACCGAACGCCAACGGCAGCAGGCAGGCATGGGTGGGGCCGGCGTCAAACCACTGCACCAGACAACGCGGCTCGCCGTTACGCGGCATGTCGTTCTCGCTCACCAACTGCACTTGATTATGCCGCATGACGCCGTCGGCCAGCGTTTCTTCTCGCCCTACATCGCCCTGCACCGTTTTGGGCGCACCGCTTCCGACATAGTGAGTCGCAAAATATTTGAGCGTGGCGTCGTCGCCCTCCGCTTCTTTCAGCACCAGCGCAATAAAATCGATGCCGAAAAAACGGTGAATTTCACGGGAGACTTCCAGCGCCAGCGCTTTTAGTTCAAGACGGGAAATAACGGTGTTGGTGACATCCACCAGGATACGGTAGTGATCGCGCTCCTGCCGCAAACGTTCTTCTTCTCGCTGAGCCTGTTCGCGCTCGTTGATATTTTCCACCACCAGCGACACAACACTGGCAATCGACTGAAAGAATTCGATTTCGCTTTCGGTAAATTGGCTACCGTCGGTTTTTATGAACTCAACGCCACCCAGCACCCGATGCGGCCCCAGCAACGGCAGTTGGCAATAATCGCTCAGCCCCACATAAGCCGGTTGCTCGACCAGATGCGGGAAATCGCGCTGGAAATGCAGCCGGTTGCAATGCAGCATCACATGAGTGCTCCATACGATGCCGCCAGGCCCGTCGGCCAGCAGAATATTTTCGTCGCTCAGTCGCGTGCGCGCTGATTCCCGGTCGTGACGATAAAACGCCATCTGATTATGCAGCGGATCCATCAACAGCAGGTTAACGCGGCCGAAGCGCACCACCGAGAACGATAAGCCGTCGAGCGCCTGCAGCACCCCCTCAATGCTGCGTTGTCGCAGCAATGTCTGGGAAACTTTCAGCAAGGCATCCTGCCACATAATAGAAAGGCAGGACGGGGAGCCAGTCAGTCGTGTCGCCATAACCACCGCAATCCAATCTCCATAACTTTTATACGGAAAATAGTGTAAGGGGTTCCCTGGGGAAAAAACACGTCGCCTCACCAATAGCTTGATCTGTATCGTGCTTAAGAATAGTAAAGCCGTCACCCTGGATAATAATAAGACCTATTTACTATTTATTCTGGCGACAAGCTGGGTTATCACCCCCGTTTTTAGCGTTACCGGAAATGTTTTCAACCGGCCATGCTCACCGCAATTAACAATGACAAAACGATAAAAAAACACAGTCACTACAGGCAAGCCCGGATAACGTTATTTATGGCATTTATTTTTCAATAAAAAATAGGTTACTGAGATACTTATTATTTTTCTCTGCTCTCTTCTCATACAGTTATGTAAATAAAGTTACCAGCATAAAAACAAAATTCGTCATCAATATTTATTAATTACCAACTGAATTAATAGAAAATAAACTTAGGCGCACTGAATAATAAATTATCCGGCGATTATTTAATTTATTGCTAACTCTCAATAAATCATAAGAAAAAATCATCACAAAAAAATCGACGATAAACAAGGAAGAAAATAGATCTCAACATATTGAAAATAATAAAATAAAAGCATGACACCCCATTGACAACGTTAAATGCCATATGCAATTTAAGCATCAATGTTATTGATAATGCATTTTTTGCATCAAACATGTGACGTGACTTTTATTACGCAGAAAAAAAAGCAGTAAAAACTCGATTTCGTTGTAATATCTGCGCCGCAGACACAACACCCCTCCATAACAGGCCAGTGTAACGATTGCGTGCATTGATAAATGCGCGTTCATCGGATGCGCTGCAATAACACTGTGTGTTGTCTGAATACGGTCATCAACATGAGGTTAATATGCAAAGGCAGAAGTTAGTCATACAGATAGCATTGGCTATCATACTGGGGATTCTTGTTGGCTGGGCTTGCCATCAATATCTCGACGGCGGGCGCGCCAAAGAAGTCGCTTCCTATTTCAATATGATTACCGATATTTTCCTGCGGTTAATCAAAATGATTATCGCACCGCTGGTATTCGCTACGCTGGTATCCGGTCTGGCCAGCATGGGCAACTCTTCTGCCGTAGGCCGCGTTGGCCTGAAAGCCATGACCTGGTTCATTACCGCGTCCTTCCTGTCGCTGCTGATCGGTATGTGCCTGGCCAACTTCTTCCAGCCCGGCGTAGGCATGAACCTGGTGGCCACCGCCAACCACGTCACTACCGGTCTGAATACCGATGGCTTCACACTGAAGAATTTCATCAGCCATATCTTCCCGAAAAGCATCGTGGAAGCGATGGCCAATAACGAAATTCTGCAAATTCTGGTGTTCTCGCTGTTCTTCGGTTCTGCGCTGGCTTACGTCAAACACCATAACAAACAGGCCAACTTCATTCTCTCCACCATTGAAGAACTGGCCAAAGTGATGTTCCGCGTCACCGACTACGTGATGGCGCTGGCGCCGATCGCGGTCTTTGCCGCCATCGCTTCCGCCATCACCACGCAAGGCCTGGGCCTGATTTATGACTTCGGCAAGCTGATCGGCGAGTTCTACATTGGCCTGGCGCTGCTGTGGTCGGTACTGTTTCTGGTCGGATACGCCTTCCTGGGCAAATCCATCGCGGTGCTGGCTCGCCTGATCCGCGAACCCACCATGCTGGCCTTCGCCACCGCCAGCAGCGAATCCGCCTATCCGAAGACCATGGAAGCGCTGAGCCGTTTCGGCGTACCGAAGAAAATCACCAGCTTCGTGCTGCCGCTGGGTTACTCATTCAACCTTGACGGCTCGATGATGTACCAGTCTTTCGCCATTCTGTTCATCGCCCAGGCGTACAACATCGACCTGAGCCTGACCCAGCAGATCCTGATCCTGCTGACGCTGATGATCACCAGCAAAGGCATGGCAGGCGTGGCTCGCGCCTCCGTGGTAGTGGTTGCCGCCACACTGCCGATGTTCAGCCTGCCGGAAGCCGGTATTCTGCTGATTCTGGGTATCGACCAGTTCCTGGATATGGGCCGTACCGCGACCAACGTCATCGGTAACAGCATCTCCACCGCCGTGGTCGCCAGCCTGGAAAAAGGCGTAACCGACGATGAAGACGCAGAGGACCTTGAGGAAACGGTGGTCTTACAACAGGCCAGCGCAACACAAGACGCCTGATGCGTTTCTGAACGTCATCTTCGCAGACAGCGGCCGTCCGGCCGCTGTTTTTTTTAAGGGAACGCTCTCACACTGTGGGATGCAACGCCTTCATCGTTCGCCAGAACGACTCCGACGCCGTATTCAGGCGTGCATCCAGTCGGTATAGATAAACCTGCATCGCCATGACTGCGTTTTCCAAATTCAGAATCGCCAGTTCCCGATGTTTAAGCTCTTCCTTGATGGAGTAATCCGGCAGCCAGGCGATGCCGAAGCCCTGCTTCACCATCCGCTTGAGCAGATCGCTCATGGAAGAGACGAACGTCACCGTGAAACGCTCACGCCCGACGGCGGCGAGGTAGCGGTTCACCTGCCGCCCCATGTAGCTGGTATCGGTGTAGTTCAGCAACGGCAGCGAAGGTGCGCGCGCATCGAACAACGGTTTGCCGGCGGCATCGCAGGCGCAGACCGGATAAAGCCGCGACGCCATCATCCGGGTGTGCAGAAAAGGTTCCGACATCAGTTCTTCGTTCTGAAACGAAAAAATGAAATCGCTGCGCCCCTCTTTCAGATTGAGAACCGCGTCATCCACGTCAATGGACTCAACGTAGACGATATTTTCCTGCGGATTCGGCAGGGACCTCAGCAGATCCGGCATCACGAACACCGACAGCGAATGTGCGGCGGCGATAGTGATGCGATGCCGCGAAGGGGCGCCGCCGTGCAGTTTATTAATCTGATACTCCAGATCGTCGAGCGTATTGCGAATATGCGCATGGAAAACACGCCCCGGCTCCGTCAATTGCAGCGGCGATGCAGAGCGATCAAAAATTTCGAATCCTACCGCCTCCTCCAGCGCCCGAATACGACGGCTGAATGACGACTGCGAGATGTTGCGTTGCTCCGCCGCCAGCGTAAAGCTGCGGCACTCCTCAAGGGAGATAAAGTCATAAAGCCATTTGGTTTCAATGTTATTTAGCATTGCCGTTCACCACGCCAGTTTCGCCTGTAGATATCATAAAAAGCATAGCGTAATAGTGCTTATGCAAAACAGGGATGGCGGATGGGAATTTCGCAATTCACATTTCGAGGTGCTGTGCGATGATTTCCGCACCGGCACTGATTTTTGCACCGGCATTGATTTTTGCACCGGTACTGATTTTTGCACCGGGACTACGGGAGACGATGAGATGAACCCTGTTATTGGTATTTTGGGCGGCATGGGCCCCGGCGCCACTGTCGACGCCATGCAGAAACTGATCAACAACACACCGGCGCACACCGATCAGGAACACATCCCGATGATCGCCGTATCCATTCCGGATATTCCCGATCGTACCCGCTGTATTTTGCAACAGGGCACATCCCCGCTCAGCAAAATGCTCCAATACCTGCGGATTCTGGAAAACGCCGGTGCGTCCTGCATCATCATGCCTTGCAATACCGCCCACTATTGGTTCGACGACCTGAAACGCCATACCCGAACCGAAATGATCAGCATCATCGACGCAACCTGTCAGTGGATCGACGAACAGTCGCTGCGCCACGTCGGCCTGCTAGCCACTACCGCTACGGTACGCGCCGATATTTACCAACACGCGCTAAGCCGCCAGCAGGTGCGCTGCACGCTTCCCTCCCAGGCGGAACAGGATGCGGTGATGGACAGCATTTATGCTTACAAGGCCGGAAACTTCGCCCTCGCCCGTCAGTTGCTGTTACCGGTACAAACGGAACTGCAACGACAAGGGGTGGAAAAGATCATTCTTGGCTGCACCGAACTGCCGCTGATTCTGGCGCCGGAGATACTCGCCGCACCGGCCGCTTATCTCGACGCCACCGAAGCGCTGGTACGCAAGACCGTCGCCTGGTACTACACGCACTCGCACTCTGCCGCAGCCTGATACCCCAACACCCGCGCGGCCCGCTCCCCATGGCGGCTCGCGCGGGATACCGCTCGACAATCCCTTGCCGACCGGACATCTGCTATCATGACGCCCTGCCCGATACCCAGGAACCCCGTCATGAAAACGAAACCCGTAACCTTGAACGAAGTGGCCGCCTATGCCGGGGTTTCGTACCAGACCGTATCCCGCGTACTGAACCGCTCGCCCCAGGTTTCTCCCGCGACCAAAGCGAAGGTCGAGCAGGCCATGGCGGCGCTCAACTATATTCCCAACCGCGTCGCCCAACAGTTGGCGCGTCGGCGCCCCACCACCATCGGGCTGGCGACTATCGATCTGTCGCTGCATGCGCCGTCTCAAATCGCGGCCGCCATCAAAACCACCGCCAGCGCACAGGGGTTCAACGTGGTGGTCGCCATGCTCAGTGCCGCCGACGGGTATGACGCCCGGCGCGCCGTCAGCGAGCTGCTGGCGCAACGGGTCGACGGGATTATCGTCAACGTCCCGCAGGAGCCGGCAATGGCCGAACCGCTCAGCCAGCTTTGTGCGACGACGCCGGTGTTGTTTCTGGATACTCAACCCGATACCCCCTGGCCCCGCGTTATGTTCGATCCGCTCCAAGGGGCGAGGCTGGCGATTGAGCATCTGGTCACGCGGGAGCATCGCCGGATCGCGCTGCTGACCGGCCCGCTCAGCGCCGTTTCCGCCCGCTTGCGTTACGAAGGCTGGCTGCAAGGCTTACGCGATCATCAGCTCTCGCCCTGCGCCGTTGCCGAAGGCGACTGGAGCGCACAGTCCGGTTATCGTTGCACGCCACAACTCTTGATGGCATCGCCCCAACCGAGCGCCATCGTGGTCGCCAACGATCAGATGGCGCTCGGCGTGCTGCGGGCGTTGCACGAATATGGATTAAGCGTACCGGATCAGATCTCGGTTATCGGATTTGACGATACCCAGGACAGCGCGTATTACCAGCCGCCGCTGACCACCATTCGGCAGGATTTCCGCCAATTAGGCCACGAAGCCGTGCTGCATCTGGTCGCCCGTCTGCTGGCGCAGGAGCCGGCTGCCTCTCTGTTGTTGGAAACCGTGCTGGTGGAACGACAGACCACGGCGCACTATGCATCAAAGACCCCAGACGCTCAGGCCATCGCTCATCAATTGATCGCGCTCGCACGGCGGTTGCAAGGATAAGCATCGACGATTTTGTGATCGTCGGCACCTTCCGTTCATCCCTTGTCTTACTCATTTCCATCCTTTTTTATGCTATAAAATGTGAGCGAATAACAAATCATTGCAGCCAACGCCCTCACGGAACAATAAAGGAAAACGCGCCATGTCCATCACCGCCACGCCGCCCACACTGGCACAAATTCTCGCCAGACGGGACTGGGAAAACCCCGCCTGCAGCCAGGTTAACCGGTTGGATGCCCACCCGCCATTTTCCAGTTGGCGCAATCTGCAGCACGCCCGGGACGATGAACCTTCCCGCCGACGCCAGCCGCTGAATGGCGAATGGGTATTCAGCTATTTTCCCCGTCCGGAGGCGGTGCCGGAAAGTTGGCTGACACAGGATTTACCGCAGGCGGATCGCACCATCGTACCGTCCAACTGGCAACTATCCGGCTACGACGCCCCCATTTATACCAACGTGAAATACCCCATCCCGGTCAACCCACCCTTGGTACCGGCAGAAAATCCCACCGGATGTTATTCGCTCACATTCAAGGTTGATGATAGCTGGCGACAACATGGGCAAACACGCATCATTTTTGACGGTGTGAATTCGGCTTTTCATTTGTGGTGTAACGGCTGCTGGATCGGCTACTCGCAGGACAGTCGCCTGCCCGCCGAATTCGACCTCAGCAATGCCTTGCAGGAAGGAGATAACCGGTTGGCGGTCATGGTGCTGCGCTGGTCGGACGGCACCTATCTGGAAGATCAGGATATGTGGCGCATGAGCGGCATCTTCCGCGATGTGTGGCTGTTGCATAAACCGACGACGCAACTGCGCGACATTCAGCTCACCACCCCGCTCAGCCGGGATTATACGCACGGCACGCTATGCGTTCAGGCCAGCGCCAGCCTGTTGCCGGAAACGGCGGCCAACTGGCGTCTGCATGTGCAGCTCTGGCGCCATGGTCAGCTTGAGGCGGAAGCGATCGCGCCCTTCGGCAGCGCCCCTATCGATGAACGGGGCAACTATCACGATCGCGTCGACATTCAACTAGACATCGACAACCCCGCGCTGTGGAGCGCCGAAACGCCGCACCTCTATCGCGTGGTGGCGGCGCTGGAATATGCCGACGGCATGCTGGTGGAAGCGGAAGCTTACGACGTCGGGTTTCGCGAAGTGAGCATCAGCAACGGGCGGTTGAAACTCAACGGCAAACCGCTGCTGATCCGCGGCGTCAACCGCCATGAGCACCACCCCGAGCACGGTCAGGTGATGGATGAAGCAACCATGCTGCAAGATATCTTATTGATGAAGCAGCATAATTTTAATGCAGTACGCTGTTCGCACTATCCCAACCATCCGTTGTGGTACCGCCTGTGCGACCGCTACGGCCTGTACGTGGTGGATGAAGCCAATATCGAAACCCATGGCATGCAGCCAATGAACCGATTGTCTGACGACCCGCGCTGGCTGCCCGCGATGGCGGAGCGCGTCACCCGCATGGTTCAGCGCGATCGCAACCATCCGTGCATCATCATTTGGTCGTTGGGCAACGAATCCGGCTATGGACGTGCGCACAGTGCGCTCTATCAGTGGGTCAAACAGCAAGATCCTACCCGCCCGGTGCAGTACGAAGGCGGCGGCGCCGATACCCCCGCCACCGATATTCTCTGCCCGATGTACGCCCGGGTCGATCAGGATCAGCCGTTCCCCGCCGTGCCGAAATGGGCCATCAAAAAGTGGATCGGCCTGCCGGACGAATCGCGTCCGCTGATCCTGTGCGAATACGCTCATGCGATGGGCAACAGCTTCGGCGGATTCGCCCGCTACTGGCAGGCGTTTCGCCAGTACCCCCGGCTGCAGGGCGGGTTCGTCTGGGATTGGGTAGATCAGGCGCTGACCCGCTACGATCGCCATCCGCCGCACTGGGCTTACGGCGGCGATTTCGGCGACACGCCCAACGATCGCCAGTTCTGCCTCAACGGGCTGGTGTTCCCGGATCGCACCCCGCATCCGGCATTGTACGAAGCCCAACGCGCGCAGCAATTTTTCCAGTTCGAGTCTCTTTCCGCCGAGCCGCTGACCATCGCCGTCACCAGCGAATACCTGTTTCGCGCCAGCGATAACGAAATCCTGCAATGGCGCATCATGCAAGACAACCTGACGCTTGCCGAAGGCCGTGTTGAACTGTCGCTGCCGCCGGAAGGCAGGCAAATCATCACACTGCTCGACACACTACCGACGGTTCGCCACCCCGCCGCCATGTGGCTGAATCTGGACGTCATCCAACCCACGGCGACGGCATGGTCGCCCGCCGGCCATTGCTGCGCCTGGGATCAATGGGCACTGCCGGCCCCCATGCCGACGCCGGCGCTTATGCCGTCGACAGGCGCCGCGCCGCGATTGTCCTCCACCGAGGAGGCCGTTGAGATCACGCACGGCGACCAGAGTTGGACGTTCCATCGTCATAGCGGATTACTCACGCATTGGCAGCAAGACCATCGGCAACGCCTGCTTAGCCCGCTGCGGGATAACCTCACCCGCGCCCCGCTGGACAACGATATCGGCATCAGCGAGGTAGATCGAATCGACCCACATGCCTGGGTGGAACGTTGGAAACTGGCGGGATTGTACCAGTACGAAACCGACTGCCTCGAGATTCGGGCCGACGCATTAGGCGACGGCGTGGTAGTCAACACCACGCACGCGGGCCGCTATCAGCAACAGACGCTGTTTGTCAGCCGCAAGCAGTGGCGCATCGATAATCAGGGGCGGTTGAGCGTGAGCGTGGATGTCGAGGTTTCGCCGCACCTGCCGCCGTTGGCTCGCGTCGGGCTGAGTTGCCAGTTGGCAGAGGTATTTCCACAGGTCAGCTGGCGCGGGCTGGGGCCGCATGAAAATTATCCGGACAGACGTCTCTCCGCGCGTCACGGCCGCTGGCAGTTGCCGCTGGAGGCCATGCATACGCCTTATATTTTCCCATCCGAAAACGGCCTGCGCTGCGATACGGAAGAGTTGAACTACGGTGATTGGACTATCGATGGTGATTTCCACTTCGGCATCGGCCGGTATAGCCAACAGCAGTTGATGAACTGCAGCCACCACCATCTGCTACAACCGGAAACCGGCGTCTGGCTCAATCTGGACGGCTTCCATATGGGGGTCGGCGGCGATGATTCCTGGAGCCCGAGCGTAGCCCCCGACTTTCTGCTGACCCGCCCGCGCTACCACTACCAGTTGCGGATCACACTCGGTTAAACCCTGACAGACCGGCGGCCAGCGCTGCCGGTCTGTTATCCGCCGCGTCGGCCTCCCATGAAAAAACGCAGGGGTTTACCAAGAAAAATCACCCTATTGAGCAATCCCTCGCCAAACGCGCCGAAAATAGGTGTTCTGCCTTTGACATACAACATCCCCACCGTTATCATGCGCCCCACTTCACCGATTCCTCTGTAGTTCAGTCGGTAGAACGGCGGACTGTTAATCCGTATGTCACTGGTTCGAGTCCAGTCAGAGGAGCCAAATTCAGAAAAGCAGATGTCGAAAGGCATCTGCTTTTTGCTTTTATATCCAACGCGATAGCATCAAAACCCTTTCTGATGGATGCCCGGTTTACCCTCCGCATCGGGAGAATTTGGTGGTCAGATTTGGGGTCTTTCCGGTTCGATAATGGCGTGACCCCCACATGTCGCTTAACGACTCAAAAATCCGCAACGTAAAACCCTCCGCAAAACCCTTCAAAGTCTCCGATTCTCACGGCCTGTATCTTCACGTTAAACCCACTGGTTCACGTCTCTGGTATCTTAAATATCGCATCCAAAATAACATCTGCGGCCACGGATTCCGGGCCATGGCCTGTAAACCAACACATTCACTTTTTGAGATTTCAGGGTCTTCAGCCATCAGCCGATAACCCGCCGAACAGCACTGCCCGCTACGGGAATATCTGCGGCACCGTTCCAGTCATGGGTTAAGTGATAACCGGTGTCTGGACATATAGGGGCAAATTTGCCGAGAGGCTTGACGCGGCCTCCGCCACAAGCCATTTTTTGAACCGGTCGCACTTTTCGTTCTGACTCAGGGCCTTTGGCGACAGTAGACAATAGCTGGAACCATCGCGAATAAAACCGTAAGGAGCATATAGCTGCCCACTTTCCAGTTCGTCCTGCACCATCAGGAACGAAACCATAGCCATGCCCAAGCCAGATGCCGCGGCCTGAACACACAGGTAGAAATGTTCGTAGTCCACGCGGATGCTGCCTTTCGTTGAAACACCCGACAAGCGTTGCCAGGCCGACCATGCTTTCGGCCGGGTTCCCGAGTGCAGCAATCGCACACCATCAAGGCGTACCTTAGGTTCCTCCTTTGCACGGGTTACCGGCCCCATCCACTCATCACAGATTTTCTCGGCATGAACATCCTGATCCCAATGGAAGTCATTGCGACGTAGCGCCATATCGATCCCGGACCTGGCGAAATCAATCGGTCCACCGGCAGCTACAAGATGTAGGTTTATATCAGGGTTTGCACGATGAAACGCGGGAAGCCGGGGAATCAGCCATTTCATGGCAATGGTCGGCTCACAGGACAGCACAATCACCTCTTCCCGAGCCGACTGCTGCAATCGATACACGGCACCTTCGAGTTGCTCAAACACCGAGGTGGTGGTCGCATGCAATGAGCGCCCAGCCGCGCTCAGGAAAATCGCCCGATTACGCCGCTCAAACAACTCGACCCCCAGAGCCGCTTCCAAAAGCCGTACCTGCCGACTGACGGCGCCATGCGTCACATGCAGTTGTTCAGCCGCTTTCACAAAGCTGCCGGTTTGAGCTGCCGCTTCGAAAAAGCGGAATGAGGCTAACGATGGAAGTTTCATATACACGACGAAATTTGACAGATTTCCTTCAAGATAAATCACTTTTTTCTCCAGTACAAGCACTCAATAATTCAATCGAAACCACACAAAAACCAACGAAAAAATAAATATTGGGGTAATAAATGGAGATATTATCGTCTGAAACAAGCATTGTTGAGCCAAAGCTGAAACCGGCGGCAAGTCATGTTCGCATCAACAATCTGTGCAAAATCATCGCCAAAAAAGACTACATCATACTGCCATCCGAAATGACCCAGTCGCTGCTCTCCGCTGAGGATGAAGACATGCTGGACGACTGGATCGAATTCCAAGAGAGCTGGAACCGACTGGAACAAGACCAGTTCATGAAAGACGGTGGGACGTATCGGTTTCGACGCCACGGGGTCTACAGCGCCACATCGACCTCCGGCGTCCAGATTGAACCACCACAACCCCACTATCAGGGCGTCACATACAACCCCCTTAACGGCGGTGTTGCCCGGCATTTCGCCTCCATTGAGCCGTCGATTGCTTCAGGGAGGATTTTGATGTCGGCGCTGGAACTGTGCCGAGCCACATTTAACAACCTGGCGCCTTTCTACGATTGGCATATTGAGGTTCATCAATTCCGGATCGTCGCTACCAGTGCGCAAGCATTGCCCACTCCTGAAGGAATCCACCGTGACGGTGTAAGCTTCGTATTCATGATGCTGGTCAACCGCGTCAACGTACTGAATGGTGAGACTGGCATCTACGACAGAGATCGCCAGAAGCTCGCCCGCTACACACTGTCAGTACCTCTCGACGCTGCTATCGTCAACGACGAACGCACCATGCATGGAGTGACGCCCATCCTTGCAAGCGATCCCACCCAACAGGGTTATCGCGACGTCCTCGTCATCACCTTCAACAAGCGCTGACACCGTCTGTGGAGCGGTCCGATCGTTCCACAGCATTCGAATGGAGTTTTAAAACAATGAACGAACTGATTGCAGTCGCCACCATCACAATTCTGGCCGTTATCAGTCCCGGCCCCGATTTCGCGATGGTCACCCGAAACAGTTATGCCTTCGGAGCACGCACCGGCCTAATTTCTGCGTTTGGTATTGCCTGCGGCGTACAGATCCATGTGATGTATACGGTGCTGGGTATCGCCGTAGTCATCGTCAACTCACCCCTGCTGTTCATGACAATGAAGGTACTGGGTGCCTCTTACCTGATCTACCTCGGGTACAAATCGCTGACCAACCAAGCGGTGCTCAAACTGGGAGAGGCTTCCGGCTCTGCGCCATCTACACTGGCGGCTTTCCGCATGGGCTTCCTGACCAACGCACTCAATCCCAAAACCATGCTTTTCGTTGTCGCTACCTATACCCAGGTTGTCCATGCGGACAGTCCGATGAGCCACAACTTCGCCTACGGTCTGTTCATGTCGGTATCTCACTGGATCTGGTTCAGCATCGTTGCGCTGTTCTTCGCCGCCCCAGTCATGCGCCGTCGTTTGCTCGAACACCAGCTGACTGTCGACAAGTTCATCGGCGTTGCCCTGATCGTGCTCGGTACATCTTTGGCTTTTACCAATGTCAGCGTCTGAGAAGGAGGAAAATCTGATGAAAATGGCCTGTATTGATCTCGAAGGTGTTCTGATTCCAGAATTGTGGCCACAGATAGCGCAAGCCAGCGGTATCGAAGCACTGTCCATCACCACGCGGGAGGAACCCGACTACCCCGCACTGATGCGCTGGCGTCTCGATCATCTCCGCAAAAACGGCCTACGCCTGCGGGACGTGCAATCGATGATCGCGAAAACTCAGACTTATCCCGATGCGGTTGCATTTCTCCAACAACTCACACAACAACAAGGCTACCGGATCCACATCGTCTCGGATTGTTTCTACGAATTGGCTGGCACATTACTTGATGCCCTAGGCTCACCAGAGTCATTCTGCCACTCGCTGGAGACAGATGCAGACGGCTGGATAACCGGATGTGCATGGGCTGATCGAAATGGCAAGAGGAACACATCTCCCGCTTACTGGAACAGGGTTGCCACGTTCTGGCCGCGGGTGACGCCTTCAACGATCTTGCCATGCTGCGCCTGGCGCACAACGGCTTTCTGGTTCGCCCATCGCAGGCGACAATGATGGCCGCCCAGGGGCTGACGGTGGTGGAGCACCTACACGAAATCATCGAGGCCATCAGTACCGTGGAGCCGCCATCGGATAGGCACATATCACGGTCTGGGTGATCGTCCCTAGACAATATGGGTTGGTCGGCAGCCTGCCGGGTACGTTTCAACCGGGAGCAACGGGATCTCTATCCGACGATGTAGCCGTCCAATAATATCGCTCGTGACATCGAGCAACAGCGGGTAAACGACGCATCTCCCGTATTAGCGTATACGGTGAATCGCACGGTCAAAACGTCCGGTATTCATCGCTAAAACAATCCTGTTCATCATGAAAATGATTTAATGCGTCGATGGCCTCCCTGTTCTCTTCCTGCCATTTTTTCGCTTCATGCTGGCGAAGCTCTGCATCCAGGGCGGCTGTCAGGGTGGCGCTCAGGTTAATGCCGGCCTCACGCGCACGAGCCAGTAAGGCACGATCTACCGTCATGGTCACGCTCTGCGTGTTGCGTTGTTTCACTGTCATGGCTTCTCCCCTGTATGAGATACGAGCGTATTACACGGCGTAATGCACTTATCATAACACCCCAAACAGGCCCTACTCCGTTGTAGTTCTGGCGTAGACCGTGAGTATTCAGGCGCAATTAGCAAGTCACTTCCTGCCATTTTTCACTAGAATGAATCTCAACGATTCCTGATAACGTCTTTTCCCGATGGACTAAGTGATTAACATGACGCGCAACAAAATGTTTTACCTGAATGCCAGCTGGCGGGTGCTGTTTAAGGACATGGGCATCAGTGCTGAGCATGTCCTGAGAAGAACCGGCTTGCCTGATGATTTGCTGTTAAGAACCGGACAGGGGCTATCTACGGAAGATTACTTCCTTTTTTGGCAGGGCATTGAAGACGAAGTCAGCAACCCGTTATTTCCGATTCAGATCGCGCAAAAAGTCTCGGCGGATTTTTTTGATCCCCCTCTGTTTGCCGCCTTATGCAGTAGCAATTTGATGCAGGCCATCCAGCGGCTGGCGAAATACAAACACCTCATGGCGCCGATGAATCTGGAGATCAGCGTGGATTCAGCAGGAGATATGACGATTTCGCCTTCCTGGCTGTATGCATCGACGCATGTGCCGCAGTCATTGCAGGTGGCTGAATTGGCCTTTTTCATCCGTCTGGCTGAACTCGGTACGCGCGATGCGATAAAAGCAATCCGCGTCGTTCTGCCCACATTGCCGGCACAATCTTATATCCGGCATTACGTTCATTTTTTCGGGTGTGATATTCAAACCGGTTTGCGTCCGACCATCACGTTTTCCGCCGCCGATAGCCTGCGCCCCTTTTTAACGGCCAGCGACGGCATGTGGAAAGTGTTCGAACCTGAACTGCGCCGACGCTTGAGCGAACTTGACGAACAGGCCACGATATCCGATCGCGTCCGGGCGCTACTGTTGGAACTGCTGCCAGGCAATGCCGTCAGCGTAGATACCGTCGCCAGCCGTCTGGCAATGAGCCGACGTACTCTCCAACGGCGTCTTGGCGAGGAAGGCGAAAATTTCCGGTCGCTGGTGAATCTCACGCGAGAGAAGCTGGCGCGCCATTATCTTGAAAATACGCGCATGCCGGCGGGCGAAATTGCCTTTCTGCTGGGATTTGAGGATCCGAACTCCTTTTACCGAGCCTTTCATGAATGGACAGGCCAGACGCCAGACAGTACGCGCGCTATCGTGCGAGCGCATTAATGAAGGAGCATAGAGTGACATCATTTCCCCTGCCCGCCCGTCGGGTTCTTATTGCCGGCGCCACAGGGCTGGTTGGCTCACAGATTCTGCAAGCCCTGCTCGCAGACAGCAGCGTAACGGAAATTCATGTGCTGAGCCGCCGCGATATAGCAATGAATCTGCCGCGGGTCACAACCCACATCGTGGATTTTGCGCAACTCCCCGCCACGCTGCCCGCCGTGGATGAAGTTTTTCTTGCGCTTGGAACCACCCTTCGCGCAGCGGGAAACCGGGCAGCGTTCCGGGCGGTTGATTTCAGCGCCAACCTGGCAGTGGCCAAGGCCGCCGTTGCCGCCGGCGCAACACGTGTGGCGATGGTCAGCGCGGTCGGAGCCAGTACGCAGTCCTCCGCATTTTACAGCCGGACGAAAGGAGAGCTGGAAGACGCGCTGTCGGCGCTGAATCTGACCGCGCTGGTTATCGCACGTCCTTCGCTGCTGGTGGGAAACCGTCACGACCTGAACCAACCCTTCAGGTTCTGGGAACGGGTAGCCCTGACCATCGCCCGCCCGCTTGCTGCGGTATTGCCGCGGAATTACCGGCCTGTACGCGCAAAAGACGTCGCGTTATCGCTGGTCAACACGCTGAACAACGCGAACGGCAAGGTGATTTGGCATTACCGGGAACTGTCGATGGCAGGGCGGGCCGCCAGATAATGATGCGACTGACAAAAAAACGGCATGCCATGATGATCCTACTCGCGATCATCGCGATGTGCGCGTGTTCCTCCTCTCCTCGCCATGCCGGCTTTCAAGGCGCATGGCTGACCGATACCCACTTGCGAACCCGCCCGGAGCCCTCCAGCCCGGTCGTCGCGCCCCGTCCCGCCCGGCTTGCGCTGGCCCTGGGTGGCGGCGGTCTGCGGGGGTACGCGCACGTCGGCGTTCTGCAAGCATTGGAGGAAGCAGGGATCCATCCGGATATGGTGGTCGGAACCTCCGTTGGCGCGTTGGTAGGCGCCGCTTATGCCTCCGGCGTCTCTCCCGCAGAATTATGGCACATCGCCGATGGCGCCAGTTTGTCCTCGCTGGCTGATGTCTCGATGGCCGGGCCGGGTTTTATTCGCGGCGAGGCGCTCGCCGGCTGGACGAACAAACTGGTGGGCGGCAAGACTATCGAGCATTTCCCATCCCGCTTCGCAGCGGTAGCCACCGATCTGAATCATGCGTTGCCTTTTGTTATTACCGCCGGAGATGCAGGGGAAGCGGTGCGCGCATCCGCCGCCATTCCGGGGATTTTTCTGCCGGTGCGCGCCGACGGCAATCAATTCGTCGACGGCGGCGTAGTATCTCTGGTGCCGGTTCTGGCCGCACGCGCCCTCGGTGCGCAAATCGTGGTGGCGGTGGATATTTACTGCCATGGCCCCGGTTATGACACCCACTCGGCTGTCGCCATGATACTCAGAGTTTCACAAGTGCAGAGTTGCCGGCTCGCCGACCAGGAACTCGCTTTTGCCGATGTGGTGATTGCGCCTTCCGTTTCTCCGGCGTCGATGAATAGTGCCGACGGGCGTGAACAAGCACGTCATGCAGGCTATCTGGCGGCAAAAGCATCCCTTCCGGCATTGTTACGCACGTTGCAAACCGACGCATCCTCCCGCTGAAGCCCCTTCTACCGCCACAGCGCTGCTGGCGCCAATCGCAAGCGGAATGGCGCAGCACGCTAGCGTACCCATACCATCACTCTTCTATAGTGAGCCGCAGATGGGAAAGCCCGTGATGTATTCCGCCGTATCCTTCCACCGATGAGGAACGATGACCGATGAAAGCAAAAGTGATTCTGGTAACGGGGGCATCCTCCGGAATTGGCGAGGCCACCGCTCTGCGTTTAAAGACGCTCGGCCACACCGTGTATGCCGCCGCCCGCCGGGTAGATCGTATGCAAAAGCTGGCTGAAACCGGTATCCGGGTACTTTCGCTGGATGTAACGGATGACGCTTCGGCACAGGCCGCCGTGACAACCATCATGACCGAATGCGGACGTATCGACGTGGTGGTGAACAACGCCGGTTACGGCTCTTACGGCGCGATAGAAGACGTCTCGCTGGAAGAAGGACGCGCGCAATTCGACGTGAATGTCTTCGGCGCAGTACGGCTGATTCAACGGGTGCTGCCCCACATGCGCCAGCAACGCGCCGGCACCGTGATCAACATCAGTTCGATGGGGGGGAAAATACATACCCCGCTCGGCGCCTGGTATCACGGCACCAAGTTTGCGCTGGAAGCCATTAGCGACTGTCTGCGGCTGGAAGTCGCACCTTTCGGCATTGACGTCGTGGTGATTGAACCCGGCGGCATCAAAACGGAATGGGCAAACATCGCTATCGCAAAACTGCTTGGGGTATCCGGCCGGAGCGCCTATGCCCATCAGGCCCACGCCATGGCGAACTCGATGGTGAGCGATAGCAACCAAAAACGCTTATCCTCGCCCGCCGTGATCGCCGATGCCATTGCCCACGCGGTCAGCGCCCGCCACCCCAAAACACGTTATGCCGTCGGGTTTGGCGCCAAACCCATGATTTTCATACGTCGTCTGCTTTCAGATCGAGCCTTTGACGGCTTTATGCGCATGGCGACAGGCATATCCCGTCAGGGTAAATGAGTACACCGCCACCGGTTCCCTCTGCCGGAATGGAGAATATTCCGCGCCATTATCCGGCGCCTTAACGTCACAAGTGGAGAGACAAACAATGACAGAGAAAGTGTGGTTTATCACCGGCGCTTCCCGTGGGTTCGGCCGAGTCTGGACGGAAGCCGCGCTATCCCGAGGGTACCGGGTTGTCGCCACCGCCCGGAATGTGGCGACACTCAATGATTTCAACGAGAAGTACGGCGACCGCGTCTTGACGCTGCCGCTGGATGTCACGGATGACGCGCAGGTCAGGCAAGCCGTCGACACCGCCTGTCAGCATTTTGGCCGGCTTGATGTGGTGCTCAACAATGCGGGATATGCCCTGGTCGGCGCCATAGAAGAAGTTCCGGTCACATCGGTCAAAGCCGAATTTGATACCAATTTCTTCGGTCCTCTGCACGTGATTCAGGCGGTACTCCCGGTACTGCGCAAACAGCAAAGCGGACACATTATCAGCGTGTCGAGCGTGGCAGGGCTGGTAGCCGGCCCGGTGTCAGGGCTTTACCATTCGTCGAAATGGGCCGTAGAAGCGTTGCATGAAAGCCTTTCTCATGAGGTGAGTGAATTCGGCATCCGGGTCACGCTGCTGGAACCTGGCGCTTATGCCACTGAATTCGCCAGCCAGACTTCGCTGGATATCGCTCAGGGCATCGACGCTTATGCGACCATCCGGCAGCGGGTTTTCGCTCATAGCGCTGAAATAGAATTTGGGGAACCTGCCGCCACGGCGGACATCGTACTGAAAATAGTCGAGACGCCCTGCCCTCCGCTGCGCGTATTCCTGGGCACAGAAGGGTTGCCCGCAGTGAAAGCCGCTTACACCCGACGGCTTGCCGAATGGGAAGAATGGCAGGGCGTTGCCGCAGCGGCACAAGGAAACTCCGTAAAACAATCCCTCGAGTTGTAACAAGCCGATCGCCGCCATCTGTGAGAACCCCTCCGCGAATGGCGGCGCCCCACCACCGCGGTCTCCCGCTCAGCGCCGGATTGCCTGACGCCGCTGAGCGAGCGATAAACTATCCGCTTCGCCCCCCTGTCGACTACGGTGTTTCATTCAAAGACATCGCCTACCGGCAAATCCCCCTCTGCCCGCGATGCAAGCCCATCCGCTGCGGTTATCGCGGGCAGTTTTACGCCGCCGCGCCTCCCGCAGTGGCCAGGATTCATCGTTGTGCGGCGATCCCGGTCACAGAATCAATACGGCAATTATTACCCTTAGGCTAATAATCAGCGCCATAGCTTAATTGATGCGCAACGTATCGGAGCGCAGACTGGTCTGCAAGCAAAGCTAATCAAATTATTTGCTGAATCAGGAGGTTAATAATGAATGCTGGTCAAACTCCGGCACGGGCGTGGAACACCCGCCGCACGGAAAAGCAGCGCCGACTGGCGTCTGTTCCGGTGCAAGGCAAAGTGCTCCCGACCGACCAACTTGTTGAAATGCTCGAAAAACTGTTAGCACCGGGCGACCGCGTGGTGCTGGAAGGCAACAACCAGAAGCAGGCCGATTTCCTCTCCCGCAGGCTGGCGGAAGTCGATCCGGCCAAAGTGCACGACCTGCACATGATCATGCCCAGCGTCGGGCGTAGCGAGCACCTGGATCTGTTTGAAAAAGGCATCGCCCGCAAGCTGGATTTCTCCTTCTCCGGCCCGCAAAGCCTGCGCATCTCGCAACTGCTGGAAGACGGTCTGCTGGAAATCGGCGCGATTCATACCTACATCGAACTCTATTCCCGCCTGTATGTCGATCTGGTGCCGAACGTGGCGCTGATTGCCGGCTATAAGGCCGACCGCAAAGGCAACCTCTACACCGGGCCGAGTACCGAAGACACCCCGGCGCTGGTGGAAGCCGCTGCGTTCCGCGACGGCATTGTGATCGCCCAGGTTAACGAACTGGTGGATGACGAGTGCAATCTGCCGCGCGTCGATATTCCCGGCTCGTGGATCGACTACGTGGTGGTCGCCGACAAACCGTTCTTTATCGAGCCACTGTTTACCCGCGACCCGCGCCTGATCAAACAGGAACATATCCTGATGGCGATGATGGCGATTAAAGGTATCTACGCGGAACATCAGGTGCAGTCGCTCAACCACGGCATCGGCTTCAACACGGCGGCGATTGAACTGCTGCTGCCGACCTACGGCGAACAGCTCGGCCTGAAAGGCAAAATCTGCCGGCAGTGGACGCTGAACCCGCACCCGACGCTGATCCCGGCGATTGAAAGCGGCTGGGTCGACAGCGTGCATTGCTTCGGCGGCGAGCTGGGGATGGAAGAGTATATCCGTGCCCGTCCCGATGTGTTCTTTACCGGCGCCGACGGCTCCATGCGTTCTAACCGCGCGTTCTGCCAGCTGGCCGGTCAGTACGCGGTCGATATGTTTATCGGCTCTACGTTGCAAATCGACGGGCAGGCCAACTCCTCCACCGTGACCCGCGGCCGCCTGTCCGGTTTCGGCGGCGCGCCGAACATGGGGCATGACCCGCACGGCCGCCGCCACGCCACCCCGGCCTGGCTCAATATGATCAATGAACCCGACCCTATGCAGCGCGGCAAAAAGCTGGTGGTGCAGATGGTGGAAACCTTCCAGGCCGGCGTGAAACCGACTTTCGTTGAAACACTTGACGCCGTCGACGTCGCTAAAACCGCCGGGATGCCGCTGGCGCCGGTGATGATTTACGGCGACGACGTCACCCATGTGCTGACCGAAGAAGGCATCGCCTACCTTTACCGCGCAAACAGTCTGGAAGAGCGCCGCGCCATGGTCGCCGCCGTTGCCGGCATCACCGACATCGGCCTCGGCGTGGATGCCAAACGTGTCGCCGCATTGCGCCAAAGCGGCAAAGTGGCGTACCCGGAAGACATGGGTATCCGCCGCAGCGACGCCACCCGCTCGCTACTGGCCGCCGGCAGCGTCGCCGACCTGGTGGAATGGTCCGGCGGCCTTTACAACCCACCGGCGAAATTTCGGAGCTGGTAATGAAACAACTGTCACCGACACGTGCCGAGGCGCAGGCGATCCGGCTTGCCGAGGCCGCCACACAGTGCCTGATCGACGAAGCGCGCCTAAGCCCGAAGCCGGGTCTGGTAGACAGCCGGGGGAGCGGCGCCCATCAGGATCTCAATCTGGCGCTGATGGAACGCTCGGCGCACAGCCTGACCCCGACGTTTTTACGACTGGCGCAGCAAAGCTGGCAACGCCCCGCCGATATCGCGCTACGCGAAATCATCGGCCGACTCGGGCGCGAAGGCGAACAGGACATGATGCAGGCGACCGACGGCGTGAACACCCACCGCGGCGCGATCTGGGCGCTCGGATTGTTGGTCAGCGCAGTCGCGATGCAGGGCGGCGATGCCTGCCCGCATCAGGCGGCGCAAACCGCCGCGACGCTGGCCCGTCTGCCGGACCGCGCCGCGCCGACGATTTTCAGCAACGGCCGCAAAGCCAGCCGCCGCTGGCGCGTCCCCGGCGCCCGTGAAGAGGCGCAGCAGGGCTTCCCGCACCTGATGACGCTGGCCCTGCCGCAGCTTAACCGCAGCCGCAGACAGGGTGCCGCCGAGTGCGACGCCCGGCTCGATGCGCTGATGGCGATCATGACCTCGCTCAGCGATACCTGTGTGCTGTCACGCGCCGGGATGGCCGGGCTCGAGGCGATGCAACAAGGCGCCCGCGCTGTCTTGCTGGCGGGCGGTTGTGCCCATGCGCAAGGCCGCCGGGCGCTGGACAGGCTCGATCAACAGCTGCTGCGGCTCAATGCTTCACCGGGCGGTGCGGCCGACCTGCTGGCCGCCACGTTGTTCGTCGACAGGGTCTGCCGGCTCGCGCCCCGCTAACTCATCAAGAGGATGTTATGGAACAGATTAGATTGTCATTCCCGGCACATCGCGCCCTGCGAGGCCAAGCCCTGGCAGGGGTGGTGGGTTCCGGTGATATGGAAGTGCTGTACACCGCGGATAGCGGGCACAGCCTCACCGTTGAAATCACCACGTCGGTGGATAACAGCACCGCGCGCTGGAACGCGCTGTTCGAACGCCTGAACCTGACTAACGGCCTGCCCGCCGGAAAGCTGGTTATTCACGACTTTGGCGCCACGCCGGGCGTGGCGCGCATTCGTATCGAACAGGTCTTTGAAGAGGTGAACCATGCGTAACGACCGCAGTTTTATTGAATTACGCGCCCGTGAACGCGCCCACGCCCTGCTGGACGACGGCAGCTACCGCGAACTGCTCGACCCGTTCGAGGGCATCATGTCGCCGTGGTTGGGGCCGCAGGGGATCGTCCCGCAGTCCGATGACGGCATGGTGGTCGCCAAAGGCACCATCAACGGCCGGCCCGCGGTGGTGATCGCCATTGAAGGCACCTTCCAGGGCGGCAGCATGGGCGAAGTATCCGGCGCCAAAATGGCCGCCGCGCTGGAACTGGCGGCGGAGGACAACCGTAACGGTATCCCGACGCAGGCCGTGTTGTGTCTGGAAACCGGTGGCGTGCGCCTGCAGGAGGCCAACCTCGGTCTGGCGGCGATTGCCGATATCCACGCCGCGATTGTCGATCTGCGCCGCTACACGCCGGTCGTCGGCATTGTCGCCGGCACCGTCGGCTGCTTTGGCGGCATGTCCATCGCCGCCGCGCTGTGCAGCTACCTGATCGTCACCCGTGAAGCACGCCTGGGATTGAACGGCCCGCAGGTCATCGAGCAGGAAGCGGGCATCAAGGAGTACGACTCCCGCAATCGTCCGTTTATCTGGAGCATGACCGGGGGCGAAATCCGTTATCACAGCGGGCTGGTGGACGCGCTGGTCGGCGACGGCGTCAACGCGGTGAAAACCGCGATGAATGCGGCCATTGCACAAGGCGTACCGGCGCAGCATCGCAGCGATAAATACGCTGATTTTCTGGCCCGTCTGACCCGCTTCGACACCCGTCAGCAGGCCGACAGCGCGCAAATTCAACAGCTTTTTGCCGGGGAGGAAAAATGATGAATCAATTCAACAGCCGCGGCGCGTTATGGCTGAACACGCTGGCGCCGAACGCTACGCTGATGCCCGGCCTGTGCCCGTCCGTACAGGTCGCCGACGGTGAGCTCAACGGTGAGAGCGTGCGGTTTATCGCCGTCGTTCCCGATGCCGCCAACCACTATCCGCGTGCGGTACACGGCGAAGTCGGCCTGTTGGAAGGCTGGACGCTGGCGAAAGTGGTCAACGAGACCCTCGACGCCGATGCCGACCGCGCCGTTAAGCGCCCCATCGTCGCCGTGATCGATGTGCCAAGCCAGGCGTATGGCCGCCGCGAAGAGGCGTTCGGCATCCATCAGGCGCTGGCGGGCGCCGCGGGCGCCTATGCCAAAGCGCGCCTCGCCGGCCACCCGGTGATTGGCCTGATTGTCGGTAAAGCGATGTCCGGCGCATTTCTGGCGCACGGTTATCAGGCCAACCGGCTGATCGCGTTTAACGATAACGGCGTACTGGTGCATGCCATGGGCAAAGAATCGGCGGCGCGCATCACGCTGCGCACGGTCGACGCACTGGAAAAACTGGCCGCCGCCATTCCACCGATGGCCTACGACATCAGTAACTATGCCACGCTGGGTCTGCTTTCCGCACTGCTGGACATCAGCGACCCGGACGCGCCGACCGCCGGCGATCTGGCGCAGGTTATCGACTCGCTGAACGCCGCTATCCGCGATGCGCGTCAGGATCCCAGCCTGAAATCCCGCCTGGGCGCCGACAACCGCCGCAGCTCCGCGCTGGTGCGCGAACGTATGCGCGCCAGTTGGTAGCACGGAAGAACCAAACCGGCGGGCTCCAGCACCGCGTGCGTCGCACCGTCGAAGGCGGACGGAGCCGCCCACCGTAAAGAGATCCGGCGGGCTTGTCTCACGCCGCCGGTGACGGTTCGCCACCGCGGGACAGGCTGACCGCCGGATGAAAAAACCTGCCGAAAGCAGCCTTTGCCGGGCGCCTTTATATCGCCCGCGTTAGCCGTAATGCCGATTGGCGACGTTTTTAGTCAGGCGGGAAACGCAAGGGGGGTTCACGGAAGGACGCCTTCCCTTCGCGCTCACGGTGCTGACATTGATACGTCACTGACAACCATTACCCGCGTCAGGCGCTGCTTTTTGAAAATAATAACCATCGCGCCAGTGCTCTTTCCTTTTTATCTACAGGTGATTTATGACTTATGTGATTGTTCATGCTCTCGCGCCCATTTTCGTCATCATGCTGCTGGGCTTCTGGGCCGGCAAAGCCAAAATGGTCGATAACCAGAATGTATCCCTGCTCAATATTTTCGTGATGGATTTCGCGCTCCCCGCTGCGCTGTTCAGCGCCACCGTGCAGACGCCGTGGTCGGGCATCGTCGCGCATTCGCCGCTGATTGTGGTGCTGACGCTGGGAATGTGGATCACCTACGCCGCCCTCTACTTCCTGGCCACCGGCGTATTTAACAAATCGCCGCAGGACGCCGCCGTGCTGACGCTGACGGTCGCCCTGCCCAACTACGCCGCGCTCGGCCTGCCGATCCTCGGCAGCGTGCTGGGCGAAGGGTCATCCACCTCGCTTTCCGTCGCCGTCTCCATCGCCTGCGGTTCGGTACTGATGACACCGTTCTGCCTGCTGATCCTGGAACGCGAGAAAGCCCGCGCCGCCGGGGAAAACAGCGGCTCAACGTGGTCCATGCTGCCGGTGCTGATGTGGCGCTCGGTGAAAAAACCGATTGTGCTGGGCCCTCTGTTGGGGGTGGCGCTCTCCGCCATAGGTCTCAACATGCCGGAGCTGCTGCTGGCGGCCATCAAACCGTTGGGGTTATCGGCCACCGCGGCGGCGCTGTTCCTGACCGGCGTGATCCTCTCCGCCCGTAAGCTGAAGCTCAACACCATGGTGGTCAGCGCCACGATCGCCAAACTGCTGATCCAACCGTTTATCGCCTGGGGTATCGTTATCGCGTTTGGTCTGCACGGTTCCGTGGCGATCACCGCGATTCTGATGATTGCGCTGTCGGCCGGTTTCTTCGGCGTGGTGTTCGGCAACCGCTTTAACGTACAGTCGCCGGATGCGGAAGCCGTGCTGCTGTTAAGCTCGGTACTGTGTATCCTGTCGCTGCCGCTGTTTATCACCCTAACCGCTGGACTCTAATCATGTTATTCACGCCGCGCCCCCACGATCTGCTCTGGCTTCACGCCGCCGAGATGCTGGAAGACATTCAGGATGCGTGGGTCGCCAGCCAGTGGCGCGCCAGCTTGCCGGTGGTGGTGCGACGCGATGAGGACGCCGCCGGCCGCATTCCGGTCGGCGTGCGCGGCATCCAACGCGGGCAACGCGCCGCCGGCTGGGTGAATGCCGAGGCGATCGCCCGCCTCGTCACGCCGGAGAAGCTGGTCGACGCCGCGCTGCGGCGCTCGCCGTTTCGCGCCCAGCCGCCGGTGCGGGCGGCCGCCACGCTTGCCGCGTATAACTGGCCGTGGCCATGGGGCATCCTTGGCAGCACCGCCTATGCGCTGGCGACCGGCATCCCGGTACTGCATGCCGACAGCGATCTGGATTTGCTGATCCGCGCGCCGCTCGAACCGGCACACGAGGCACTGCTGCACTGGCAATCCGTCGTAGCGACGCTGCCGTGCCGCGTGGATACGCAGGTGGAAACCCCCGTCGGCGCATTTGCGCTCAATGAATGGCTGCGGGAAGGCCGCGCGCTGCTGAAAACCTCGCACGGCCCACGCCTGAGCGCTTCACCCTGGAGCAGGGAGGAACCATGAAAATTCTGTTTACGTTTCCCGGTCAGGGAACACAGTACCCCGGGATGTTGCACACCTTACCGCACGGAGACGTGCTTGAGGCCGCGCGCGCCGTTCTGGGCGCAGAAGCGGAAACGCTCGATTCGCCGCAAGCGCTGCGCCACACCCGCGCCGTGCAGCTGTGCCTGTTAATCGCCGGCGTCGCCTGGGCGCGGGAACTACAACAGCACGGCGTCCATCCCGATATCGTCAGCGGCTTATCCATCGGCGCCTACCCGGCGGCCGTGATCGCCGGGGCGCTGGATTTCACCGACGCGCTGCGTCTGGTCGCCCTGCGCGGCGATTTGATGGAACAGGCGTATCCGCACGGCTACGGCCTGACGGCCATCATGGGGCTGACCCGCGATCGCGTCGAAGCGCTGATCGCCGACAGCGACGTTTATCTCGCCAACCTGAATGCAGAAACGCAAATAGTGATTGCCGGCAGCGATGAGGCGATGGCGGCGGTGGCCCAAAAAGCGCTGGCGGCGGGCGCCGGCAAAGCGCAGCGGTTGGCCGTCAGCGTACCGTCCCACTGCGCGCTGCTGGATAAACCCGCCGCCGAACTGGCGCAGGCGTTTTCCACCGTGATGTTGGCTCGCCCACGCTGCGCCTATCTGAGCGGCAGCACCGGCCGCGTACTGTGGGATCCGGCGCGGATTGCCGACGATCTGGCATTCAATATGGCGCGAACGGTGCAATGGCAAGACGCCATGGTGTCGGCGAACCAGCGCGATGCCCGCTTGGCGATTGAAATGCCGCCCGGCGGCGTGCTGACCTGCTTGACGCGGCAGGCCGCCTGGCAAGGAGAGTGTCTTTCGCTAGAGCGCAGCGGCATCGACGTGGCGCGCCATCTGGCGCAGGTGTTCAGGCAGTGACGTTGAGACTGCGGGTGTACATGCGCCCTTCCGCCGCCAGCGCCAGCAGATCCGGGTCGCGCTCACGGTTATGGGCATAGACGATCGAAATCAGCTGGCGCATCTGGTACGGCTCCGCCAGCTTCAACAACTGTACATCCTGCTCATACACCTTTTTCATGCGGCCCGGAATCAACGCGAACCCTACCCCGGCCTGTACCAGGCTTATCATCGAGAAAATATCGTTCACCCGGGTCACGATCTTCGGTTCAAACCCGGCGACATGAAACGCCTCCTGAAAACCGTCATAGGTGGCGAACCCTTCGGCTAACGAGACAAACTTACGGTCGGCATAATCGCGCAAATCGGCAAGCTGATGGGTATCAAGCCGTTCGCTGGCGGGCGCGGCCAGAAAGATATCGTCATGAAACAGCGGGATCACATCAAACGTCGACCCGTTGAACTCGCCTTCGCGGGTGGAGATCAGGATCGCGTCCAGCGCGTCATCCTCCAGCATATTGAGCAACATGTGGTTCGACCCCATCGTCAAATCCAGCTCCAGCGACGGGCGTCTGAGCTTCATGCCCATAATAATGCGCGGCACGGTTTCCAGCGTCAGCGAATACAGCGTGCCGATGCGCAGCCGCCCCTGCCCGACGCCCGCGACCTTGCGAGTTTCTTCCAGGCCGCGCGTCATCAGGCCAATCACATCCTGGCAATACTCCAGCAGCGTCCACGCCGCAGGCAGCGGCACCAGGTTGCGGCCTTTATGGATAAACAGCGGACAGCCGACGCCCTCTTCCAGCGTATGTAACGCGCGATGTACGCTGACCCCGCTCAGCGCCAGCGCCTCCGCGGTGCGGGCGATGTTGCCTTTCGACATAAACATCATGAAAACGGACAGCTTGCGGAAAGTAATATCCTGATTAATCTCATCTTTCATTGCACGTTATCCTTAATGCGGCCGCGCCGACCCACAACCATGGCGACCGCCTGGCGGCCGCGCATCATCACCCGGCAGTCACGCGCCTTACTTCACGCTGAAGCTGTATTTACCCTGGCTTTTATGCCCATCCACAGACAACACATGCCAGTCGACGCTGTATTTTCCCGCGCTCAGCGGCGCGGCAAGCGGCGCCACCAACCGGGTTTTATCCGCCGCATCGACAACTGCCTTGCCGGTTTTTACCGGGCTCCCGGCAGCATCTTTAAGCTCAACGCCGCTGAAGGCAGCTTCAACGCCTTCGGTAAACGTCAGCGTCAGTTGCCCCGGCGCAACCGCTACTTCGCTCTTGTCGGCCGGTTCGGCGGACTTCAGGTGGGCATGAGCATAAGCCTGCGATACCGGGAGCAGCGCCATCACCAAAGATGCCGCTAACGTCAGGTGTTTCAATGAGTTTGTCATGGTCAAATCCAGTCAGCTGATAATAAAAAACCGCCGGGAAACCGGGCGGAAGCGAAAACATACGGCGTGGTCATGACCGCCGGGGATAACCTTACCCTGAGCCGGGCGGCGACCCTAGTAAAACAGAGCCTCCGCTGTCCCCCATACTGGCTGAACGCCCGTTATGGCCGCAGCCGCTATCGCGCATCAGGCAGAACATGGTACCCCGCGTGCAGCCGCCGCGCGTTACCCATCGGCCGGTGGTGCTCCTGTCTCTGACGTCATACACCACATCCCGCCCTCCTGTGCGGCCGTCTCCCGATAGAGTGACAGCAATCACATTGTCTTTAATTCGATAAACATTGGCCTGACATAGCAATATATGCCAGCGAGGTTGACGGATAATGCGCGTCAGGCAGAGAGTTCAGCCGACATGACGCCGTGCCCTCTCGGCAAATCTCCATTTAACTCAGTGGCAAACTTCCATGCGTATATCCATCAATGGTTTCTGGCATCAGGCCCGGGCGTTCATCCTGATTTACGCCTGTCTGTACCTCGGCAGCGGCATTGCCGCCCTCCTTCCCATCAGCATCCCGGGAAGCATCATCGGCATGCTGATCCTGTTTTTGCTGCTCGCCACCCAGTGGGTACCGGTGCCGTGGGCCAAACCGGGGTGTCACATACTGATTCGCTATATGGCGCTGCTGTTTGTCCCGATTGGCGTCGGCGTGATGCAGTACGCCGACCTGCTGCGTACCCAGTTCGGGCCGGTGGTGATCTCCTGCACCGTCAGTACGCTGATCGTGCTCGTCACGGTAAGCGGGTGCTCACACCTCGTTCATGGCCGCACGTCATCCCGGCAGCCGACCCAACCCAAGAAAGGAGCCGATCATGTGGCATGACATCTGGTGGTCGCTGCCGCTGACATTATTGGTGTACTTTGCGGTACGCCGTCTGGCACAACGGCTGAATACGCCGCTGTTCAATCCGCTGCTGATCTCCATGCTGGTGCTGATTGCCTTCCTGCTGGTCAGCCACATTCCCTACGCCCGTTATTTCAACGGCAGCCAGGCGCTGAATAGCCTGCTGCAACCTGCGGTGGTGGCGCTGGCGTTCCCGCTGTATGAACAGTTGCATCAGATCCGCATGCGTTGGAAATCGATCATTACCGTCTGCTTTATCGGCAGCGTGGTCGCTATGGCGACCGGCACCTGGATTGCCCTGCGGCTGGGCGCATCGCCCGCTATCGCCGCCTCCATTCTGCCGAAGTCCGTGACCACGCCGATCGCCATGGCGGTCGGCGGTAGCATCGGCGGCATCCCGGCCATCAGCGCGGTATGCGTCATTTTCGCCGGGATCCTCGGCGCTGTTTTCGGGCACAGCCTGCTGAACCTGATGCGTATCCACACCAAAGCCTCGCGCGGGTTGGCAATAGGCACCGCCGCGCATGCGCTTGGCACCGCCCGCTGCGCCGAGCTGGACTACGAAGAAGGCGCCTTCAGTTCGCTGGCGCTGGTGATTTGCGGGATCATCACCTCGCTTATCGCGCCGTTGCTGTTCCCGCTGTTGCTGGCGGTGGCGGGCTAGTCGCACTCTGGTGGGCTGCGGACTGATAGCGCGTCGGCGGTACGCCGAACATCTGGCGGAAGGCAAAGGTAAACGACGCGGTGCTGGAATAACCGAGATCCAGCGCCACCTGAGTGACGCTGCGGTTATCTTTCAACATGATGATCGACTCCAACAGCCGCAGACGCTTCTTCCATTCGCTGAACGACACGCCGGTTTCCTTCCTGAAACGGCGGGAAAAAGTCCGTACCGACATCCCGGTACGGGCCGCCCACGCCTCAATACCGTGCGCGGCATCCGGCGCTTGCTGAATATCGCGGCAGACCCGCACCAACACGACGGACTCCGGCCACGGTAGCGAGAAACCGGCGTCGGGTAACTGTCGCAACAACGTCGTCAGCACATCGACCATTTTGCCGTCATCCCCGGCCTCATCGTATTGTTCAGGTATATGCTCCGTCGCGTAGTGGATAAATTCCCGCACGAAATCGCTGATCACCACCACCTTGCTGCTGTCATGGTCAATCGCGGCATACTCCGGTTCAACATACAGACTCTCCAGCAGTACATTGCTGGTCGCCAGAATCTGGTGCGGCACATTGGCCGGGATCCAGACGCCGTAAAGCACCGGCACGATCAGCGTCTTCCCTTCAATCTCCATACGCATACCGCCTTCGCGCGCATACAGAAACTCGACAAACGGGTGCTGGTGCTGCGCCACCTGCGTTCCTTTCGTCAACGGGTAAGTCCGGAAATAGACCGAACGCGGCAGTGAGAACGGCGCCGGCGCGGGCATCGGCGCCGGTGCGGATAAAGACGGCATCACACTTGTCCTCTACTCAATGAAACTTGTCCTTATATAGTAAAACAGGACACGGCGATGTACCCAATAATAAGCCATTCTCCCTTTTCCCAGTCACCAGAGGGAATCGGTCATCATCAGGGACGACGGCACGTCATGACAGAAAAAACCCGCCGTTAATCAACGTGTTAATAGAAAAAAATGTTAATAGCATCATCGCCGATGATGCCGGCTCGCACCGTTCCTCCCGACCATTTTGGTTGAGAACCGGGCCGTTTCATGTGAAAGAGAGAACCCAATGAATGTGAATGTCTTTGTCACCTGCCTTGGCGATGCCCTGAAATCGCGGATGGCTCAAAACACCGTGCTGCTGCTGGAGCAGCTCGGTTGTCAGGTACATTTCCCGGAAAAACAGGGGTGTTGCGGGCAGCCCGCCCTCAACAGCGGTTATATCCAGCAGGCCACGCCGGGAATGAAAACGCTGATCGCCGCGCTGGAGGAGAATGACGACCCGATCATCTCCCCCGCCGGCTCCTGCACCAACGCCATCCGCCACTACGCCCATTGGCTGGCGGACGAGCCCGACTGGGCCGCCCGCGCCGACCGGGTCGCCGCCCGCATGTACGATCTGACTTCCTTTATCGTCAACCGGCTGGGCATCGCCGACGTCGGCGCCCGGCTGCCGGGGAAAGCGGTCTATCACCCGTCGTGCAGCCTGTTTCGCAAACTGGGCGTGCGCGATGAACCTCTTACGCTCTTGCACAATGTCCGCGATCTGGAACTGCTGCCGTTTCACGCCCAGGAGACCTGCTGCGGCTTTGGCGGCACCTTTTCCGTCAAAATGGCGGAAATCTCCGGTGAGATGGTGAAAGAAAAAGCGGCACACATCATGGCGGCCGCGCCGGACTACCTGATCGGCGCGGATATCAGTTGCCTGATCAATATCGAAGGCCGCCTGCGCCGCGAAGGCCATGCGGTCAAGGTGATGCATATTGCCGACGTACTGATGAGTCGCTAAGGAGATAACGTATGTACCTCAAAACCAGCGATGTGCCGTTTCGAAAACGCATCCGCCAGCAGATCGCCGACGACATCATGCGTCCGGCGGTCGCCAATGCTCAGGAGCGCATCGGCGCCAACCGGCAGAAAATGGTGGATGAACTGAGCCACTGGGACGACTGGCGCACGCGCGCGGCGCAGATTCGCGCCCACGTACTCGACAATCTGGACGCTTATCTCTATCAGCTGTCGGAGCAGGTGACGGCCAACGGCGGCAAGGTCTTCTTCGCCCAAACCCGTGAAGACGCCACCCGCTATATCCTGCAGGTGGCGCAGGAGAAAAACGCCCGCAACGTGGTGAAATCCAAATCCATGGTGACGGAGGAGATCGGCATGAACGCCGCTCTGCAACAAGCCGGGATTCAGGTGATCGAAACCGATTTGGGGGAGTACATCCTGCAACTGGACGACGACGCGCCTTCCCATGTGGTGGTGCCCGCCATCCATAAGGACAGGCATCAAATCCGCCGGGTCTTGCAGGAAAAACTGGGTTATGACGGCCCGGAAACGCCGGAGGCGATGACGCGCTTCATCCGGCACACCATCCGTCAAGAATTCCTCAACGCGGAAGTCGGCGTGACCGGCTGTAATTTCGCTGTGGCGGAGACCGGCTCGGTCAGTCTGGTCAGCAACGAAGGCAACGCCAGATTGTGTACCACCCTGCCCCGCACCCATATCGCCGTCATGGGCATGGAGCGCGTCGTACCCACCTTTGAAGAGCTGGATATTCTGCTGGCCATGCTGGCGCGCAGCGCGGTCGGCGCCCGCCTGACCGGCTACAACACCTGGCTCACCGGCCCGCGCGACGCCGACGGCGTGGACGGCCCGCAGGAATTCCATCTGGTCATCGTCGACAACGGCCGCTCGAAGATTCTGGGTTCGGCCTTCCACGACGTGCTGCGCTGCATCCGCTGCGGCGCCTGCATCAACACCTGCCCGGCTTACCGCCATATCGGCGGGCATGGCTACGGCTCCATCTATCCGGGGCCGATCGGCGCCGTCCTCTCACCGTTGCTGGGCGGCTATGAAGATTTCAAATCGCTGCCTTACGCCTGCTCGCTGTGTACCGCCTGCGACGATGTTTGCCCGGTACGTATTCCGCTCTCCGGGTTGATTCTGCAACACCGGCGCGTGCTGGCGGAAAACAGCATGACGCCGGGTACCGAGCGGCTCATCATGCGGCTGTTTACTTACGCCAATAGCCATCCGGGGATATGGAAAGTCGGCATGGTGGCCGGCGCCCATGCCGCCCGCTGGCTGATTCGAAATGGGAAAACACCGTTCAACCTCGGCGCTATCGGTGAATGGACGGAGGCGCGCGATTTACCCCATCCGGACGGCGAAAGCTTCCGCAGTTGGTTCAAAAAGCATCAGACACAGGAGCAGCAATGATGGAAAACCGCGATAAATTTCTGGCGACGATCGCCCGCCAGCTTGGTCGCGACCTGCGCCTGGCACCGACGCCGCTGCCCGCGCCGACGCACGACTACGCCGGAACGCGGCTGACGGATCTGACGCCGCAACAGCGATGCGACGCCTTTATCGACTACGCTTCCGGCGTGATGCTGGCGCATTGCGAGCTGACCCATGAAGCCGACGCCGCCGACGCGGCTGTCCGCCTGTGCGACCGTTACGGCCATGCGCCGGTGGTAGTCAGCGGCGACCCGCAATTGCAAGCGCTCGGTATTACCGATCGCCTGCGGCAAGCCTGCCAGGCCCACTGTTGGGACGCGCATCTGGGCGACGAAAACCTACGGCTGGCGGAGCAGGCCAAAGTCGGCGTGGTTTACGCCCGGTACGGTCTGGTCGAATCCGGCGGCGTGGTGCTGTTTTCCTCGCCGCAACAGGGACGCGCCATCAGCCTGCTGCCGGAGTCGACGATTTTCGTCGTGCGCAAAAGCACGCTGCTGCCGCGCGTCGCCCAGCTGGCGCAGGCATTACGCCAGTGGGTTCGGCAGGGCGAGCGCCTGCCTTCCTGCATCAATCTGATCGGCGGCCCCAGTTCCACCGCCGATATCGAGCTTATCAAGGTTGTCGGGGTTCATGGCCCGCTCAACGCGGCTTATCTGATCATTGATGACACGCCGGCGTCATAAGCGAGCTACGGGCGGCTGCTCGTGATGACGAAGACGCCGCCCATCTCGCTCGCTTCGTCACGGACAACCCGAAAGGCCGCCCCCCTGCAATCTGAAGGATGACGGGGATATTGATAGGAAAATAAGAGCCTATCCCAGTCGACGTTATTGGCGCAGCCAGTTTGGACTCGGGAAACCGCACAGAAACCGGCGCGTACACAGAGTACGTGAGGATTTCGAGCACTGCCCAGGGCCAAAATGGCAAGTGAAATAGTCCTAATGGGATAGGCTCTAAGCTGAATATTATTTCATTCACACCTTTTATGAATAAAATATCGTTCGGTTAAAAAATTAAATTAATTAACAATCAGGCAAAATTAACATCCCATTCTTAAATAAGCTCAGTGACAGAAAAGCGGCAAAAGCGTGAATGCCGATGTGCTTATTCCGCTAAATGATTCGGGTGAACAAACACAACCGACACCCTTGTTATATAAAGTAGGCCGGGTATATTGCCTTCAATGATAAAAAGGCATCTAATAGCCGGTAATTTTGCTCACCCCGGCGTAACACATGACGTTCAAGCAACTCGAAGCACTTTATTGGGTCGCCCAGTTAGGCGGCTTTTTACCTGCCGCAATAAAGTTGCACACCACCCAATCCGCTATATCCAAACGCATACAGGAATTAGAAAGTTTATTGGATGTCGATTTATTCGACCGGCATCAGCGCACTTCTCGTCTGACGGAAAAAGGCGAAGAGATGATGATTCTGGCCAAAAGAATGCTGGATATGCGAACCGCTTCGCTGGAGCAAATCAGCTCGCCGCACGTTATCGAACGCACCATCCGTATCGGGGTGACGGAGCTGACGGCAATGACCTGGCTGCCCCGGCTGATCGCACTGATCCAGCGCAATTACCCTCGGGTGACGGTTGAGCCTGACGTCGATATGAGCCTTAATCTCCGGGAAAAGCTGTTCACCGACGATATCGATCTGATGATCGTGCCCGACGCCTTCGCCGAAGCCCGTTTCGCTTCACAGCCTGTCGGCCAGGTTGAAAACGTCTGGATGTGCAAACCGGGATTGCTTGACCACACCCAGCCGATTCAGTTGCACGAACTGGGCAAACATAAACTGTTGATCGATAAATCCGGCTCCGGTCTGCTTTACCACCGCTGGTTTAAATCGATCGGTTTTAAACCGACGGATAAACTCATCAGCAACAGTATTGTCGCGTTGATGGCGTTAACCATTTCCGGTCTGGGCGTCGGTTATTTTCCCCGGCACTGCCTGCAACAGTTGGTGACGATGGGAAAATTGGTGGAACTGGATATTTTCCCCGCATTACCGCTCACAACCTATGTTGCCATGTATAAAGCGGATGTTCGCAGCGAACTGGTTTCGTCTATTATTATGCTGGCTCAGGATTGCTGTAACTTTAATACGATTTTACGCAGTGAACCTTAAAAAAAACGTATTAATCCCCGGCATAGAAATACCGACACTGACAAATAAAAAATCGCTTCCTGATATTCAGAAAGCGATTTTAAAATCACATTAACTTATATCAGACGGCATCAGCCGGGATAAATACCGCGCTCTTTTCTTGCCGTCAGAATACGCTCACAGGCCACAATATAGGCGGCGGTTCTTAACGTACACTCTTTCTCTTTGGCTTTATTCCAGACATGCGTGATCGCATCACGCATAATTTTATCCATGCGGGCATTGATTTCATCTTCAGTCCAGAAATAACTGGCGATATCCTGCACCCATTCAAAATAGCTGACCGTCACCCCGCCGGCGTTACAAATGACGTCAGGAACCACCGTGACGCCGCGCTGCGTCAGGATGTCGTCGGCTTCCGGATAGGTCGGCCCGTTGGCGCCCTCCAGCACCAGCCGGCAGCGCAGGCGTTGCGCGATATCGGCGGTGATTTGCCCCTCCAACGCCGCCGGAATGAGAATATCCATGTCGATATCCCAGAAGCTGTCGCCCTCAATGGCCTCCGCGCCGGGGAAACCGGCAATACCCCGGTGCGTTTTTTGCCATTCCACCAATTGTTCAACCTGAATGCCGTCGCGGTTATACAGGGTACCGGTGTGATCCTGCACACTGACAATATGGGCGCCGGATTGGGCGAACAGCAAAGCCGCTTCGCTGCCCACATTGCCAAAACCCTGCACCGCCACCCGCAGGCCCGCCACCTCGATCCCCAACTGCCTGGCCACTTCGGCGCCGGTAACGAACACACCGCGCCCGGTGGCCCTCACACGCCCCAGCGACCCACCAAGATGCACCGGTTTACCCGTGACCACGCCAGTCACCGTCGTCCCCATATTCATGGAATAGGTATCCATCACCCAGGCCATGACTTTGGCATTGGTGCCTACGTCCGGCGCCGGAATATCCTGCTGAGGGCCGATGATCAACCCAATTTCACTGGTGTAGCGCCGGGTCAGCCTTTCCAGTTCGCTCTCCGAGAGCGACGACGGATCGACCCGAATACCGCCTTTGGCGCCGCCGAACGGCAGATTGAGCGCGGCGGATTTGATCGTCATCCAGGCAGACAGCGCCATCACTTCGTTCAGGTCTACGTCGGGGTGATAACGAATGCCCCCTTTGCCCGGCCCGCGCGATAGATTGTGTTGCACACGAAACCCTTCGAAATGCCGGATGGAGCCATCGTCCATCACGATGGGAATATCCACAATCAACGCACGTTTGGGATGACGCAACGTATCAATCCACGGCGACAACTCCCCCAGATAGGGAGCAACGCGATCAATCTGCGCCAGGTAGGTTTTCCATGCTGTTGTAGCGTTTTCACTGACATAAGAAAGCTGAGACATAATAACGATCCTGTATCAATCAATGATCTGGAACTGCTCGACGGTATCACTTCATTATGTATAACCGCGGCGAGCGGTTATTCCACCGCAACCCGAAAATCTTACGACGATGCCCCCGCGCCAGCCGATGCCGCGGTAAGAAATCATGCCAAATAGCGCCGATGCAAACAGGATGGCGGTCACATATGCCATGAAAATCAGGATGCTGTCATCCTGCCCTGCCGCGTCAGCCTGACGATCAACAACCCGGTCAGCGTCACATTCACCAACGACAGCACCGTCACCGCCAGCAACACGCTGCGGGCGCCGCCGAACTCAAACAGATAGCCGCTGAGCAACGGCGTCATCGCCTGCCCGATCAACGACGGGCGGGCGATTTTCCCCATCACCACGGCAAACTCTTCCGGGCGCAGAATGACCAACGGCAAGGTGCCGCGCACAATGGCGCGCATCCCATTGCCGGCGCCGTATACCACCACCGCCAATGCGGCATGCGCCGGGAATACGGCGATAAACACCACGCCAAGCAACACCAGCGTGACGGAAAACAGCAGCGACCAAACCGGATGACGAATGCGCGCCACCATATCCAGCACCCGCACCGCCACCTGGCTCGGCCCGATTAGCGCGCTTACGCCAATCGCTGCGGCAAGGCTTAGCCCTTCATCTTGAAGAATATCAATCAGTTGTACCGACATAACGGTCATCGTCACCGCTGAAAGCATGAAGATATTGGCCAACAGCAGGTACAGCCGACGATCAACAGTGACGGCGATGGTCTGTGAGTGCGCGGCATTGGTACGCGCCTTCCGGGCAACTGGCAAGGTAGTGCGGTAGACCGGCCAGACAACAGCGACCAACAGGACGGCCCACAACACGCAGGTATGTCGCCATCCCCAGTGGGCAACGCCGAACGCCAGCAGCGGCCAGGCGACCGTAGTGCAAAAACCGGAAATCAGCGTGATCAGCGTAATGGCGTGTTTCGCCTGTTTGCCGTAACAGTCGCCCAACGTGGCATACAGCGCGTCGTACAACCCCATCGCCATTGCTACGCCCAGCACCACCCAGGCGCCTATGAACATCGGCAGTGTGGTGGAATACGCCATCAGTAACATGCCAAGCGCCGTGACGATGCCGCTCCAGGCCAGCATGTCGCGGCCGCCATGGCGAGAGATGTACCTACCGCACCGGGGCATCACCAGACCGGACACCAGAATCCCGATCGACAGGGAGCCGTACACCCACTGACGTCCCCACCCGGTCTCCGCCATAATCGGCCGGGCCAGTACGGACAGCACGAAGAAGGATCCCCCCCCACACCAGTATTTGCGCCACGCCAATCATCACGATGGCTAACAATGTCGGGCGATCATTGACGACATGCACCCCCACATCCGAATAAGACTGACTCACCACACACTCCCGCCACGCGCTCCCGAGAACCGGTCACGCTTCCTAAACATGACTCGTCGGAAACTTTTCAACGCGGTTCCGACATTTTTTTCAATTAAAACAGATAGAAAGTGCCGTGACGAACGAGTTAATTTCTCGCTGTCAGATGAAAAAAAGCGATATGAGCGTGGCGTATGCCATCAAAAAAAGCGGCAGGCCACACCGTATCGGGCAGAGCAACGGAGCCAGGTAACGTCAGAGGCCGTCGGTGGAATAGTGGAATGCTGGAATAGTGGAATGCTGGAATGGCGCACCGCGCTACCGACATGGACAGGAAATTGGCCGTCAAGACCGAGAGCAAGCAGTTGTTGGCGTTATAGGCTAACTTCATTACCATGTCTCGTTTGCATCAATGTCTTGCCGGTAGACGTCACTCAGAGGAGACCAGGTTGTCCTTTTCTCAAACTTCCCAGATCTATTGGATGAATAGAAAACGGGCCGCCATCCTGTTTTCCTGTATGTTGCTAAGCGCATTTCTGGTGATCAGTTGGAGCAGTTATCAGGTCGCCCGCCACTCGCTATTCGACGAGATTTCAGAAAACTCGCTGCCGCTCACCAGCGACAATATCTACTCCGAAATCCAACGCGACCTGCTCAATCCTATTTTCATTTCATCGTTGATGGCGCACGACACCTTCGTCAAAGACTGGGTGCTGGCGAATGAAACGGATCCACAAGCGATGATTCGCTATCTCAGAGAGATAGACCGCCGCTTTAACACGGTGGTTTCCTTTTTTGTTTCCAATAACACCCGCCGCTATTACGACCCGGACCGGATAAACCACACGCTTTCCGAGCAATCACCGGAAGACCAGTGGTTTTTCGACATCAGGAATGCGCAAAGTAGCGACCCTTACGACATTGAAATCCATACCGATCCGGAAAATCGCACCCGGGTGGATATTTTCATCAACTACAAGGTGTTCGACTACAACGGTAATTTTATCGGCGTCACCGGCGTCGGCCTGCCGGTACAGCGGGTGACTCAACTGATTGAAACTTACGAACAACGCTACAACCGCACCATCTACTTTATCGGTGAAAACGGCGATGTCATGCTGCACAGTAAAACATTTCGCCGCGAACTGAACATTCATCGTCAACCGGGATTACAGCAGCTGGCGACCCAAATCCTGACGGCGCCCGGCGGTAACTATCAGTACCGCTTGAACGATGACAATATCTTTCTGAACACCCGCATTATTCCGGAGTTTGGCTGGAAACTGATGGTGGAACAAAATAGCAATCCGCACGACCAGCGATTGTGGTTCATGCTGCTGAAAAACACCGGCCTCAGTATTCTGGTCAGCGTCACCATGCTGATATTGATCTGGTTAACCATCGGCGCCTACCAGCGGCGGCTTGAGCTGATGGCGACCACCGATAAACTGACCGGCTTGATGAACCGACAGGCATTTGAATACATCGTCCGGACGCTGCGCATGAAGCAATCGGCGCAGCACCACACCTTTTCCCTCATTCTGATTGATTTGGATCACTTCAAAAAAATCAACGATAAGTACGGGCACAACATCGGCGATCGGGTGCTGGTGCGCGCCGCCTCGCTGATAAAACGCGCGATTCGCAAAACGGACTTCGCCTGCCGCTGGGGCGGCGAAGAATTCGTGGTACTGCTGGGGGAGTGCTCGCTGCATCAGGCTCATCAAATCGCCGAGAAGATACGTCAGGCCGTCCGTTTTGCGCTGGTATCGCACCGGCATCAGGTCATCGACCTCACCCTCAGTTGCGGCGTGGCGGAATCCCATTCGGGCGAGAGCCTCGACCATCTGGTACAGCGCGCCGACAAAGCGCTGTACCAGGCCAAGCGCCAGGGGCGAGATCGGGCGGTCATGGCGGACTAACCACGCCGATACCGTTTCGGCCCTGCCATGATCGGGCCGAAAACGCGCCTGAAGGTGCCGACAGTTCGGCACCTGGCAATAACGTCTGTATGCAGGCCGAGCCAGCTCGATGGCTCAGGCTTGAGCGCATGGCATGACGTTATCCCCGTCATGACCGATGTTCAGGAGCCCAGGTAATTGAAGATGGTCGCCCCCTGCTCTGCCGACGACACCGCTTGTCGGAAAACCGAGAACAGCTCCCGGCCAGACCCGGCATGCTCGCGCGTCAGATCGATAACCGCGTTATCCCGTTGGCTGATATCCGTCAACACATCCATCCGCCCGCTGGCGGCGTCAACCCGCACCCGATCGCCGTCACGCAGACGCGCCAGCGGCCCGCCGCGCTGCGCTTCCGGCGAGAGGTGGATCACCGCCGGCACCTTGCCGGAGGCGCCGGACAGGCGGCCATCCGTCACCAACGCCACCTTCAACCCGGCTTTCATCAGGTTGCCGAGAATCGGCATCAATGTATGCAGCTCCGGCATCCCGTTCGCCGCCGGGCCGTTATAGCGCACCACAATCACCACATCCTGGGTAAATTCGTTGGCCTGATAGGCTTTTTCCACATCATGCTGCGATGCAAACACCCGTACCGGAGCCTCGATGAAATGGTGCTCCGGCGCGACCGCGCTGATTTTGATCACGCCGCGCCCCAGATTACCCGATACCACTTTCAAGCCGCCTTGCTGGCTAAAACAGGCGCCCGCAGCGGCAATCACGCTCGGGTTGGTTGATGCGCCGGCAGGACGATAAATCACCTGTCCGTTCTCCAGTTGCGGCGTTTTCAGGTAGTCCGCCATCACGCCAAAGACCGGTGTCGCCTCCATATGCAGTAAACCGCGTTCCGCCAGCGCGCTCATCAGCGCCGGCACGCCGCCGGCCTGCTGGAATTCGTTGATATCCGCCGGGCCGTTCGGGTACATCTTCGCCAATAGCGGCACCGCCTGCGACAGCGCGTCCAGGTCGTCCCAGGTCAGCATGAACCCCGCCGCCGCCGCCACCGCCACCAGATGGATCGAGTGATTGGTGCTACCGCCCGACGCCAGCAGCGCCACCAGGCCGTTGACGATCGCTTTTTCATCCACCACCTGATACAGCGGACGATACTGCGTGCCGTTCTGCGCCTGCGCCGCGACCTGTTCGGCGATCATGCGCGTCAGCGCCGCACGCAGCGGCGTATTCGGCGCAACAAACGACGCTCCTGGCAGCATCAAGCCCATGGCTTCAAACACCAGTTGGTTGGTATTGGCCGTACCGTAGAAGGTGCAGGTGCCCGGCGAGTGATAGGCATCGCACTCCATCTGCAACAGGGCGTCTTTCCCGACCTGACCCGCCGCATACTGCTGTCTGACCTTCACTTTTTCGTCGTTGCTGATCCCGGTCGACATCGGGCCGGACGGCACAAACGCGGTCGGCAGATGGCCGAACGACAATGCCCCCATCAGTTGGCCGGGCGCGATCTTGTCGCACACGCCGAGCAACAACGTCGCATCAAATGTATTGTGACTCAGAGAGATCGCCGTCGCCTGTGCGATGGCATCGCGGGAAAACAGCGACAGATCCATGCCGTCCTGCCCTTGCGAAATCCCGTCGCACATGGCAGGCACACCGCCGGCAATCTGGGCGCTGTGCCCCAGTTCCGCCAGTACCGCTTTGATCTGATCCGGGTAGCCGCCATACGGCTGATGCGCGCTCAGCATATCGTTGTAGGCGGTGATGATGCCGACATTGGCGCGGGTGAAATCGAGAATGGCGCTCTTCTGCGACGAAGAGCAGGCGGCGACGGTATGCGCCAGATTGCCGCAGGAGAGCTGCTTACGGGTTTTACCGTTCGCACCCTGCGTGCGCATCCGCGTCAGATAGCGGTCACGGGTCTGGCGGCTACGTTCGGCAATCCGGCGGGCAACCTGTTCAATCACAAGATTCATGACACCACCTCCAGATGCCGCTCGGACAGACGTTCGATGGCCTTAAGACAGCGCGCCACCACGTCGTCAAACGAACCGGCGATATCAATGTTCACCACATCGGTTTCCTCCGCCAGCGGCGCTTCCAGCGTATCGAACTGGCTTTTCAGCAATTCTACCGGCATGAAATGGCCGTTACGCGCCTGCATCCGCTGCCGTACCAGTTCGAAATCGCCGGCCAGATGCAGAAAGACGACACGCTGATTACCGTCGCGGATCTGATCGCGATATTTCTTTTTTCAACGCGGAACAAACGATGATGCCGGTTTCGTTTTTCTGTTCGAGACTGAATGCCGCATCACGGATGCGTTCCAGCCAGGGGGCGCGATCCTCGTCATTCAACGGCTGTTTACTGGCCATTTTTAGAATGTTGTTGCGCGGATGCAAATCGTCGCCATCAATAAATTTAGCCGACAACGCTTGAGCCAGCGCGGCGCCCACGGAGGATTTTCCGGTACTGGACACCCCCATCAGAATAAAGCTACGTCCCGTCATGATTTGGCCTCGGTCTCAAAAATTTTCATTACTTTCGTCACTACCGGCGACTCTATCACGTTACCGGTAACATGTTACCGGTAACAATCAAATTTGTGACAAATGCCGCAAATCAGCATGCCATTCAAACCCTGCGCTAAGCATCAATAGCCGCGGGTTTATAGGCAACACATAGGATTGCGTTATAGACGGAAGAAGGGGCCGGAAAGAAGAAGACTGATCGCACGGTTATTTCATCACATCGGGCGACTCGTTATCTTGTGGAGGGATAAAACCGGTTGATCAAATTTCATGTGTAGAATTAAGCCGAGGTACTACGCAATTCGGCAATTATAGCTTTACAATCTTAAAGCTGAGTCCCGTGATTCTTCGCGACGCCGCCCAGATGCCACCAGAATAATTAATTTTTACGTTGATAATAACTATGTGTTGATAATAACTATGTATAAACGCATTGGCATTTTCGCTGCTTACACACGCATTCTGTTTTATGGTCTGACACTATTTTATGGTCTGACAATGTTTCTCAGCGGGACGGCATGGGCACAGGATGCCCGTATTCCGCTTAGTGAGTATTTCTTTGAAACCTGGTCGACAAAAGACGGCCTGCCACACAACAGCATTAACGCCATCGCACAAACACGGGAAGGGTATCTGTGGTTCGGCACCTGGGAAGGCTTTGCCCGCTATAACGGCCAGAGTTTCCGCCTGTTTGAACGCGGCGCCGAAACCGGATTGCCCGATTCGGGTATTCAGGCGCTGATCGCGGAGCCGGACGGCGGCCTATTGGCGGCAGGCGCTCGCGGCGGGCTGTCATCATACCGGGACGACATCTGGCAACCCTATGCGCCCGCCCCCACCATGATCAATTCCGTCATGCGCGACCAGGCCGGAAACCTGTGGATGACCATGCCAGGGAGAGGCGTCATCCTCCGTCCCGCCGCTGAAAAAAGCGCCGCGCAGGATCAGCAATTTATCGATAACGTCACCGCCTACAGAATCGTGGAAGACGATAACGGCACGGTTTGGGTCGCTACCGACAACGGCCTTTATCAGGTGATCGACCATAAAGCCGCGCTGGTTCCACTTGCCAGCGGTTTACCGCACGTTCGCGTGTTCAGCCTGCTCGTCACCCGCGACGGCACACTGTTGGTCGGCACCGAAAAAGGCGTATGGAAACGCGACGGTCAGAATTTCACGTTGTTGCATCCCGCATTAGCCGGTGAAGTGGTGTCCGCCATGTTGCAGGATAACCAGCAGGATACCTGGTTCGGCACCATCAACCACGGTGTCTTCCGGCTCAGCCCGGCGGGGCTTGAGCAGCTCAACATCGATAGCGGCATTATTCGTAACCGCGTACAGGTTATGTTGCAGGATCGAGAGCAGAGCATCTGGATTGGCACCAATTCAGGGTTGCTTCGCCTGCGGCGGGCGCCGTTTATCACTATCGGTACACGTCAGGGCCTGAACGGCGACTACATCCGAACAGTGATGGCGCATTCCGATGGTAGCCTGTGGGTCGGCAGCAGCACCGGCCTGAACCGCATCAATAATGGCCGGGTTGAGCAAATCAACTGGGGCGAACACACCCAACCATCGGTACTTAGCCTGGGAGAAGCCAGGGACGGTAGCGTGTGGATCGGTACCTATACCGACGGCCTATTACGCTGGAAAAACGGGCAGCTAACCGCCGTCTTACGGCAAAACGACGGTCTGCCCAGCAACGAAATACGTTCAATCATCACCGACAGCCAACAAAACCTGTGGATCGGCACGGCGTCAGGGCTCAGCGTATGGCGCACTGACGGCACGATACATAATTATACCGCCGACGATGGTCTGCCCGCCGGCTTCATCATGGCATTGCAGGAAGATGAACAGCATCGCATTTGGGTCGGAACCGGTATCGGCGTTTCTGTTTTCAGCGACGGCAAATTCCACAAAATCGATATTTCCGGCATGGACAACGCGGAGTATGTCTTCGGTTTCTACAGTGAACCCGGCTATATGTGGATGACGACCGATCGTGGTCTCATTCGTTACCGCTTTCGGGATGGCGCCATCGGCATGGTTGGACGCAAAGCCGGCCTTCCTATCGACAAGCTGTTTCAGGTCACGCCTGATCATCTGGGTTATTTCTGGCTAAGCTCTAACCGCGGCATGATACGTATACGCCAGGATGATGCCCGGGATGTGGTGGAAGGCAAGAAGCGGAAACTCACCACTCAGCAACACTTCGGTGAAAGCGACGGTATGGTCAGCGCGCAGGCCAACGGCGGTTCGACGCCTGCCGCCACCGTCGACCAGAACGGCAGCATTTGGATAGCCACCGCCAGAGGTGCGGCAATGGTGCATCCTGAAAGTTTGCCCGATTTCGGCAAAACCCGGCTGACGGCGGTGATCGAATCCGTCGACGGCAACCACAAACCCACTCGTGAGCACGATGGCCTCGTGTTCCCCGCCGGAACCACTCGCATCCGCATCAACTATTCGGGGCTGGGCTATGTGCTTCCCACCCGTATTCTCTATCGCACCCGGCTGGAAGGTTTCGATCCGCAATGGATCGACAGAGGTAACGATACATCGGCGGAATACACCAACCTGCCGCCGGGCGTCTACCGCTTCCGCGTGACCGCCAGTTACCCTTATGGCGAGTGGAACGGGGCCGACACCGTCGTCAATCTGCGTATTGAGTCCTTTATCTGGCAACGTTCTTCCTTCCAGGGGCTGCTGGCGCTGACGCTGTTGCTGACGTTGCTGCTGCTGTTTCGCTGGCGGCTGGGTCTGGCGCGCCGCAACGAGGCGCGCTTACGTGATCTGGTCGCCGTGAAAACGCTGGCATTGCAGGAGCAGGCTGAGGCGTTTGAACGCCAGGCCAGAGAAGATCAACTGACCAAGCTGGATAACCGCCGGGTATTCGACGAACAGTTGATACGCTGTTTTGAAGACTCACAACGTCACGATTACCCGTTAACGCTGGCTATCTTCGACATTGACCATTTCAAACAAATCAACGACCGCTGGTCGCATGTGGTCGGCGACAAAGTGTTGCAAACCATTGCCGATATCCTGCGAAATTTTCATCAGGATGCAATGCTGATCGCCCGTTGGGGCGGCGAGGAGTTCACCTTGCTGTTTCCCCGGATGACGGTCGAACAGGCGGCGGCGGTATGCGAATCGCTGCGACTGGCGCTGACTAAAGCCGACTATCAGACCATCGCCGACGGGTTGAGCGTGACCGCCAGTTTCGGGCTGTGTGATTCATTCACCGCCAAAGACAGCCAGGAGCTGATAAGACAAGCCGATCATGCGTTATATCTCGCCAAACAAACCGGCAGAAACAAGGTGGTGTGCTGGTCAGATGGAAGCCATGTCGCTACCGATCATTTCCACATCTGACGCGACTGCGCGTCGGACTGGGTGATGACGTCGCCCCGGCCGCCTCTGGGCCGGGGATGCACCGTTTCCAGCCCCTTTCTCAATCCGCGCACACCAGGCACGATAAGGGAAACTCGTCGCCGTAATAGATTTGTATAACAACCTTATTAACGGAAATTATCTGGGGTACTATATGCCCAAGCGATATTATTTCGGGCTGAAACGTGCAAACGCTACCGTACTACTCTCCTGATACAGATCATTTGAAGCTACGGGCTTTCCGCTTCATCCGGCGCATGTTTCTTATGCGTCAGCTCGGCACGTTTCTGTGCTTTTTCCCCATCGCTTCCGTACTGTATGAATTATCCCGCAGTTGGCCGCTGTTCTTGCTGCTGGTGCTCAATGCTTTCGTCTGGCCGCATATTGCCTATGCCGTCTCCTCGCACGCACGGGATCCGGTAAAAGCCGAATTTATTAATATGACGCTGGATACCGCTTTCGGCGGCGCCTGGGTCGCCTTGATGGGGGTGTGCCCGCTTCCATCGGCGATCATCATCTCTATTCTGATCGCCGACCGTTACGCCGCCGGGGGCTGGAAGCTGCTGCGTATGTCGACCGTCGCCTCTTTCGTTTCCTTTATCCTGGTCTGGACATTGCTGCGCTTCGAGCATTACACGGTATTGTCTGAACGCACGCTCTGGTTGACGCTGCCGCTATCCACCATTTACATGATCACGCTCAGCGTGGTGTCTTATCAGTTGGCGGCACGGCTGCGTGAAAAAAGCCGGGAGCTGGAACGTATTACCCTGATGGATCCCTACCTCAGCATTCCCAATCGGCGGTTATTCGAACAGCGCCTCGACAAAGAGTTTCTGCGGACACAACGCGGTGAAAGCCATGCGTACCTGATGCTGATTGATGTTGATCATTTCAAGTACGTCAACGACAGTTACGGCCATGAAGCGGGGGATTACCTGCTGACCGAAATTTCCGTGGTATTGCGCAACATCGCCGGGAAATATGATGTGCCCGCCAGATTCGGCGGTGATGAGTTAGGCATCATTATCCAAAACAGCACGGATAAAATCGTCACGATGACGGCTCACCAACTTCATGCCAAAGTGGCGACCATTCGCCTGCCCGCCGACCCGACCTTCTGTTGCACCATCAGTATCGGCATCGCCAGAGCCGAACACGCCGCCACCCCGCAAAGTTGGCTGAATAGCGCGGATCAAGCGCTCTACGCCGCTAAAAAGAGCGGCAAAAACCGCTTCCATATGATGGAACACGAGTCTGCGGCGTAATCAGTCACGCCCATCAATGCAGGTATCCCTTATCCGTTTGCCGAGTGATAACGCGCGACTGACGAAATAAACAGGCACCCGATGACGGATGCCTGATGGGTGTGACACAGCGAACTTAGAAGCCGGTATCGATATCCACCACCGAGATCAGTTTGTGGTTAACGAACTCTTTAATACCGAGCCAGGTTAATTCCCGCCCATAGCCGGAACGACGGATCCCGCCGAACGGCAAATCCGCTTTCACCCGGGTCGGATGGTTGACATAGACCATACCGGTGGACAAACGCGACGCCACTTCAGCACCGTGCGCGGGGTTGCCGGTAAACACCGAACCGCCCAGACCAAAGGGCGAATCGTTGGCGATACGTACCGCATCATCTTCATCTTTAGCGCGGAACAGCATGGAAACCGGACCAAAAAACTCCATATGGTAGGCCGGGTTGTCCGGCGTCACGTTGGTCAGAATGGTCGGTTGTACGAATGCGCCCCGTTCCGGCACTTTCGGCCCCACCTCTACCGCAGTGGCGCCATGCTGCACCGCCAGTTGGATTTTTCCTTCACTTCATCCGCCGCGGCCTGAGAGGACAACGGCGCCAGCGTGGTTTCCTCGCTCATCGGGTCGCCGGTACGCAGAGCGGCAACGCCCTGGGTATAGCGTTCCAGAAAGGCGTCATAGATTTTATCGACGATGATCATCCGCTTGGACGATACGCAAACCTGACCGGCATTCCAGTGACGGCCGAATACCGCCCATTTCGCCGTTTTTTCCAGATCTGCATCCGCCAGCACCAAGAACGCATCGGCGCCGCCCAGCTCCAGTGTGGACTTCTTCAACGCCGCCGCCGCCTGTTGGGCGACAATCGCGCCTGCGGCTTCGGAACCGGTCAGTGCAACCCCATGCACACGCGGATCATGCAGGATGGTCTCAATCTGCTGGCGCGTCGCGTACAGGTTTTTGAAGCAACCGGCGGGCAGGCCGGCATCCGCCATCAGCCGTTCAAAACGGGCGGCGCTTTGCGGCACGTTGGACGCATGCTTGAGCAGAATGGTGTTACCCGCGGACAACTGCGGCGCAATAATGCGGGCGATCTGATAGTAGGGGAAGTTCCAGGGTTCAATCGCCAGCAGCACACCGAGAGGTTCATGGACAATGTGTGATGTGGCGTGCTTATCCGCGGTGGGAAGCGCCTCCGGCGCCAGCAACCGTTCAGCATTGTGAACATAGTATTCGAAAATCTGCGCCGACAATTCCACCTCGGCACGCGCTTCAGACAACAATTTGCCCATCTCCAGCGTCAGGAATCGGGCAAACTCGTCCGCGTTTTGTCGCAGGATATCGGCAGCCTTCTGCAAGATGGCGCCACGTTCGGCAAACCCGGTTTGCCGCCAGGACAAAAACGCATTGTGCGCATTGGTTATTGATTCAGCAACTTCGCTATCCGTAGCATTGGGGAAAGTCTTTATCTGTTCTCCAGTATATGGATTTGTTGTTGCATATCCCATGATGACCTCCGTGAATAAATCCCGGCATACAGCAGGCGGTCTCCCGCAAAATAAGGAGCCCAAACCCGAGGGGACAGTCTGTCATACCGGGCAAGACCATTGTATATACCATCGCAACCATTGCGATCGGATCGGCATCCTTGACGTTGCCAATGGTGTCAAAGATGTCTAGCATCATACGCCGCCCAAAATGCAATACAAGTTTGGCCACCATACGATACAGGACCGATGAGTCATGCAAAAATCAGGGGGTATTCAGGTTATCTCGAAGGCCGTAAAAATACTGCGACTACTAGGCAGTCAAGGGATGAGCCTTGGAGATCTGGCGCGGCAGGCCGATCTTCCCCGCTCCACCGTTCAGCGCATTATCGATACGCTGGCGGAGGAAAATCTGGTGGAAACCGGCGTTTGCGGCGTCAGGCTGGGTTGGGGCATCAGTGAACTGGCCCAGAACGCCTATTCCAACGTGGCGGCGCGTTTGCGGCATCCGTTGGAGAAGCTGTTTGAAAGCACGCGGGAAACCGTCGATATTTCCACTTTTCACGGCCGGGAGGTGCTTTTTCTCGATCGTATTATTTGCGATCAGGCCGTCAGGGTCGTGCCGGTGTACGACCGGCTAAAACCGATGTATGCGATGGCGAACGGCAAGGCCATGCTGTCGCTGATGACTGATGAGGAGATCGTCCGGTTGGTGAATAATGATTTGTCGGCGTTGACGGAAAATACCATCACCGGCATCGACCCGTTGTTGGAGGAAATTCACCAGATCCGCGCAACCGGCGTCGCGATTGATCGTCAGGAACATGCCGAAGGCGTCTGTGCGATCGGTATTCCGTTAGTGGTTCCAGGCAAACAGACGCACGCCATTTCCGTCGTCGTCCCGTCCTACCGTTTCGAGGCGCGGCTGCCGGCTATCCGGGACGCGCTGGAAAATACGCGGGAAGCCTGCCGCACCCTACTGGCGGGCTGACGGCCGTCGTTCGGCGCCGCGCAGACTACAACCTTACACACTGATTGCGTCCTTTTTTCTTGGCCAGATACAAGGCCTGATCAGCGCCATCCTTAAGACGCTGCACATCACAGGGGTTGGCGCTGGAAAAGGAGTAAACGCCGACACTCACTGTGACAATGTGATCCGGCAGCAAGGACTCTTGATGCGGAATTGCGCATGCCCTTATCGCCTCAACCACCTGTGCACCCAGCAACTCCGCCTGCTCGCCGGTCACATTGGGTAGGATCACCGCGAACTCCTCGCCGCCATAGCGGGCCGGCAGCGCACCGGATGGCCAGACTCTTCCCAACAGCACACTGCCGATCTGCGACAGACAGCGATCGCCCCGTACATGCCCATAGGTGTCGTTAAAATATTTGAAGAAATCCACATCCATCATAATCAGCGACAACACCTTGCCTTCGTCACGCATTTTTTCCAGTGATTGCTCCAGATAGCTGTCGAAGCGACGCCGATTCGCCAGCCTGGTTAACGGGTCAACCAACGCCAGCTTTTGCAAAACCCGATTTTTATCGGTTTCCTCCTGGTGTAAACGTGTCAATACGTCCTTATTTCTGACCGTCAGCCGGATCTGTTTCAGCACCAGCGCCCCCATAAAAAGTATGGGAAACAGCACAAACACATTCAGCAGCATCGCCGGGAGATTTTCCATCAGCCAGCGTCGTTGTACCGCAGCTTTTTCCACACTGGCCGCCACCACCAGCGGATAACGTTTAAGCCTGACATACCCCACAATGCGCACTTTATTATCCAGCGTGGTACGCCAGGTTCCGCTACCGCTGGCGAGTTGCTGACGTTGCTGGTCAAACAATCCGCCGGTCGTAAAGTCGTCATTAATATAGGAGGCCGGATCGGGATAGATAAAAATAGCGTGGGCATCGGCATTCATCAGTGATAACACGCTGTTATAGTCGAGCGTAAAATAACGATAAAAATTACCGAAATAATTATGATCGATGGTCGCCAGAAAAATACCTTTGAATTCGCCATTTTCGCCAGTCAATCTTTTCGCCACAGGAATAATATGCCGCCCGGTCGTTGAACTGGTACTGACCCGACTAATATATAATGCCGACGTATTATGTTCTTTGAGCCAAAGAAAATATTCTCTTCGTCCTGCATTATAAATATAGAGCGGCCCTTTGGCGGTGGAGGAAACCAGATTTCCTCTTTCATCAAACAAATAAAACCCCACCAATTGTGGTAGCACCGCCCGATGGGTATCGAGAACGCTTCGCACTTTGCTGGAGTCCAGCATTCCGGTCTGTGCAAACTCCCGTAGCATATCGTCAATGGCGACTTCGACTGGGACGAAGGTATCCTCGGCCTGACGCGACATCGCGAATGATAAGTTGATCACATTATCTTCTGCTTCATCCAGACGGTGCAGATAAGAAGTCCAGAAGTTCCAGACGCTGGTGACGCAGAATATCAGCCCCAACATCACTAAAAATCCCATCATGGTGATGCCCGGTGACGAAAAACGCCGGAACAGGAGCAAAAAGCGGCTAACATGCATAGGGGGAGGATTATTCGATGGCATATCCACTCTCGGAAAAACAGCTCTAAAAACAACTAATTAACAAATTAAACTCTAATTTTAGAGCAAATTATCAGAATAAAACCCCGTTTCATTCTTAATAATCTCACTTTTGTAAGCATAATAGCTAAAAACCCCTCACCTCACCACATACGAGTTCGCATTTCGTCCATCTGTCGGCCTTGCCCTTTTTCAGGGCATAATGCGATACGCCCTCCGCCGGAAAACTCGTTGATGCATCGAAAAAGCGCGCTTTATTAACGCACTCATCAAGCCTTATTATTATTGCATTAACATTTAACAATAATTATCTCTGCCATGATTATTACACCGTGCAATAGCACCAAAATAATGCAAAGGCTGCACGTATAAGACTTTTTTATTACCAGAGCATGTCATGATTTATAAAAGTCGGCACATATTCATTTTTTAACTTTTTTTAGTTTTTTATTTCTAACACAATCAATAAACCGCCATACAACAACATCAAAAAGGCAAAACACTGGCATAAAATTCTTATTTTTTACTAATATTGACAACATAACACTGCTTGGTAATATCAAACACAACACAATTCAGTGTGATTCCACTGTGATGACGATCTGATTTTATTGTTCGCCATCAACCCTGTTATTTCATCGTCGCATAATTAGCGATACGGCGGCCTATTGTCTTGAGTTTTATTTCAGGAATGGAGAATGTAATGAATATTAAAAAACCTTATTTGTTGTTTTTAGGTGACGCTCATGACCAACTGGCCGCCAAGGTGGCAATTGGTATTAAACAATGGCATCCGGAATATTGCGTCGGTCAATACCGTATGCCAGGTTGCCATGCCGATTGCGATTTGCCGGATTTGGACATCCCCGCCGCCCGCGCCGCCGGCGCGCAAACATTGGTCATCGGCGTCGCCAACCGCGGCGGCATCATCTCCGAAGCCTGGATCGCCGTTCTGCGCCAAGCGCTGGAATGCGGCATGGATTTGGCGGCAGGCCTGCACAATAAACTGGCCGACGTGCCGGAACTGAGCGAGCTGGCAGCCCGCCTGGGGCGTTCGCTGTTCGATGTGCGCCATCCAACGCAAACCTATCCGGTAGCCAGCGGACGTAAACGTAGCGGCAAACGCCTGTTGCCGGTCGGCACCGACTGTTCCTGCGGCAAAATGTACACCGCGCTGGCAATTGAAAAAGAACTGCTGTCGCGTAACCGAAAAGCCACATTCCGCGCCACCGGTCAGACCGGGATCCTGATCTCCGGCGCGGGCGTCAGTATCGATGCCGTGGTTTCCGATTTCATCGCCGGCGCGGTGGAAACCTTAGCACCGGATAACGATGCCGATCACTGGGACGTGATTGAAGGCCAGGGTTCGCTGTTCCACCCGTCGTTCGCCGGCGTCACCACCGGGATCATCCACGGCGCGCAGCCGGACGCCCTGGTGCTGTGCCACGAACCTACCCGCACCCACATGCGCGGCGTCGATTATCCGCTGCCGGATCTGCAAGCCTGCATCGACCTTAATCTGGCCATGGCGCGCCTGACCAACCCTCACGCTCGTTTCGTCGGCGTATCCATCAATAGCGCTCATCTGATTGAAGCCGATGCGCTGTCTTATATGACGAAACTGGAACAACAACTTGGCCTACCCGTGGTGGATCCGTTCCGTCAGGGCGTTGGGCGCATCGTCGACCAACTCTGAGGAATTCGGCATGGCGGAACTGATTTTCACCCACGAAAGTTGGGCCCTGCGGGAAACGTTCACCATATCGCGCGGCAGCAAAACCCATGCGGAGGTGATTAAAGTCACCCTGAGCGACGGCAATCACGTCGGACATGGCGAAAGCGTTCCCTATGCCCGGTATGGCGAAAACATCAGCAATGTTGAAGCTCAATTGCACAGCGTAGCCGACGCGATACGACAAGGGATGACGCGAGAAACTTTGCAGGACGCGCTGCCCCCGGGCGCCGCACGCAATGCGCTGGACTGCGCCTACTGGGATTTGGCCAGTCGGCAGCAGGGCAAACCGGTGTGGCAGTTGGCCGGATTACCGCGCCCGACGCCGCTCGTCAGCGCTTATACGCTGTCGCTGGACACCCCGGAGCGTATGGCGCAATCCGCACAACGCAATGCTTACCGCCCATTGCTCAAACTCAAGCTGGCGGACGAACAGGATATCGATCGCGTAGCCGCTGTACGCCGCTGGGCGCCTGAATCGCGGTTGATCGTCGACGCCAACGAAGGTTGGGACGCCGCACTTTATCAGAGACTGGTACCGGAACTGCTGCGGCTGGGCGTCGCCATGATTGAACAGCCGCTACCCGCCCGCGAAGATGCGGCGCTGGCGTCGTTGCCGCGTCCGATTCCCATCTGTGCGGATGAATCCTGCCATGATCGCCGATCACTGGCTGGGCTTGCCGCACGCTATGACATGATCAACATCAAGCTGGATAAAAGCGGCGGGCTAACCGAAGCCCTGCATTTGCGCCATGCCGCACACGCCCAGGGGTTGAAAATCATGGTGGGATGCATGGTCAGCACCTCGCTGTCGATGGCGCCTGCCACGCTGGTGGCCCAAGGCGCTGACGTGGTCGACCTCGACGGCCCATTGCTATTGCAGGACGATCGCGTCGGTGGGCTCGAATGGCGCGATAGCCAATTGTACCTGCCGGAAAACGGCTTATGGGGCCAGGGTCAGTCCCGCACATGTTTAACAGGAGTAGCGTGATGTCTCGTACTGTTTATGTTAACGGGCAATATCTGCCTGAAGAAGCCGCCAAAGTCTCCGTGTTCGATCGCGGTTTTCTGTTCGCCGATGCGGTGTATGAAGTGACGGCCGTCGTCAACGGCCGGCTGGCGGAATACGACGGGCATATGGCGCGGCTGGCGCGTTCCTGCCGCGAGCTGAACCTGCGTCTGCCGGTCAGCATTGAAGCATTGCGAGAGATCCACCTCGCGCTGATAGAAAAAACCAACTTCAGGAAGGTGGCATCTACCTGCAACTTAGCCGGGGCAGCACCGGTGATCGCGACTTTGCGTTTCCCGCCGACGCCGAACCGACGCTGATCTTGTTTACACAGGCACGGCCGGTGATCCATCACCCCTGCGCCGAGAAAGGTATCAAGGTCATTACCTGCCCGGATCTGCGTTGGCACCGACGGGATATCAAAACCGTCAGCCTGCTGATGGCCTGCATGGCGAAGGAATGGGCGCACGAAAAAGGCGCCGACGACGCCTGGCTGGTTGAAAATGGCCTGGTGACGGAAGGCAGCTCCAGCAACTGCTACATTGTCGACGCCAACAACCACGTCATTACCCGTCCGCTCAGCAACGACATCCTGCACGGCATCACCCGTGCCGGCCTGCTGAAACTGGCGGCGCAGCACAACCTGGTGATTGAAGAACGCGCCTTTACACCAGAAGAAGCCCGCCACGCCAAAGAAGCCTTTATCAGCTCCGCCACCACCTTTGTCTGGCCAGTTGTAGAGATTGACGGCGTCACGATCGGCGATGGGCGTCCCGGCCCGTTGGCGCGTCAATTGCGTGAGATCTACGTCGGCATGGTGCAGGCTCAAACGGCTGGATAAACGACATACCGTTTTCTTTCCATCGTTTATCTAAAATCGCCACACCTATCCATCGGATAGATAATGCAAGGGGGAGGCCCGTTAGCGCCTCCCCCCCTTAATCTATTTGTTGCCGTCAGCGATAGGATTACGCTAATGGGAACGGCGGCCCAATCTCACCCTTTGCTGCACAGTGGATTGTCGCCGATTTTGACCTTACCGCATTGCCAGCGGGTTGTTCCATCACTGATGGTATAGCCATTAAGCTCCGGCTTCAGTTTAACATCGTCAGACTTCAGGCCTGACAACAGCACCGGCTCCACGCCCAGAAACCAGACGCGCTTGCCGTCCGTCACCAGTTTGTCCGTGCCACGGACAACCTTGATATCGTCAACGTTCACCCCTGCCGGTAAGCCGGGATAAACACGATCGAACACATAGAATTTCTGTTTATCCAGTGCCGCGTTGAACGTCAGGCAACGAAAGCTGGCGACATCCACATCCTTGCGCGACTCCCCGCGAAAGAACGCCACGCCGTCAACCGACGCCCAGCCGAAGCAATTGCCGAACGCAGCGACTTTCTTGCTGTAGGGAGTCACGGTGATTTCCCGCTCAGCGTAATAGTAATTTTTCTTGTCGAACGCCTGACTACGACCTATCGATTTGAAACTCTCGGCGTCCACGCCCTCCAGCTTCTCGCCGTCCGGCAGCCAGACATGGGTGCGATCGCGGAAGAAGGGGAAATCCAGCGCCTGAAAGGTATCGGCGTCAATATCGTGATTCATGCGTTCGCAACTGAGGTAGGAACCGACATTCGACACCAGGAAGAACTCACCGCGGATCCTGGCGCTTTCCGCATTAAAACCGGCGGGCAGTTGCCGCTGGTTGCAGTAAAAATTGTTGCCCGACGCAGCCAGGATCATGCCCCGACTCTTCTGCAACACCCGGAAATTCTCCGGCGTTGCCCCCGGCAACACCAGCGCGGGCACATTCACCGAAATCTGCAACGCCACCTTCCCATCCACCACCTTATAAGGCGGCGGAACATCCGCATAAGATGACAGCGTCACCATGCCCACACTCAAGGCGCTCAACCAGATCCTTTTCATGGTGCTTCCTTCCTGCTCCGTTATCCAATCAACGCATTACTGCGCATCCGTTTCTTCCCGTTGCATCATCGATATTGCTGATGCCCGATGCAATCTCATCACCGCGATTTCAACCGCGCATCAGAATACCGATCATCCCAAACACGTAACTCTGTACGGATGGCAATATAGCTTGTGCTAAACACCTCGACTCAACTATCTCTCCGTTTTGCGACATTCACCAATATCTGACTAAACGTAAACAGCGGGTTACAGTGAAATGGGCAACAAACGCGCCACCAATGCACTCCATAACTGAACGCCTGTTTCGAGCAGTTCATCATTGAAATCATAGAATGCGTTATGCAAAGGACGGGAAGGCGCCAGACCATCAGCCCCCAACCAGAAATAGGCGCCAGGACAATGCTCCAGCATGCAGGCAAAATCCTCCGATGCCATTGAAGGTTTAACCTGCCAATGTACGCGATCATCGCCCAGAAGCGCCCGGGCGACATCACTGACGGCCAGTGCGGCGGATGGGGTATTCATCGTGACCGGATAACCGGGGAAATAGCGGATTTCCCCCCTGACGCCAAACACCACCGGCAACTGAGCGACGAACTGATCGATCAGGGTTTTTACCCGCTCCCGCACGTCGGCCTGCAGGCATCGGAGCGTACCGCGCAAGATCACTTTTTCAGGAATAACATTGATAGCTTCACCGCCGATAATCTGCGTCACGCTGACCACCGCCGAGGATTGCGGCGACAAACATCGGGAGGTAATGGTTTGCAGCGACAGCACCAGTTGCGATGCGGCGACGATAGGATCCGCGCCGCTTTCCGGCATAGCGGCATGACAACTCTTCCCGGTCAGCTCGATTTCAAAAGAATCCAGCGACGCCATTATCGCCCCTTCGCTCACGCCGACATGCCCGGCGGGCAGCCCCGGCCAGTTATGCAGCGCGTAGATACTTTCCATCGGGAAATGCTGGAATAACCCGTCTTCCACCATCCGACGGGCGCCGCCCAGATTTTCTTCAGCGGGTTGAAAAACGAAATGCACCGTACCGTTGAAATGAGGCTGTTGACCAAGATGACGCGCGGTTGCCAGCAGAATGGCGGTATGACCATCGTGTCCGCAGGCATGCATCACGCCATCATGCAGGGATTTATGTTCGCAATGCCCCCGTTCCGTCACGGGCAGGGCGTCCATATCCGCACGCAACCCTATGGCTGGCCCGTCGCCATTTTTCAGCGTGCCAACGACGCCAGTACCCGCTAACCCGGTATGCACCTGTAAACCGAAGCTCGTCAGTAATTCCGCCACCATGCGTGATGTTTGATGTTCCTGATAGCCGAGTTCAGGACAGGAATGCAGTTGACGCCGCCACCTGACGGCCTGTTCCAGCAACGCCGGAGGAATGCTCATAATCGTCCTACCCCTTCGTTATGCGAGCCGGCAAGAACATACACCACACGCACACCGTTTTATCGATAACTTACTCTACGTCACCGGCCAAACAGAGTGAAATCACCGCTCTGCATAACTCATAACCGGATCCGCCTGCTGAATGGATGAGCATGGCGCGAGAGCAGAACGATAATGCTTACTCATCCCAATTGGCGGAGACCCGTCAGGCCCATACGTTGCGGTATCGTCGGATAAATCATGTTTCTTATCGTCCCTGCATCGCCCCTGTGTCACACTACTGCATTAGGCTGAGTCCCGTCGAAACCCCACCAAGGAGAAAAGATGAGTTACGTACCCGGAGCCGGTCTTTCCGCCAGCCAGGCGATCGATAAACTGGAAGCGCTCTATGACAATGCCGTCACCGCGCTGCGCGCCGCCATCAGCGCCTTTATCACCGACGGCTCGTTGCCGGATGAAGCCGCCCGCGCCAAAGGGCTGTTCGTCTACCCGGAATTGCGCATCAGTTGGGATGGACAATCCCAGAAACATAACAAGACCCGGGCCTACGGCAGACTGACCCACGGCGGCAGTTACAGCACGACCATCACTCGTCCGGCGTTGTTCCGAGCCTATCTGGCCGAACAATTGGCGATTCTGGAGAGTGAATATTCGGCGGTTATCGAAGTGGTTCCTTCCGATAAGGAAATCCCTTATCCCTACGTGATCGACGGGGCTAATCTCGGGTTGAACCGCACCATGAGCGTCGGACTGGCACAGCATTTCCCCACCACCGAACTGTCGCTGATCGGCGATGAAACCGCCGACGGCTTGTTGCCGGATAGCGAGCATTATCCGTTGTCCCATTTTGATGCATTGCGGACTGACTTTTCGCTGGCGCGGCTGCGCCACTACACCGGCACTCAGGCCGAACACTTTCAACCGTTCGTACTCTTTACCAATTACACCCGCTACGTGGATGAATTCGTTCGCTGGGCCTGTGACCAGATTGTCGACCCCGCCAGCCCGTATGAAGCGCTGGCGTGCGCGGGCGGTACGATCGTCACGGCGGATACCGCCTTTCCCGAACGCGCCGTGTCCGACCTGGCATGGAAAAATCATCAAATGCCGGCCTACCACCTTATTTCTCGCGAGGGACGGGGCATCACGCTGGTCAATATCGGCGTCGGGCCATCGAATGCCAAGACGATTTGCGATCACCTGGCCGTATTGCGTCCACACGCCTGGCTGATGATCGGCCACTGCGGCGGGCTGCGGGAAAGTCAGTCCATCGGCGATTACGTGCTGGCGCATGCCTATCTGCGCGACGATCATGTGCTGGATACGGTGCTGCCGCCGGACATTCCGATCCCCAGCATTGCCGAAGTGCAGCGAGCATTGTATGACGCCACCAAAAAAGTCAGCGGCATGCCGGGGGAAGAGGTGAAACAGCGTCTTCGTACCGGTACCGTCGTCACCACGGATGATCGCAATTGGGAGTTGCGCTACTCCGCATCGGCGCTGCGCTTTAATCTGAGTCGTGCGGTCGCCGTGGATATGGAAAGCGCCACTATCGCCGCGCAGGGTTATCGCTTTCGCGTCCCCTATGGAACGCTGCTGTGCGTGTCCGACAAACCGTTGCACGGTGAAATCAAACTACCGGGGCAAGCCAACCGTTTCTACGAAGGCGCGATTTCCGAGCATCTGCAAATCGGCATCTGCGCGGTGGATCTGTTGCGTGCCGAAGCTGAACATCTCCACTCTCGTAAACTGCGCACCTTCAACGAACCGCCATTCCGTTAAGTACAGCCTCCGCCCGTATCCACGCGGGCGGAGAACCTGTTGCCTGAAACCATGAGCCGCCAGATGCCCCCCACCATCAACAGGCATAGGCTTACATTGGCTGTGGGTATGATAACCACCGCAAATCGCTATAACAGGTATTCGCAAACAGCCATTCTCCGTATCGCTACGTATAATGACGTCATACAACCTGATTCATGACAGTAAAAAATCATTGTCTTTGCGCTGATAACGGATTTACATCAAGATCATGATGTTGTCACCCGGCCTTATGACCGACAGAGTTAGGTTTACACGTTAGGCCGCCATGCCTGAAACTGTCCCACATTGACATGCGGCCCGGTAATACTCACTGATGAGGAGAACATATATGTCTGGCAGTAAGAAGAAAAAAAGCCCAATCGGCCTTGATGTTCAGCTATCAGAAAAGATTTCCGGCAAGCTGAACAAGCTGTTGGCGAATTACCAGATTCTCTATATGAATGTACGCGGTTATCACTGGAACATTTCCGGCGCCGCCTTCTTTGAACTGCATGCCAAGTTTGAAGAGATCTACAACGATCTGTTGCTGAAAATCGACGAGCTGGCGGAAAGAATTTTGGCCCTGGGCGGGCAGCCGTTACACGCTTATAGCGATTATCTGAACGTGGCCGATATCAAGGAAGACGTCAACGTCACCGACGGGAAATCCACGCTGGAAGGGCTGCTGGCCGGTTATGCCGCCTTGTTGCAACAACAGCGTGAAATTCTGCCGCTGGCGGCGGAAGCCGGCGATGAAGGCACCGCCTCACTGATGACCGATTACATTCAGGAACAGGAAAAACAGATCTGGATGTATAACGCCTACCTGCGTTAATCCATTCAGCCACCGTCAGGCTGGTACAAACGACAACGGAGCAAGGTTGCAGGCACCCCGCTCCGTTTTTCATTTTACGCCGGCGGTGACGTCACGCCCGACAATCAGAACTCCACATTCACGCCCAGTTGGAAGGTTCGTCCCGGCATCACCGCCAGCTCCTTGTTGTAGAGATCCTGATTGGTCGCCAGCGTCAACTGACGGCTGCTGAGATAATCCCAGTATTTGCGATCGGTCAGGTTATACACGCCGCCGTTCAACCTAACGTGAGGCAGCACCTGCCAGTAGGCGGTCAGATCCACCAGCCCGTAACCGGGAATACGCAGGTAGCTGGACGACGAGTCCGTCAGCGCCGTACCGCTGTTGCTGTAGCTTTGGCGGTTGGTCGCCGTGGCCTGTTTACCTTTCTGGAAGGTGGCGTTAACCGCTGCGCCGTAGCGTTTTTCAGGGTCGTCCCATGCCAAACCGATCACTGCTTTCACCGGCGCCACGCTGTCCAGATCCACATAGCGATCGCCCAGATAGCTGGATTTCGACTTGCCTTCGCTATAGCCCACCGCCAGCGTGGTGCTCACCCCGTTCAAGGTGTTGAACCACGTTCCCCACTGAATACGGCTGCTGAATTCGGCGCCGTAAATATAGGCTTTGTCGCGGTTTTCCGCCTGATAAGCGGTGTAGATGTTGCTCGGAACAGTGGTAAACCGCTCCGGATTGGCGGCGCGGGTGTAACGGGTATAAGCGATAAAATCACGATAGTTGTTGTAGAACAGCGCGGAACGGAAGGCCACGCCTTCGGTAATATCGCCTTTCAGGCCCCATTCGTAGTTATCACTGGTTTCGGTTTTCAGCGAGGTGTTGCCAATCAGCGCGTACTGGGCGCGCCCGGCATAGTTGGATCCCAACCCCCAGGATCCGTACAGCTGGCCGGCATCCGGGAACTGCGCGCCGCGGCGGTACTGCAGATAGGTGCTCAGACGCGGCGCCAGCTCATACTGCAAACTCAGCGACGGCAATACCTGCGTATCGCTGTTCGTCTTATCGTACAACGCCGTCACATCGTCGCTGTCAATCACGCTGCTGCCCGCGCTCAGGCTGGAGAGATTACGCGGTTTGGTATTCTGGTAAGCCACTCGCACGCCCGGCGTGACGGACAGCGTTTTGCCTGCCACCTCGAAATCCATTTTATCCTGCGCAAAGCCGCCCAGGCTGTAGCTGCGGCTGTCCGCTTCCGGCTGCATGATCGCGTTGGCGTAGGTTTGCGTCGGCGCCTGATGGAACGGGCGCTCAGTGTTGGACTGTTGAGCGTTAAAGCCCCAGGTGAACTGATGCATGCCCCACTCTTTCAGCAGGCTGGTTTCGACACCGAAGGTCTTAACATTGTAATCCGAGTAGGTGGTATACATGCTGCCGCTGTCCTGCGGCAGATAGGTCTCGTCCTGCGCTTTGGAACGCTGGAAATACACCCTTGAATCCACCGCATCCACCAGGCCGCCGCTGGCCGCCGCCGTCCAGCTGTGGCGCAGGTTCATGCTCCAACGCTGGGTATCACTCTCCTGGTGCGACGTGCCGACGATGGCGTTGCCGCTGGAGTTCCAGCCGTCATAGTGGGTATGGGTGGTTTTGTCGTAGTAATCCAGCGTACCGGTGAAACGGTGCTGATCATTCGGCTGCCAGATGGCCGACGTCATGACCGCGGTAGAGTGCCAGTTCATGGGATAGGCCGACAACGCATCGCTGTTGGTACGGGTTTCCTGGCCGTCGCGACGACTGATCGCCACAATACCGCGCAATGTCTTATCGCCGCCGGCGACAGTGACGCCATTCTGCCAGCTGCGATTGGCGGAGTCATAACCGCTCTGGTAGCCGAAATAGTGGGTTTTCTGCGCCGAGAGATACTGATCCGGTGATTTAGGGCGGAAAGACACCGCGCCGCCGATGGCGTTGTTCGCCCGTTCAACCGGCGTGGCGCCGGCATCGATACTGATCAATCCATACATGTAAGGGTCGATGTAGTCGCGGCCGATACCGAAGGTGCCAAGCCCGGCGCGTCCGGCATAGCCACGGCTGGTCGCGTTCGGCAACGGAATACCGTCCACGTCGATCGCCACCCGGTTGCTCTCCAGTCCGCGGATGTTGTAGCCGGTATAACCGCTGCGATCGAAACCGCTCTTGCCGGAACCGGAACCACCACTGGAGCCGGTCGTCCCGACCAGCGGCTGATAACGCATAACGGAACCGAAATCGTTGCCGCCGTTTTTGCGGATCTCTTCCTCTGTCACCGTAATGGTGGTGCCGGGCTTTTTCACCCTGGGCGATAAGACGGTAATCTGATCGCCCGTTGGCTGAGATTTATCGGCGGCGGACTTTTCCGTTTTCCTGGTGGTTTCCTCTGCGGTGGATGTCTCTGCCGCCAATGTTTGGCAGGCCAGACCGGACAACACGCCGGTCAGAATAATCCGGCTCAGGCCGGTGCGATGTGTTTCTGTGTTTCGATGCAAGAACATACTGCAACCTCGATAAATAGTTGTCGTTATCTTCCTGCCCAGCATTACTTTTCAGTCTGTTTCGCCCGTTCGGAGCCAACCCCGACCACCCTGCCGCGATACCTAAGACGCACGGGCCTGACAGCCGATCGGTATTTCTCTTTCAGGTCTATTGTTATGGTTCGTCCGCCAAAGCAGACCAAGGTTCATCCCTGAACACGTCGCCATCATCAGCGACGCAATACAATCTGCGGCACCGCCGCTTCGGCATGCTGGCCGACCAGTACATCCGCCTGATACCAACGCGCGATAGACGCCGCATCCAGCACCTCGGCCGGCGCGCCTTCCGCCGCCTTGCGCCCATGGCATAGCACCAGCACGCGGTCAGCCCACAGGGATGCCAGATTCAGATCGTGCAACACGCAGCACACCGCCAGCCGGCCCGGTGCCGTCAGCGATCTGAGCAGGCGCAGCAATTGCTGCTGGTGATAGAGATCCAGCGCCGAGGTCGGTTCATCCAGAAACAACCACCCGCGCGGCCCATCGTCGTGCCACAGCTGCGCCAACGCCTGCGCCAGACGCACCCGCTGCTGCTCGCCGCCGGACAGTTGCGGATAGATGCGGTTACGCAGATGCGTGCAATCCGTCAGGTCAAGCACCGCGTCAAGCGAGCGCGGATCCGGCCGGGACGACCAGGGCGAGCGACCCATCGCCACAACTTCGGCGACGGAAAACGGCGCCGTCAGCGTATTTTCCTGACGCATCACCGCCCGTTGACGCGCCAGCAGGCCGGGGGCCAATCGGATAACGGGCGGTTCAACAACCGACAGTCACCCCGTTGAGGCGTGAAATAGCCGGTCAGCAACCGCAGCAACGTCGATTTGCCGGCGCCGTTCGGCCCGATCAACGCCACCAGCTCGCCCGGCGCCAGCGTCAGGGACACATCATCAATCAGAACACGCTCGGCCAGTTGGTAGCCGAGATGGCTGGCGATCAGCGTGCCCGTAGCGATCTCAGCCATGGCGCCGCCTCAGTATCAGCCATAAAACCAGGGGCCGCCGACCAGGCTGGTCAACAACCCGACCGGCATTTCCGCCGGCGCCGCCAGAGTCCGCGCCAGCGTATCCGCCAACAGCAGCAAGAATGCGCCGCCCAACGCAGAACCGGGTAACAGCCAGCGGTGATCCACACCCAGCGTGATACGCATCAGATGCGGCGTCACCAGCCCGACAAAACCGATAATGCCGCTCACCGATACCGCCGCCGCCACCAGCAATGCGCCCAGGATGACAATCCGACGCCGGGTGCGACGCACATCCACGCCAAGGTAGTGCGCCTCTTCCTCCCCCAGTTGCAACAGATTGAGCGGTTGCGCCAGCCGGTGCAGCCACGCACAGACCGGCACCACCAGCGACGCCACCGCGATCACCGTCGGCCACTGCGCCTGCCCCAGACTTCCCATGCCCCACAGCGACAATTGCCGCAGTTGTTGATCATTACTCAGCCAGGCAAGCACGCCGGTAAACGCGGTGCAGACGGCGTTGATGGCGATCCCCACCAACAGCAACTGCGCCAGCGAACGTGTTCCCGACACACTGAGCACGAACAGCAGCAGCATGACCAACAGGCCGCCGATAAACGCCGCCAGCAGCGGCAGATAAAGCGCCATCAGCACGGGCAGCGCCACAGGAAATAGAATGGCCAACGCCACGCCGAGCGCCGCGCCACTGCTGACCCCCAGCAACCCCGGATCCGCCAGCGGGTTACGAAACACCCCCTGCATAGCGGCGCCGGACAACGCCAGCGCCATGCCCACCAGTAACGCCAGCAATACGCGCGGCAAACGGATATGCAGCCACACCTGCCACGACAGGCTGTCCAGCGGGCTGGCTAACAGCAGCGCCGGCGAGAGTTGCATCGCTCCGCTGCCCGCCGCCGCCAGCGCCAGCAACACCAGCGCGCCGGCCAGCAAAGACAGCATCATCCCCGGCCTGATTCTCACTGTCCGGCTTCCACCGTTTGACGCAGGCGCAGCAGCTCTGCGGGCGTGTCCAGACTGAAGCCCAGCATCGCCATATCGTCCACCACCACCACACGGTGTTGCCGTCCCGCCGGCGTCATCGCCAGCCCCGGCAATGCCCAGATATCACCGCCGCCCAGCGAACGCATACCGTCCGTCGTCACCACCACCCAATCAGGCTGACTGGCGACCACACCTTCCTGCGACAGCGGCTGGTAGCGATTGACGTCCTGCATGGCGTTCTGCAACCCGGCGGCGCGAATCGCCGCGTCGGCGGCGGTACCTTGCCCGGCCGCCATCGCCGACATGCCGTGATGGCTGAGCACAAACAGCACTCGCGTCGGCAACGGTTGGGAAGGCAGCGCCGCCAGCTGTGCATCAAGCTGTTGCGTCAGATCGCGGCCCTTAGCCGCAATGCCCAGCGCCTCGGCAATGGCCGTAATCTTGGTATTGATGCCGGATAAGCTCTGCGGCGCGGGCACGGCGACGACGCGCACGCCGCGCCCGGCAACCTGCTCCAGCGCCGCCGATGGCTGGGCCAACGCGCTAACCAGTACCAGCGTGGGCTTCATCGACAAGATGCCCTCCGCATTCAGCTGGCGCATATACCCCACATCCGGCAAGGTTTTCACGGACGCCGGATGCAGGCTGGTACTATCGCGGGCGACCACTTGCCCGCCCGCGCCCAGCGCAAACACGATCTGGGTGACGTCGCCGCCGATGGCGACGATGCGCTCCGCCGCCAGCAGCGAACCGGGCAACAGCAATAACATCAGCCAAAAACGTTTCATGCCGTTTCCCCTACCGCCCGTTGCGCCGTGACCTGTTCACGCCAGCGCGTCTGTTCCGGCTCGCCCTCTGTGCGCTGCCCGAACAGCTGGGCGATCGGCGTACCATCGGCGGCGAACAGTTCCAGGCTGGTCACTACACCGTCTTGGGTGGGCTTGCGCGTGACCCAGCTTTCGGCAATGGCGCTTTCCAGCAGATGCAGGGTGAAGTCGCGGTTGAACACGTTGAGCCAATTCTCCATCGGCGTCACTTGCTCAATCACGCCGGTGAAAATCTGTACGCAGCCCCGATTGCCGACAAAAATCATGATTTCATTCCCGTCCTGCTGCGCTGCCGCCAGCACGCGAGCCAGCGCACGGTTATCCACCTGACAGGCCAGGTCGTCGTTCACCGCCCGAAACGCCTGCCGGCGCGTAACATGGTGGCGTTTAAGCAACGAGAAGAATTCATGGACGTCAGTCATCGCCCGCCATTCCCGCTCCAGCAACGCGACGTCCGCCGGCGCGCTATCCGACTCAGGAACAATCGGCGACAACGACAACGGCGGGTTATCCACCCATGTAAATTGCGCTACCACCGACTGCCAGGCGACCATATCCGTCTGCGCCGTGGCATACACTTTCAGCACCGCATCGCCGTGCAGATCGAAGAACTGAATGCTGTGACGGTCGCCGCGCGCCGTATTTTCCGTCAGCGCGAAAATGCTGCCCCACTGCTGTGGAAACCAGCGCAGGTCGAGTCCGCGCGGGTTCAGCACCAGCCCGGCATGTTCGCCAAACCGCTGATTACGGTAATAACCGACTTGTTCATGCACGGCGTATTCGTTGCGGGTAATCGATTTGGTTTCCCCCACGGTCTCCAGCGTGGCCAGCAACACGCCGGCACCGCCAGACAGACGGCAGGCGTCATAACCGACGCGCAAAAAAGCCAGCTCCGCCTCACGTCCGCCCATCATATGCGCTAAATCGCGGGCATATTTACGTGGGTGCGCGGCTTTAAGTTGTTGATAATGGGTGTAATCGTGATGCATGTGAGAAACTCCATCAAACGCGCCATCCGCTGGCAATGTGAAACAAGATTCGCTTAGTTGTTAATAATAATTATTATCATTACAAAAAATTAAAAACAAGATGATTAACAACAACTGATTTACATCATTCTCACAATATAACTATGGCTATATCACCGTACCGGGTGAATGGAGGCCAGCCTGACACCCCCTCCCGTCGAGGATAAATATTCCAGCACTGAGAACCGCTACGCAGGGAAAAAATAACGTTTTGAAATAAGGCACAAGAATAAAATCATGCAGATTAATTCATTGCTAATCACTAAAATAAATATAACTCAATACATTAACCATCGATTGAAAACCATAAAAAGCACGTTTTATCAACGGCTATAAAATTAACCACACGATATCCCCCGTCAGTAAAACCTCTTTTTATTATCCTCTTCGGCTATCGGGCCTTAACTATTTGTCATGCATCTATTGTTGAGGCAACAAGAAATAAAAAGACCATGACGGCGTTATCGTCAGCGACGAAACATAGCGGCGACATACCTCAATCATTCGAATTGCCAAACCATCAGCCGACGCACTGAACAAGACAACACCGTAAATCTTCAGGGCCAGGTTAAACATGATGTGCGCCACGCAGTGATGCGGCGACTCCGCACGCCTGACGGCTACAGGGTTTTTACCAGACGGCACAGAGATAAATCGCTGGTTTAATGTCATACAATTTTAGGGAGAAAACCGATAGGTTAAACGGCGTTGAATAACCACCAGGATGGCTGAAAAAAAATAATAAAGACTCTCTATTATATCCTTAAATAAAAAATGCTTTTTAAATAAACCCGAAACGAATTTATATTTTTCTTTTTATTTTCACTTTCCCTCAATCAACCCTCAACCATGTTCACACAACGATTTTGTGACTATTTTTTCTCATTATAATTTCCTGACTCGATACATCGCCAAATATTTTTCGACTTGCAATACCGAATATTCAGGAAACTATAATGAGCACTACATCGCCGCTGGCGCTTTTCTGCCAGCTTGTCACGGGTCATTTTCTATCAGAAAAAATCTGGCACAAAAATGATATTAAAGCCAAATTCCTGTTGCGCTCGGCAACACTGCCATTGACTACCCGGCGACATCTGCAAAATATTTTATCCATTCCGGCAATGCGTACTGCGGTAAAAGCCAGGCCTATGCTGCCGACAAAAATACATCGCCCTTATTTACATGCGGGTATGCGTGCGACCGATCGCGTTGACGCCATCGGGCATCATTACCGGTTTATCGATACCATCGGCAATCCCTTTCTAAAGCAGGCGTTTCTCACCATGGGAGACCACTGCCTGGCTCGTTTTTCCGGCAAAAACAACGAGATATTCTCGCTGCTGTGCAGCATTTCCCGTTATGACAAAGAGGGCGAAACGACACTACGCATCCGCTTTAATGGCGTCATCCTCGCGTCGTTGTCGTTCACGGTGATTCCCCATCAAAACGGACACGCAATCATGATCGGCGGGCTGCAGGGAAAAGGGAACGACAATACGCGGGAGCGCACCAAGGAGGCGACCAAGGCCAGCTTCGGTCTGTTTCCCAAGCGTCTGCTGCTGGAATGTTTACTGACGCTGGCGGAAACGCTGAAGATTGATACGATCCTCGCCGTCGGCGACGGTAGCCATGTCTATCAGAACCTACGCTACTATTTCCGTAAAAAGAAAGTGCTGTTCGCCAGCTACAGTGAATTCTGGGCTGCCGTGAACGCGGTTGAAATGCCGCAGCAGCTTTACCGCATCCCAGCAGCGATCCCGAGAAAGAATATGGCAGACTTACCCAGCCGCAAGCGTTCGGAGTATCAACGCCGCTATCAGTTACTGGATGACGTTCAGAACCGGATACGCAACCTGAACCCTTACAGCAAAGACGTTACCCCGTTCACACCGGCACCGACGTTCGACACGGACACATCGACACAGGAAGCGTTACCGGTATCGTCATAACCCGCCTGGCTACATTTCCGGCAGGAACAGATAGTCGGCGGCGGTCAGCGAACCGCCCGGAGCACGGTCGTAAGCCACCGTATCAGGTTGGATCGCCGCGCTCCGGATGGCGGACAGCACCGCGTCCGAAAGCGTAGTTAGCCAGCATCCGCGAAATACCACGCCAAACGCCGTGCGCCCCGCGCCCTGTTGTTCGCCAGTCATCACCACCAGCCGCAGCTGTCCGGCGGCTTCCCCCAGGTACGGTGCCACCGCCGCCGCCGCAAAAATACGCACGGTTTCATAGGCCATCAATCGATCGCTTCCGGCGGCGCCAGACGCCAGCGAAGATTGCGCAATCAGCGCCAAAGGCGGCTGGCCGCCAACGAAAGTGACCGGGAGGCGCCCCATACCTGGAATAAAAATAAAATCAACAGGATAACCCGTCACCAGACCAAAGGCCTCTGACGGTGCAGTACGACACATGACATTTCCCAACGGTTTATCGAATTCTCTTTATTGCACTTTATATTAAAAAAGAACAATGACAAGCAATGAGAAAATCATGAATAAAAATTAACCCAATGAAAAACAGATAAATTATCGCCACACCACATACATGGGCATTGTTTTATATCGATAGATAAATCGGTCATACCCGGTTACGCAGGTATAATGACGTATCCCTGATGCTGGCAGACACGATGATGACTCTTACTCCGCTACAGGCACGCATTGTGCGTGCGCTCATCACCCATATCCGTCGGGAAAAACTGGCGGTGGGGCACCACCTGGCCGAATCCGTACTGGCGCAAGCGCTGGGAACATCCCGCACCCCGGTCAAGCAGGTTATGCAATACCTGATGGAAAAAGGCGTGGTTATCTACGATCGCAATCGTGGTTTTTTTCTGGCGCAGCACGCGGAAGCATTGAGAGATTTGCTGACCGAGTTGCTGGATCAGGCAGAAGACCCGCTCTATCTGCAACTGGTCGAGTGGCGCGTCACCCGTCAGTTGCCGGAACAGTTTTCAGAAACGGAACTGCTGCTGCAATTGGAGGTGAAGCGGCCGACGCTGCACAAAGCCTTACTGCGTTGTCAGCAGGAAGGATGGCTGGAACACCTGGCCGGGCAAGGATGGCGCTCGCTGCCGGTTATCGACTCGGTGGCGGCGTATGAAGAAAGCTTCGCCCTGCGGACGATCATCGAACCGGCGGCGCTGTTAACCGCCTCATTTCACATTGAACCACAGCAGCTGGCCGCCTGCCGCCAACAGCAGGAATATCTGGCCGAAGAAGGGTATCTGACGATGACGCCGCTCGAAATGTTCGAAACCAACGCGGGTTTCCACGAACTGTTGGCGCAATGTTCAGGCAATCGCTTTCTGTTGCAAACCGTCAGACACCTGACGCGGCTGCGAAAACTCGTCGGGTTGGTGGAGTACCGGCAGGAAAAATTCCGCCCGCAGCGCAAACACCATGCGCAGGAACATCTGCAAATCATTCACTATCTGGAGTGCGGCGACAGGCTGAGCGCGGCCGACTTTATGCGGGTTCATCTGGAAAAAGCGCGACGACAAAAAGTCATTGCGGAACTGTTTGTCGCTCATCCGACACCGTAGCGGCAGACAGACTGTCGACGCAAACCGAGCACCCCCGGCCGCGATTTTTAGCCTGATAAAGCGCCATATCCGCCGCTCTCATCCAGGCCCGGTGATCGGACATCTCCGAGCTAAACTGCACCAAACCGGCACTGATGCCAATACGCAACAAGGGCGTATGGTGCAACTGCACACTTTCCAGGTACTCCCGCAGGCGCTCGACCACCAACCTCGCCTCATCCACCCGGGTTTCCGGAAACACAATGCCGAACTCATCACCGCCGAAGCGCCCGATGATATCCGCTTGCCGCAATGTCGATTTCAGACCGTTGCTCAGCAAAAGCAGCGCATCGTCCCCGACATGGTGGCCGAAATTATCATTGATGGTTTTGAAGTGATCGACATCCAGCAATGCCAGCGTTGCCACGCGCTGATAACGGGCACAGATGTCGAACTCGTTCTGCAGTAGTTGTTCCCAATGCTGGCGATTGTAAAGACGGGTCATGCCATCATGGATGCTCATCTCTTTTAGCCGCCGTTTGTGTTCGGCTAATTTCATCGCTGTGCGATAAGTGACTAACCCGACGGAAATAGGATAAATAAACAACATGGGTAGGCAAAAATAGAGTTGTATCGTCGTGGTGGCGGTGTTGATGGGGCTCTGTATCAGCAACAAGAACACAGCAACGCAAAGCACCTGAACCCCCAATCCTTGCAAGAAAAGTTTCAGACCGCCCGCCGCGATATTATTCATCCCCATCATCGACATAATCAGTACCGAAGGCAGACCATTCAACCCCATGACACCAATCCAGATCCCGCCAAACGCAGCATCTATCAGCAGGTTGCCATACTCCCTGCGCATCGGATCTCTGGCGCGGGATGACACCAGGTAAGCGATGTGAGGCCAGAGGAAACCATGGGCGACCAACAGACCCCAAGCCCAGACGGGCAACTGTCTGCCATACAGCGCAGCTGCTACATAAAAGAATCCCAGACCCAGTCCAATCGCCCGAGGCATATACACACGCCGGGCAAATGCCAACCCCGTTCGGCGACGTTCAGACTCTGCGTAAGTAATGGAGGATGACAACGTCATTCCATACTCCTTGTAGCGACCTTATGGTCAAAAATGGCCGGTTATTATTGCCGAAATTCCGACAATATAAAGCGATGAAAAGGGATATTTTTATGACAAAAAAATGCATCGACATGCAGAAATGTCGCCGGTAATGGCTCGCCTCGTTAAAAAGCAGGTTATTTATCGCGTATGTAGGGGAGCATTGCAGGAAGGCGACGCGTGAGCCGACAAACTCGCACCAGTCAGTGATGAGGGTAAACAAATCTGCCGGTAGCCGATGTGAACACAGCGTGCGGCAGCCCAGAAAGAGCGAGCCCCAGGGATAGACCAGGTATGCAACGTGAGGTATGAGGGGTATAAACGCGGTATTCCGCCCGCATAAATTGCGGGCGGTGGCAAAACATCAATGATGGCCGCCATCAAAATGTTGATAGTGGAATCCACCCGGCCCGCCATGACCGCCGCCACCTCCACCAGGGCCGCCACCCGGCCCCCAGATTGGCGGGAAAAGACATCCGCTGAGAGAAGCTATCAACGCCAGTAAACCCGCCACCCTGACTACTTGTTTCATTATGAACCTCATTTGACTACTGTTTGGCTGGATCATAAGAATCCCACCGGGCGGCAACAAGACCATTATTCTTAAAAAGCTTATTATTTACAGTAAGTTGTATTGATTACTCGCTATTTCCAAAAAACGATCACTATCCTTACATTTCGGCCGTAAAAAAGCCGGATAGCAACAACTAGCCGGCTTTGCGATAGGGCAATCAGAAATGCAACAGGCGGTTTATTCCAGCCATTCGGTATGGAATACGCCTTCCTTGTCGATACGTTTGTATGTGTGCGCCCCGAAGTAGTCACGCTGCGCCTGAATCAGGTTGGCAGGCAACACGGCGGAGCGGTAGCTGTCGTAATAGGCGATGGCTGCCGAGAAGGTAGGGGTAGGGATCCCCTGTTGAACGGCATAGGCGACCACGTCGCGCAACGCCTGCTGATACTCATCGGCAATTCGGCGAAAATACGGCGCCAGCAGCAGGTTGGCGATAGCCGCGTTCTCATTGTAAGCATCGGTGATTTTTTGCAGGAACTGAGCGCGAATGATGCAGCCCGCCCGGAAAATCTTAGCGATTTCGCCGTAGTTCAGATCCCAATTGTTTTCATCGGAAGCCGCTTTTAACTGTGAGAACCCCTGGGCATAAGACACAATTTTGCCCAGATACAACGCACGGCGGACTTTCTCAACAAACTCGGCCTTATCGCCCGCAAAAGCTTGCGCCGCCGGGCCACTCAGTACGCTGGAGGCGGCGACACGCTGCGATTTCAGCGACGACAGATAACGCGCAAATACCGATTCAGTGATCAGCGACAGCGGTTCGCCCAGATCCAGCGAACTCTGGCTAGTCCATTTACCCGTCCCCTTGTTGGCGGCTTCATCCAGAATTACATCGACCAGGTACTTACCGTCTTCGTCTTTCTTAGTAAAGATATCTGCTGTAATTTCAATCAAATAGCTACTAAGTTCGCCTTTATTCCATTCAGAAAAAGTATCGGCCAATTGCACATTGCTGAGACCCAACGCCTGTTTCAGCAAAGAATAGGCCTCTGCGATCAACTGCATATCACCGTATTCAATACCGTTGTGTACCATTTTTACATAATGGCCGGCACCGTCGGCGCCAATGTAGGTGACACAGGGTTCGCCATCGGCGCGCGCGGCAATTTTTTCCAGAATCGGAGCAACCAGTTCATACGCTTCTTTCTGCCCGCCCGGCATGATGGAAGGGCCTTTCAGCGCACCCTCTTCACCACCGGAAACGCCAGTACCGATAAAATTGAAGCCTTCCGCAGACAGCTCGCGATTACGGCGAATGGTATCCTTGTAGAAGGTGTTGCCGCCGTCAATCAGGATGTCGCCTTTTTCCAGATACGGTTTCAACGACTCGATAGTTTTATCGGTCGCTTCACCTGCTTTGACCATCAGCAGGATGCGGCGCGGTTTTTCCAGAGATTCAACAAATTCCTCAACGGTATAGCAAGGAACCAGCTTCTTGCCCGGATTCTCTGCAATAACTTCATCCGTCTTGTCGGTGGAACGGTTGAAAACAGAAACGGTATAACCGCGGCTTTCAATATTCAGGGCCAGATTGCGCCCCATCACCGCCATACCAACAACGCCAATTTGCTGTTTGGACATTCAAGCAACTCCTGTCTGAAGGGTAATCTATCTGCGATCCGTTTTCGCCGCAGACAATAAAAATCAGGGTGACATGGTACCCTAGCTCTCGCCGGGAGGGTAGTGATTGGTACCGTGACGCCGGGGCCGCCTTGTGGAATACATCCCCCAGGCGATTTGTCGGGCAGAGGCCATAAAAAAAGCGAGGACTCCCGGGAGCCTCGCTTCAAAACGGATTGACGCGCCAGTCGCACTCGCTCAGAACGAAGGCGAGCGCTTATTTTGCCAACAACTGTTTGATATTGGCTTTAAAATCTTCACCCAGTTCGGCATTACGCAGGCCATACGAAACAAACGCCTGAACATAGCCCATCTTTCTGCCGCAGTTGAAACTGCGCCCGGCCATTTGCACCGCATCCACCTGCTGAGTTTTGATCAGCTCGGCGATAGCATCGGTAAGTTGAATACGCCCCCATGCTCCCGGCAGGATTTTTTCCAGAATCGGCCAGGCTTGCGCCGTCAGCACATAACGCCCTACCGCAGACAGATCAGACCCTTCAACCGGGGCCAGTTCTGGTTTTTCAATCATGGAAACAATCGCGGATGCGTCACCTTCCTGTGTTAGAGGAGACTGACATTCAATGATGGAATACTCCGGCAGCACTTCATATGGCCGGTGTTTGACCAACACCTGGCTGTGACCAGTCTCTTCAAAACGTGAAATCAGCTGGGCCAGATTATCTTTTGACTGATCAGCGGAATACTCATCCATCACGACGTCCGGCAACACCACCACAAACGGAGCATCGCCAACGATCGGCCGCGCACAAGAAACCGCATGCCCCAACCCCAACGTTTGCCCCTGGCGAACGTTCATAATGGTGACGCCAGGAGGACAAATCGATTTCACTTCCGCCAGCAATTGGCGTTTAGCACGCTCTTCCAGCAGGGATTCCAGCTCAAAGGAGGTATCAAAATGGTTTTCGATGGCATTTTTGGAGGCATGAGTCACCAACACGATTTCTTTGATACCGGCGTTGGCGCACTCGTTGACGATCTTTTCAATAACCGGTCGATCCACTAACGGCAGCATTTCTTTCGGAATTGCTTTAGTGACCGGCAATAAATTCATCCCCAAACCAGCAACGGGGATAATCGCTTTTAATGTTGTCATTTAATAGTCTCTCAAAAGCATGCAGCTAGCTGTTGCAGTGATGGGCAAGACCCCCACCCGATAAGTACCGTACCTTACACCTAATCAGAACCAAAGAGATCGCGGGTATAAACTTTTTCTGCAACATCAGATAATTCTGTCGCCATGCGGTTGGAAAGAATCACATCGGACATCTGTTTGAACGTTTCCAGATCGCGAATAACGCGCGAACGGAAGAATTCATCTTCTTTCAGCGACGGTTCATAGATCACCACATCAATCCCTTTCGCCTTGATGCGTTTCATAACCCCCTGGATAGCAGAGGCGCGGAAGTTATCTGAACCGCTCTTCATCACCAGACGGTAGATGCCGACCACTTTAGGGTTGCGCCGAATCACCGAATCCGCAATAAAATCCTTGCGCGTAGTATTGGCATCGACAATCGCCCGAATCAGGTTATTCGGCACAGACTCATAGTTCGCCAACAGTTGCTTAGTGTCTTTCGGCAAACAGTAACCGCCATAACCAAACGATGGGTTGTTGTAATGCTGACCGATGCGCGGATCCAACCCGACGCCTTCAATGATCTGTTTACTGTCCAGTCCCAGCGTCTGCGCATAAGTGTCCAGTTCGTTGAAATACGCGACGCGCATTGCCAGATAAGTGTTGGCAAACAGTTTGATGGCTTCCGCTTCCGTTGGGTCGGTGAACAACACAGGAATATCCGTTTTGATCGCCCCTTGAACCAACAGCCCGGCGAATTTTTCCGCCCGCGCCGAACGCTCGCCCACCACAATACGGGAAGGGTAGAGGTTGTCGTACAGTGCACGGCCTTCCCGCAGAAACTCCGGCGAAAAGATAATATTATCAATGCCGAACAACTCACGAATCTGCTGGACATACCCCACCGGGATGGTGGATTTAATCACCATCACCGCATCCGGATTGACCGCCAGCACGGTACGAATCACCGATTCCACCGAACCGGTATTGAAATAGTTACTCTTCGGATCGTAATCGGTGGGTGTGGCGATAATAACGAAATCAGCACCCTGGTAAGCCGATTCCGCATCAGTCGTGGCTCGAAAATTCAGTTCTGGCTTACGAAGATAAGCTTCAATTTCCTTGTCCACGATCGGAGAGATACCCTGGTTAAGCATCTCTACTTTCTCGGCGACAATATCCACCGCCACCACTTCATTATGTTGAGCCAGCAGGATAGCGTTGGACAAACCAACATAGCCGGTACCTGCAATCGCAATTTTCATCATCGGGTTACATCATCCTATGTGGTACTCAAGGTACGCATCACACGAGCAACAGCGAGAGGAAAAACGCACCTTCCCTGATGCTGCCGCTCTCTTCAGCCTGCATGTTATCAGGCGTGATAATACTCGCGATACCATTCGACAAACGCTCGAACCCCCTGCTCCACGCCAACTCTCGGGCGATAGCCGGTTACAGCGAACAGATCGTCGGTATCTGCGTAAGTCTGGTAAACATCGCCAGCTTGCATCGGCATGAAATTCTTGATGGCTTCGATACCCAATTCCCGCTCCAACGCGGTCACAAAGTCCATCAGCTTCACTGGTTGGCCATTGCCGATATTATAAATGCGGTATGGTGCAGAACTGGTGGCGGGGGTTCCCTGCTCCACCGTCCAGGAGGGATCGCGCTGCGGGATCAAATCCGCGACGCTGATAACCCCATCGACAATATCGGTGACGTAGGTGAAATCACGCCACATGTCGCCGTGATTGTAGATATCGATACTTTCGCCAGCCAGGATAGCGCGGGTAAATTTGAACAGCGCCATATCCGGGCGCCCCCACGGCCCATAAACCGTGAAGAAACGTAACCCGGTCGTGGGAATGCCATACAGATGAGAATATGCGTGCGCCATCAATTCATTGGATTTCTTGGTGGCGGCATACAATGAAATCGGGTGATCGACGCTATCGCCGGTGGAGAACGGCGTTTTGCTATTCAAACCGTATACCGAACTGGAGGAGGCATAAACCAGATGGCCGACGCCGCTGTGGCGACATCCTTCCAGAATGTTCAGATGCCCGATGACATTACTCTCGGCGTACACCATCGGGTTTTCCAGCGAATAACGCACCCCGGCCTGAGCCGCCAGATGCACGACGCGATCAAACCGCTCCGCCGCAAATAGCGCCGCCACCGCCGGGCTATCCGCAATATCCATACGTTCGAAGCGGAACCCGGGCAATTCTCGCAGGATCGCCAGCCGCGCGTCCTTGAGCGAAACATCATAGTAACTATTGAGGCTATCAATCCCCACCACGTCATGGCCCGCATCGGACAATGACTGACACAAGTGAAAGCCGATAAAACCGGCTGCTCCGGTAACAAGAAATTTCATGCGAAAACTCTTACAGTCAAACGAATGGCGCAGATAATAGCATCCGTCGCCTCAATTCAGAATCCACAACAGGCGAAAACACCGCATCACGCAGACGACGGTACATCATGGGTTAGGCAGCGAGACCGTCTCGCAACACGCTTGGTTGATATCCGTATCACCTGATACGCTATGCGGATATTAGGGTATACAAAAGGTAAAACTGCCATATGGAATGGATCGCCGATCCAACAATCTGGGCTGGTCTGGCAACCCTCGTAGTGCTGGAACTGGTGTTGGGCATCGATAATCTGGTTTTTATCGCCATTCTTGCAGAGAAGCTCCCGGAAAAATCGCGTGACCGCGCCCGCGTCGTCGGCCTGTTGCTGGCGTTGCTGATGCGTTTCGTCCTGCTCTCATCCATTGCCTGGCTGGCATCGTTGACGCAGCCGATTTTCAGCGTATACCACAACGCTTTCAGCGCCCGCGATCTCATCATGTTGACGGGAGGGCTATTTTTACTGTTCAAAGCCACAACCGAACTTAACGAACGGCTTGAAGGCAAAGATCAACACCAACAGACCAACCGCAAAGGCGCACGCTTCTGGCCAGTCGTCGCGCAAATTGTGGTGCTGGACGCTATTTTTTCGCTCGATTCGGTCATCACCGCCGTAGGTATGACCGAACACCTGCTGGTGATGATGGCCGCCGTCACAATCGCCATCAGCCTGATGTTGCTGGCCAGCAAACCGTTGACGCGCTTCGTCAACGCGCATCCCACCATCGTTATTCTGTGTCTGAGTTTCCTGCTGATGATCGGCTTCAGTCTGGTGGCGGATGCGTTTGGCTACCCGATACCGAAAGGCTACCTGTATGCCGCGATTGGCTTCTCGGTGATGATCGAGATGCTTAACCAGGTCGCCCAATTCAACCGTCGCCGTTTTCTGTCTTCAGCCATGCCATTGCGTCAGCGCACGGCTGAAGCCGTACTGCGACTGCTGCGCGGCGAACCTGAAGCCCAGGAACTGGACAAACCGGCATCCGACAAAACGGCCGAAAACAGCGGCACCGTAAACCAGCAGGTTTTCAATCAGCAGGAACAGCGCATGATCGAGCGCGTGCTTGGCATGTCGCAGCGCTCCGTCAGTAGCATCATGACCATCCGTCATGACATCGAACACATTGATATTCATACGCTTCCAGAACATTTTCCGATGCTGATGGAAAAAAACCAGCATACCCGTCTGGTCATCGTGGACGGCAATCAATCCAACGAACCGTTGGGCATCGTGCACGTCATCGACCTGTTGCGCCAACAACTACAGCAGCAGGCGCTGGATCTGCGCGCGCTGATCCGCCAGCCCCTGGTGTTTCCCGAACAATTGTCGTTGCTGGCCGCGTTGGAACAGTTTCGCGAAGCGCATACCCACTTCGCTTTCGTCGCCGATGAATTTGGCTCGGTGGAAGGCATCGTCACCCTGAGCGACGTGATGGAAACCATTGCCGGCAATCTGCCGCTGGAAGGCGAAGGGCTGGATGCCCGCCACGATATACAGGAAAACGATGACGGCTCACTGACGGCTAACGGCTACCTGCCGGTCGAGGACTTGCAGATGTACGTGCCGCTGAACCTGGATGAAAAGCGCGAATACCACACGCTGGCGGGTTTGCTGATGGAATATGCGCAGAAGATCCCTCAGGAGGGTGACGAGATACACATCGAAGGCACCCTGTTCAGGGTGCTGACGGTGGAAAGCCATCGTATCGTCAAGGTGCTGATCGTTCCCCGTAACGAGTCACTACCCGACTACGAAGTCTGAAACGCGCGTCGGCAGCGTTCCGAAGGCGTCGGTAGAGGCGACAAAGCGCCCGCAGCATTACCGGCTGCGAGCGCCGATGAGCGCCACGCCCGGCCGCAAAGCCAGACCGGGCACTCACACGCCAGTAGACGGAATGCGGCCTAGCCTTTGGAAGGCTGTTGAATCCGCTCGGACCACTCGCCCAGACGTTTTTTCAACTCATCCTGTAAACGCTTGCGTACCAGTTGATCCACCTGGAGCTGGTAATTCAGATTGTTGATATCGCCGTATAAGCGGAAAGGGATCGCCGTATCCTGTAGCATTTGCACCATTTGCTCATCGCCGGCCCATCCCTTCATCACCTTGACATCCAGATTGATATCGCACTGCTGAGCCGGCAAATCAAATTGACCAGACCCCGTCAACGCTAAAATGTCGGACTCGCCGGACACATCCTGCAACTGCAATTGACCACGGTTTAATACCGCCTGCGCACCGATATGCCGGATTTCGGTGAAACGGGAATAGCTGTCCTGTCCCTGCACCCCGACATTATTACGCGCAACAGCCTGCTGAATCAGTTGTTGGATATTCAGCACCGGCAATCTCAACTGCTCAATCTGTACCGACCCTTTACCCCGCCATTGAGAAATCAATGCCGCCAGCGACAACGCATCACCGCTTAAACTCCCTTGCAGACTGAGACGACCGCTCAGGCTATCCGGCAGCCCCAGGATATGCAGCACCTGCGACACCTCAATATTCTGCAACAGTGGCGAGACGATGATAGCCGGCACCCTTCCTATCTCCAGCGTTGTCGGCAACGAGAAGCGCCCGTCGCCCAACCGGCCACTAAAATCACTCACGTCAAGCTTGCCGCGCTGATTGTCGCCTTGCAGATTGAACTGATCGACAGTGACGCCGCGATAGATCAGTTTGTCCGCCGCCACCGCCACCCGAGCGCGGAAATCCCGCAACGCCTGATCAGGTTCGGTGGTCTGCTCACGGGAAATGACCGGCGCCGCCGTCGTCTTGTCGGCCTTGCCGGCATCCCCATCCGCTTTCTGGGTCAACCCCAGCAGCGTATCGACATCGAGTCGCTCCGATTTCAACGTCAACTGATAATCGGGAACCGCCCCCAACACCGCGCTGGCAGAGCCCACTAATGCACTGTTGTTGGCCGTCAGAGAAAACGACCCGATCGTCACGCTTTCCGGCTGACGCTGGTAATTCACCTGCATCGAACCCTGACCGCGGATCCCTTCCGGAGGGACGCCAGCCCCCTGCAACTGATAATCCAACGACGCGATATTCATCGCCACTTGCTGCGGGTAGGCCTGCATATCAAGCCGTGCTTTCATCGCGAAAGAGAGTTCCCGCTGATCGCGATTAATGCGGCTGGAAAATGCCGCTTGCACCTGACGCTGCCCGACGCTCTCCATCGTCAGATTGATATCCCGCACATTGATGGGGGGCGAATCGCCGCGCTGAAACACCAGCAAGCTGTCGACAATCTCAACGCGGCCAAGATCAAAATGCCAGCGGCTGTCGGTTTCCGGTTCGGGCGAACCTGCCGGCGCGATCGGCACCGATGCGGCCTTCCGGGCTTCGCTCTCCGTCGTCAACCGCACCACGGCGTCTTTGAGCATGACCTGCCTGATTTCCAGCTGGTGCGACAACAGCGGCCACAGCTTCACATCCAGCCGCATATTCTCCGCGCTGACGACCGGAACGGCGGCGCCCGGCGCACTCAGCGACATGCCGCCGGACAGGATGCTCAGTTGCGGCCAAACGTGCCAACGCAGCTCGCCCGATAGCGTCAGCCGGTATCCGGTTCTCGCTTCCACCTGACGCACCATATAATCCCGAAAATCATTCGGGTTTATCAGCAACACCAGGGCGGACATCCCCGCCGCCAGCACCACCAGCAAAATAATCAGGGCGGTAAATAATCTTCTCATGCCATCCTCATCATCGACGCGAACCGACGCCGACTAGTCTTTATCTATCCGGCTGGCTACCGCGCCCTGCTGATCGCGATATTTGGCGTCCTCGCGGCGGTTATAAGGGCGAGCCGCCGGGCCGGACAAAGGTTCGAAACTCAACGCGCCGATCATCATGCCCGGACGCAGCGCCAGCGGCAGTTTGCCTGAATTATAGAACTCCAGCACGATGCACCCCTGCCAGCCCGGATCGATACGATGCGCGGTGACGTGCACCATCAACCCCAACCGCGCCAGCGAAGAACGCCCATCCAACCAGCCGACCAGATTATCCGGCAACGTCACCGACTCCAGCGTCACCGCCAGCGCCAGTTCGCCCGGATGCAAAAAAAAGGCCTCGCCTTCCGGCAGATTGATTTCATCGCTCATAACACGGTCAAGCGCGGCGCTGACTTCGTCTTTCGGGCCGCTCAGATCGATGAACGGCGCGGTATGCCCACGAAATACCCGAAACTGGTTGCCCAAACGCACATCCACGGTCGCACCGTTAATCCGCTCCGCGGGTGGACGGGGGGTTATCGCCAGGAGACCTTCATCCAGCCACTTTTCTATGTCACGGTCACACAGTCTCATCATCTTTTCCCTTCGATTTCGGCAGGTGATAAAACTGCCACAGCAGGCGGGTAAATGCCATGCCGGCGCACCCGCACAACAGATTATTCAAAGAATTGGCTGATTTTCGCCTTCAGAATATCAATCGCGATACGGTTCTTGCCCCCGCGCGGCACGATAATATCCGCATACTGCTTTGACGGTTCGATGAACTGCAAAAACATCGGCCGCACGGTTTTCTGATACTGCTCCATAACGGAATCCATTGAGCGGCCACGTTCATTCACATCGCGGCGCATACGGCGCATCAGACAAATATCCAGCGGCGTATCGACAAAGATCGAGAAATTCAGCTCTTCACGCAAACGGGCGTCGGTCAGCAGCAGAATGCCTTCCAGAATAATCACTTTCTTCGGCGCCAGATGCACCGTCTCCGTCAGGCGCGTGTGTTCAACGTAACTGTACTGCGGCAGCGCGATAGGTTCGCCGGCCTTAAGACGCTGCAAATGTTGCAGCAGCAGGCTGTGATCCATGGCATTAGGGTGGTCGTAGTTGGTTTTGACCCGTTCGCTCATGGTCAGATGGGATTGATCTTTGTAATAACTGTCTTCCGGAATAACGCCGATATGCTCGTCGCCCACCTGATCACGCAGCTCGCGATAGAGGGTACTGGCAATAAGGCTTTTTCCGGACGCGGAAGCGCCGGCAATCCCGATAATGACACACTGGCGAGACTTATCAGTCATGACGATAACGACCTGATTAACAAATAAAGAATTAAGGAGGGAAGCGCCCGGGCTTCAACACCGAGGGGCTGAACGCGGCAATTATAGGGAGTTACCACACAACGCGCCAGCATTACGCGGAATCACGGAGGTAAAGTCTGGGAAAACGTCAAAACGCCGTTCTGACCGGCAGAGGTACTGAAATAAATAACGCCGGCGGTTGCCGGCGTCGTCTGAGCGTCGGCGTCAAACCGCCCGGAAAGCAATTTCAGTGGGAATGACTTCGCCCTGCCAGTAAAGCTGAGCGGCCACCTGCCCCGCCAGTTCGCGATATAGCGAGGTAAACTCACTCTCCGGCTTACTGACGACCGTCGGCTCGCCGCGGTCGAGATCCTCACGCAGCGAGATATGCAACGGCAGTTGCCCCAGCAAGGCGCAATGGTATTTTTCCGCCAGCTTCTGCGCGCCGCCGGTACCGAAAATCGGCTCCAGATGACCACAGTTGCTGCAGATATGCACGCTCATGTTCTCCACAATGCCCAGCACCGGCACCTTGACCTTTTCAAACATGACGATGCCCTTCATCGCATCCACCAGCGCGATGTCCTGCGGCGTAGTGACGACTACCGCGCCCGTGACCGGCACGTTTTGCGCCAGCGTCAGTTGAATGTCGCCGGTGCCCGGCGGCATATCCAGCACCAGGTAATCCAATTCGGGCCACAACGTATCTTGCAATAACTGCAGCAACGCTTTGCTGGCCATCGGCCCGCGCCACACCATGGCGTTATCGTCAGTCACCAGATAGCCGATCGAGTTGGTCGCCAGACCATGCGCCACGATCGGCGCCATATGCTGCCCGTCCGGCGAGGTGGGCCGCTCGCTGGCCGCGCCCAGCATGGTGGGAATGGACGGCCCGTAGATATCGGCATCCAGAATCCCCACGCTGGCGCCTTCCGCGGCCAGCGCCAGCGCCAGATTCACCGCCGTACTGGATTTACCGACGCCGCCCTTGCCGGAGCTGACGGCGATAATGTTTTTAACGCCCTTCACGCCGGGCTGGTCATTGGCGCGCCGCAGCGTGGCGATATTGTGGGTCAGACGCCACTCGACTTCACGCGCGCCGGTCAGGCGCAGCAATTCTTCACTCACGGTGTCTTTCAACACCGTCAGCCCGCCCAGCCAGACAAACGGCATGGTCAATTCAATATGCAGAACGCCGTCCAGCAACGCGCAATGGTGCAGCGCGTTAAGAGCGGTCAGATTGTTTTTCAGCGTCGGGTGCTTAAATGTAGACAGGACGCCATTCACAATGGCGCGCAATGCATCGGGGTTTTGCGCAGGGAGTTTCTCGTTCATCCCGGCTCCTTGAAGTTGAATAATAATGTCGTCAATGCCGCCATAGCATAACAGAACGCCACACAACCGGTGTACCTGAGAGCAAAAACCGTGCCCGCACCGACAAACATGCTTTTATTGACCAGGGGGAGCACCAAGGTTTACGCCCCAAGGCGCGATGGGGTAACATCAGCACTCCTTCTTATTCACCCAACAACATGCAAGTTCCCCACTATGACTCAAGTCGCAAGAAAAATTTTGGTAACGTGCGCGCTGCCTTACGCTAACGGTCCGATTCACCTTGGCCACATGCTCGAACACATTCAGGCGGATATCTGGGTTCGTTACCAGCGAATGCGCGGCAACCAGGTTCACTTCATCTGTGCGGACGACGCACACGGCACGCCGATCATGCTGAAAGCTCAGCAGATGGGTCTGGCGCCGGAGCAGATGATTGAACAGGTGAGTCAGGAACATCAGCGGGACTTTACCGGTTTCGATATCAGTTTCGACAACTATCACTCCACGCACAGCGAAGAAAACCGCGAGCTGTCCGGGCTGATTTACCGTCGTCTGAAAGAAAACGGCTTTATCAAAAGCCGCACCATTTCCCAGTTGTTCGACCCGGAAAAAAGCATGTTCCTGCCGGATCGTTTTGTAAAAGGCACCTGCCCGAAATGCAAAGCGCCGGATCAGTACGGCGACAACTGCGAGGTGTGCGGCGCTACCTACAGCCCCACCGAGCTTATCGACCCGAAATCCGCCGTTTCCGGTGCTACACCGGTGATGCGCGACTCCGAACACTTCTTCTTCGACCTGCCGGCCTTCAGCGACATGCTGCAAAGCTGGACTCGCTCCGGTGCATTGCAAGAGCAGGTCGCCAACAAGATGCAAGAGTGGTTCGACGCCGGTCTGCAACAGTGGGACATCTCCCGCGATGCGCCCTACTTCGGCTTTGAAGTGCCGGATGCGCCGGGCAAATACTTCTACGTTTGGCTGGATGCGCCGATCGGTTACATGGGGTCGTTCAAAAACCTGTGCGACAAACGCGGCGACATCCATTTCGACGAGTTCTGGAGCAAGGACTCCACCGCCGATCTTTACCACTTCATCGGCAAAGACATCGTCTACTTCCACAGCCTGTTCTGGCCGGCCATGCTGGAAGGCAGCGGTTTCCGCAAGCCGACCAACCTGTTCGTGCACGGTTACGTCACGGTCAACGGCGCCAAGATGTCCAAATCCCGCGGCACCTTTATCAAGGCGGAAACCTACCTGAAACACCTGGATGCCGACTGCCTGCGTTACTACTACGCCGCCAAGTTGTCGTCCCGTATCGACGACATCGACCTCAATCTGGAAGACTTCATCCAGCGCGTCAACGCAGACATCGTCAACAAGGTGGTCAATCTGGCCTCCCGCAACGCCGGCTTCATTAACAAGCGTTTTGCCGGCAAGCTGGCGGATCACATCGCCGACCCGGCGCTGTACCAGACGTTTATCGAGGCAGCGCAAACCATCGCCGATGCCTATGACAGCCGTGAATCCGGCAAGGCGGTTCGTGAAATCATGGCGCTGGCCGATTTGGCCAACCGGTATGTGGACGAACAGGCGCCGTGGGTGGTGGCGAAAGAAGAAGGCCGCGATGCCGAGCTGCAATCCATTTGCTCCATGGGCATCCACCTGTTCCGCGTACTGATGACCTACCTGAAACCGGTGCTGCCCGCACTGGCCGCACGCGCCGAAGCCTTCCTGAACGCGGAACTGCGCTGGGACACGCTGGCGCAGCCGCTCAACGGCCATACCGTCAACGCATTCAAGGCGTTGTTTAATCGTATCGACGGCGCCCAGGTGCAGAATATGGTCGATGCGTCGAAAGAAGAAGCCGCGGCGGCGGCCAAGCCGGTCAGCGGGCCGCTGGCGGACGCGCCGATTCAGGGCACCATCGACTTCGCCGATTTCGACAAAGTGGATATGCGCGTGGCGCGTATCGAGAAAGCCGATCGGGTGGAGGGCTCCGACAAGCTGCTGCGTCTGACGCTGGATTTAGGCGGCGAAACCCGCCAGGTGTTCTCCGGCATCCGTTCCGCCTACCCGGATCCGGCGGCGCTGGTCGGCCGTCTGACCATCATGGTCGCCAATCTGGCGCCGCGCAAAATGCGTTTCGGCGTATCCGAAGGCATGGTGATGGCGGCTGGCCCCGGCGGGAAAGACATTTTCCTGCTGAGCCCCGACAGCGGCGCCCAGCCTGGCATGCAGGTGAAATAAGTCCCTATATCGGGCCGGTACTGTCCGGCCCGTTTTTCTCCGCCCCACATGCTACCTACCGATAGCGCTGCGCTGCCCCGCCTCCCCCGGTTGACACCTCCGACCATGTCGGTATTCGGATAAACGGCATAGCACTTCCACCGCCGCCGTGATAGAAAGTACCTCGTCGTGATTGTCACGCCACGCACTTAGCTGCGTGCGCTGTTGGCCTGCACCTTCACGTTGTGCGTGATGATCCGACACCTATCATCGATCATGGAGGAATATCGAATGTCCCGTATGACCCCTTTGCTGCTGGGTGCAGCACTGCTTGCCGTCACCGCGCCAGTTATGGCGTCCAACGCATTGAAAAGCACCGATGCCGTGATCACTGCCCTGACTCAAGGACGCAGTGTGAATGTCACTATCGATTTGTCCGCCTGTACACCACAAGAGGGTACCCCAGCCAGCAAAACCCGCGGCGGACTACATATCAGCGCCTATCGTCTGATTGATAACGGTACGCTGTCCTTCAGCGATGAACATTTCACCGTTGCCAACGATGGCACGCCGATTCAGCAATTCATGCGGTATCAGCTGCTGCCGGACAATACCATCCGCTTCACGACCTTTATGTTTAACCTGCCCAGCCTGCAACAGCGCGGCAACACCCTGAGTTACCAGTGCAAACTCGGTCAGGATATCGGCTTTTTCGTGCAGTAAGTCTTACCCAGCGCGCCCAGCCGACCAGGTCGGGCGCGTTTATTTCGTCTCGTCTCCCGCAGGCCGCCAGTCCATCTATCACATTGAACGAAAAGTTATAAGCTAAGCCCAAAAGGCATAATTCGCCCCCTTTCCACGCTGCGCAGTTACCCGCTATGATTCCTCATTATTCAAATAGACATCCAGACATAAAGATATCCATATACCCTGAATAATTCGCGTTGTAGGACAACCGGCTGGCGTGTTGTCCTGCAACCTGAAGTATGACGGGGAGACGCTGGCAAACCTGATTTCACAACACCGAGGATTGATCATGAAGAAATTCCCCATCGCACTGCTGGCCCTAAGCCTGTCGTCGTTAAGTACATGGGCTGCCGAAACACCGGCTACCGCAGCGCCGGTGCCGGCCGTCATCGCCGGCCATCAGGGGCCGGTACGTATCGCCGTCATCCGTAATCTGGGTTCCGACGATAACACCACGCAGTTCATCTCTGGGGTGTTGGAAGAGGGTAAAGCGTTGGGCTTCAAGATCAGTACCTTCCTCAGCAACGGCGATGACGCCAAATTTCAGGACTTCGTCAATCAGGCCATCAGTCAGAAATACGACGGCATTATTTTGTCGCAAGGCCGCGCGCCCTATTCGACCGAGCTGGTACAACGCATCGTCGACAGCGGCATCAAGGTGTCTGTATTCGACACTGCGGTCGACCGCACCATTGCAGGCGTCACCGTCACCCAGCAGGACGATGCCTCGTTGGCCAACGAATCACTCGGGCAACTGGTGAAAGACTTCAACGGCCAAGCCAACATCGTTAAATTGTGGGTCGCCGGCTTCCCACCAATGGAGCGGCGTCAGGTGGCTTACCAGAGGATCCTGAAGGACAACCCGGGCATCAAAGAGCTGGAATCCATCGGCGCGGTATCCTCCGATGTACAGGGCGACACCGCTAACAAGGTCGGCGCGATCCTGGCGAAATACCCGAAAGGCAAGATCGATGCGATTTGGGGAGCCTGGGATGCGTTCAGCCAAGGCGCTTACAAGGCGTTGAAAGAGAACGGCCGCACCGAAATCAAACTCTACAGCATCGACATCTCCAATCAGGATCTGCAATTGATGCGTGAAGCCGGCAGCCCGTGGAAAGTCAGCGTAGCGGTAGATCCGAAACTGATCGGCAAAGTCAACCTGCGTCTGGTCGCCAACAAAATTGCCGGGGAAACAACGCCGGCCAGCTACGAATTCCGTGCGGCCGCCATCCCACAGGCGCTGCTGCTAAGCCAACCGGGCCCGGTGAACGTGGCCGGTCTGGCGAAAATCATCCCCGGCTGGGGTCAAACCAATGATTTTGTCGCCCCGTGGTTTGCTACACTGGCGGCTAAAGCGAAATAACACGCTGCTGCAATCACCAGGAAACCAACGTGGGGAGGCTGCCGCCAAGGCGCCTCCCCAACGCCATTACGTACCGATAGACCCGTATCAACAATCACGGAGGCTTGTTATGGCATCAGCGCCTTTACCCACGCCAGAGTACAGCCGCAACATGCGGTTGATTGGTTACAGCGATCAGGGCGGCCGTCCTGATGGCGTTCAGGTTATGGTTCATCGGGGATATGCCTACATTGGGCACATGGTGTCGCAAGGGGTGTCCATCGTCGACGTGCGCGATCCGAAAAACCCCAAACCGGCCGGCTTCATCGCCGCGCCGCCCGGCACCTGGAACATCCATCTGCAAACCCACGACGATCTGTTGCTGGTGGTCAACGCGCGCGACCTGTTCGCCGATGCCCGCTTCGCGGAAGAAAAGGTCTACTACACCCGTTCCGTGGCGGATACGGTCAGCACCCGGCAGCAGGACAAAACCTGGAGCGCCGGGCTGCGGATTTTTGATATCTCCACACCGCACCGTCCGCAGGAAATCAGCTTTCTGCCGCTCGACGGCATCGGCATCCATCGCATCTGGTATGTGGGCGGCCGCTGGGCTTATGTCTCTGCGCTGCTCGACGGTTACAGCGACTATATTTTCCTGACCATCGATCTGGCCGACCCACGCAGGCCGGAGGTCGCCGGCCGCTATTGGCTGCCGGGGATGTACACTGCGGGCGGCGAGCAACCCGGCTGGCCGGAGGGCAAACGCTACGCACTGCACCATGCGATCGTCAGCGGCGATACCGCTTACGGCAGTTGGCGCGACGGCGGCCTGACACTGCTGGATGTCAGCGATCGCACCCAACCGACGCTCATCAGCCACCGCAACTGGAGCCCGCCGTTTGGCGGCGGTACGCATACCGCGCTGCCATTGCCGGATCGCGATTTGCTGATCGTACTGGATGAGGCGGTGCTGGATAATCAGGAAGATGGCGAGAAACTGATTTGGGTCTTCGACATCCGCTCACCGGCTAACCCGGTGAGCATCGCCACCTTCCCGCAGCCGCATGAAACGGATTACGTCAAAAAAGGCGCGCACTTCGGCCCGCACAATTTGCATGAAAATCGACCGGGCAGTTTCATCAGCTCCTCGCTGATCTTCGCTACCTATCAGAATGCCGGGGTACGCGCCTACGACATCAGCAACCCATATCGTCCCAAAGAAACCGGCGCGCTGGTGCCCGCCGCGCCGGAACGCATGGTCGACCAACGCCCGGGACGCCCTCGGGTTATTCAGTCATGCGATGTGTTTGTGGATGCGCAAGGGATTATCTACAGCACCGACTACAACGCGGGTCTGTCGATTATCGAGTACCGCGGATAGTCCGCGTGCATTCAGGAGGAATCACTGCCGCAGCGGGCTGTCCACGGATGTCGGCATACACCGCGACATGATACCGGCAACGTTAGTCAGAAAAATACGCCGGCTAACGTCGCGATACCACAATCGCAATACCACAATCGCGATACCACATACCAATAAAAACGACAGGGCTTCACGGTTCACACGCCGTGAAGCCCTGTCGTCTTCGTTAATGCTATGCCAATCGCACCCGCTGACCGTTAGCGGTTGTGGAACCAGCGCGGATCGATATTACCCATGTCATTGCCGTACAGGCTGGAAATCGACAGCAACGCGGCGAGCCAGTGATAAGCCTCACGCTTGTCGCGTTCAGCATTCAGTGTTTCTTTCGGGATAGCGCGTTTTCCAATCCCGCTGAAACGTTTTGCGACAGCAAGCATCATGTTCACCTCCACCTGTTGGTTCAAACCGGAATACTCTTCAGAGGTTGAGTTAATCGAAGAATGCGCCCAAAAGGAAATAGGGCTTTCTGCAGTAGATATCCGGAAATAGGCTAAGGGCCGGTGGGAGTAGGTTTGCCGCCGGTTATCGGGTTGGCGAGTTGGCGGGAGACGGGCACATAGCGATTCCGACTTGCCCGGTTACTTATGCGCTGTCCGCGTTCAGGACAACGGCGCCGCGCCAGCGTGAGCCCGTTCTCGGCATCGCCCGTCGTCCGTGTTCCGCCCGTTTCGCCTCAGGCGAAATACTGACGCATCAACATCTCCGCACCGTCATCAATCGCCTTGTGGATCGCCCCGACGCTGCGTTCGCTATCGCCTGCCGCCAGCGCCTCCAGCAATTCATCGTAATTGTGGTGCCCCTGCGCCGTTTCGGTGGACTGCGGGTAGAGATAGTTAAAACAGGGACCGATGCGCACCCAAAGCTGTTCGATCAACGAGGTTAACGTCGGCATCCGCGCATCGTCATACAGCCGGAAACGAAATGTCCGATTAGCCTGCAACGCCAATTCAACGTTACCTGCCAGCTTGGCGTCGCGAAACGCGCCGCAGAGCCCAGCCAGCACCGCCCGCTCCTCCTCCGTCATCCGCTGCGACGCCGCCGCAACGGCCATCCCCTCCAGATTCTTGCGAATCAGCGTGATCTCCTGATAACAGGCCAGCGAAATCTCCGGCACCATGAACGCCTGGGCGGGAGCGGCATCCAGCGCGCCGGACGACGCCAGCCGCAGCAACGCCTCGCGAACCGGCGTGATACTGGTGCCCAACTGTTCGGCAATCTCTTTCGTGACCAGTCTGGCGCCCGGTTTCAACGCCCCCACAATCAACGCGCTCTTCAGTTTTCCCTCGACCTGCATGGTCAGGCTCACACGTTGCGCTTTTTCTAACTCCAGCATGCTTTTTTCCTATAGCAAAAAACCAAATTTGCAATTGCGGTTTACTGATTGGCCTGTCATATATGAAGTATATAGGATATATCATGTATCTTTAAGCTCAATATATACACCGGCTGACGCTGTCCATAGTGTGAGCTCAGCCCGGAAAAGCCGGATACCACGTTTGCTGTTATCAGGCTGTGTTCCTCAATGAACCCGGCGCGGCAGGTTCGCCATCAAACACGGCTGAGACACCATTCGTGTCTGAGCGGTTGGTGAACACGCCGCGGCGACGACATCCTCGGCCGTCACGCCATTGAGGAACACAGCCTGTATTTTCCAGTCATGTCCGTTGCCGGACACAGGTATAAGGATTGATGTAATGAAACATTCTGTCCGTACTATTGCTTCTTTGGTTGTGCTGTTCAGTCTGCTTTCGCCCGTCGGCCGGGCTAGCGAACTGGTGATTGGCCAACCTGCTTCCGCCACCGCCATGGATCCCGGCTTCCTCAAGGAAGCCGCCACCCTCGTCGACAACATTTTCGATACGCTGGTGTTGCGCGACGCCGATATGCAGCTGCAACCCGGCCTCGCCACCGCCTGGAAAGCGCTGGATACCACCACCTGGCAGTTCGATCTTCGTCAAGGGGTCACGTTCACCAACGGAGAACCGGTCAACGCGGCGGCGGTGAAATTCTCCATCGATCGGATTCTGGATCCGGCCAATAAGGCGCCGACCATCTCCTATATCCGTACTATCGCCTCGGTGGAAGTCACCGGCGATTATCAGGTACGTATTCACACGCAGGGCCCGGATCCGCTGCTACCCACGCGCATGAGTCGCTACCCGACGTACATCGTTCCCCCCGCCTACGTCAGCCGGGTCGGCGCGGCGGAATTCGCCCGCAAGCCGATCGGCAGCGGCGCCTATATTCTGAAAGAGTTCATTCCCGACGAACGGGTGGTGATGCAGGCCAACCCGAACTACTGGCGCGGCAAGCCCACCATCGATCAGGTCATCTGGCGCCCGATACCTGAAGCCACCGCCCGCATCACTGCCTTATTGACCGGCGAGGTTCAGCTGGTGGACGGTGTGCCGGCCAACCTGGTGCCGACGTTGCAAAACAAGCCCGGCATACGGTTGGAACAGGTGAAAGGCGGCGGATTGACTCTCTATCTGGGGCTGAAAAACAACCAGAAACCGCTGGATGACGTGCGGGTGCGTCAGGCCATCTCGCTGGCGCTGAACCGTCAGGCATACACCAGTCAGTTGCTGCATAACTTCGGCACCCCAACCGGCACCCTGCCGCGGCCGAAAGATTTCGGCTATCTGGATATTCCGGCGCCGAAGCAAGACATCGCCAAAGCCAAAGCCCTGTTACGGGAAGCCGGCTACCCAGATGGATTCAGCCTGAAATTCCAGGCGCCGCGCCGCTATATCGCCAGCGCCGAAGTGGCGCAGGCCATCGTGCAGGATCTGGCCGCCGTGGGCATCAACGCGCAGTTGGACGTGCCGGAATGGTCGGTGTACACCCAGCAGGTGGCCTCCGGCAAGCAGGCGGAGCTGTATATGCTGGCCTGGGGATCGACCCAAACGCTGGATGCGGACGCCGCGCTCTACCCGGTGCTGCATTCGGGCGAACCCTACTCCACCGTCAATGCGCCGGAGTTGGATACCTTGCTGAACGACAGCCGCGCCACCGTCGACAGCCAGAAGCGCGAGCAGATCCTGCATAAAATCCAGCAGTGGGTGGCCGAGCAACAGCCGCTGATCCCGCTCTACCGAGAAGATTCGCTCTACGCCGGCAGCGACAAGTTGCATTTCACCGGCCGGGCCGATGCCCGCATCCCACTGTTCGATCTGACGCTGCCATGATCGCCGCGCCTCGCCGTTCCGCCCACCGTCGCCGTTTCCACGGCGACGGCATACTCGGCGGCCTGCTGATCGTCATGGTGCTGGCGGCGGCCTTGCTGACGCCGCTGCTGCCGCTGGCCGACCCGCTAGCCGGCAATCTGACGGACATCTTCCTGCCGCCGGGTAGCGTCACCGCTTCCGGCCACCACTGGCTGGGCACCGATCAGCTGGGCCGCGATTTGCTGTCCCGCATACTGGCAGGCACGCGCCTGTCGCTGACGGTGGTGATACTGGCAGCCTCCATCGCCGTGGTGATCGGCAGCCTGCTTGGTATGCTCGCCGGTTATGTCGGCGGTGGGCTTGACGCACTGATCATGCGTCTTATCGATATCCAACTGGCCGTGCCCTTTATTTTGCTGATCCTGCTGGTGATGGCGCTGTTCGGCACCAACCTGCAAAACATCGTCATCATCATGGGCGTCACCAGTTGGGCGGTTTACGCCCGCGTCGCACGGGCCAAGACGCTGGAAATTCGGGAGCTGGAATTCATTGAGGCGGTTCGCGCCATGGGTTTTTCCGCCCCGCGCATACTGTTGCGCCATATTCTGCCCAATCTGGCGACGCCGCTGGTGGTGCTGTTGACGTTGGATATTCCGCGGCTGATCGTGCTGGAAGCGTCGATCGGCTTTCTCGGCATGGGCGTCCAGCCGCCGACCCCCACCCTCGGCAATCTTATCGGCGAAGGGCGCTCTTATCTGCTGCTGGCGCAATGGCTGGTGCTGTGGCCCGGCGTAGTTATCGCCGCGCTGGTCGTCGGCTGCAACCTGCTGGGCGACGCGCTGCTGCGCCGCACCCACACGAGGCTCGAATAATATGCCGCGCTATATTCTCTCCCGCATCGGGCAAGCCGTGTTGGTGATGTTCGGCGTATCGCTGCTGATTTTTTACAGCCTGCATCTGACCGGCGATCCGGCGGCCGTCATGATGCCGCCGGGCTCCAGCCAACAGGAGATCGATGTTTTTCGTCACAGCATGGGATTCGACCAGCCGTTATTGCAGCAGTACGGCCATTACCTCGGCAACGTGTTGCGCGGCGATCTCGGCGCCTCGCTGCGTTACGAGCAGCCGGTGGTCAGCCTGATCGCAGCACGAATTCCCGCAACGCTGCTGCTGGCGGTGGCCGCGCTGGTCTGGAGCACAGCGGCCGGCCTGTTGCTCGGCATAATCAGCGCCGTCAGGCGAGATTCGGTCTGGGATCTACTCGCCAGGCTGCTGGCGTTCAGCGGACAGGCCATTCCGGTGTTCTGGCTTGGGCTACTGCTGATTATCCTGTTCAGCCTCAATCTGCACTGGTTGCCCTCCGGCGGCTACGGCAGCGCCAGTCAGTTGCTGATGCCCGCCGTCAGCCTGGGCGCCTACTACATGAGCGCCATCGCCCGGCTGGTGCGGGCCAGCCTGATCGACGTATTGCAGCAGGAATATATCCGCACCGCGCAGGCCAAAGGGCTAAGCCAGACGCGCATTCTGTTCCTCCACGCGCTGCGCAATGCGCTGATCCCGGTCGTGACCGTTCAGGGCATGTATTTCGCGTCCTTGTTGGGAGGCGCGCTGGTCACTGAGATCATTTTCGCCTGGCCGGGCATTGGTCGGCTGGCGGTACAAGCGATCCAAAACCGCGACTTCCCGCTGGTGCAGGCCATCGTATTGCTGGCGGCGCTGGTGTTCGTGGTCATCAACCTGCTGATCGACCTGCTGTATGTGGTGCTCAACCCGAGGATAAAACTGTGACCGGGCAACAGACCGACCTGTTGGAAGAAACGCTGGCATTGCTGACGACCATTACGCCGTTTCAAAGCGTTAGCGGCAATCTGTCGCCGCAGCGCGCGCTGGCCGCCTGGCTGGAGCAGTGGCTGCAGACCCACCTCAACGCACAGGTTATCTACCCGGTCAGCCGGCAATGGCAGCTCGACCGGCCGCCGCTGGTGCACGTAAGGATCGACACCGGCGCCCGCACCTCACTGACGCTCTACAACATGTACGATGTGATGCCCGCCGACGCCGAAGGCTGGCAGTCCGACCCCTTCAACGGTGTCATCACCCACTGGGCGGACAAAGGCGACGTGTTTGTCGCGCGCGGCGCGGAAAACAACAAAGGGCCGCTGGCGGGCATGCTGGCGGTCGTGCGTCAGCTGTGGCAGTCCGGCCGGCTGCACGTCAATCTGGATATTTTGCTGGAAGGGGAAGAGGAAACCGGCAGCGGCCACCTGCGGCGCTATCTGGCCCGGCAGCCTTGCCCGGTCGCCGCGTCGCAGGCCGTGTTGTTTCCGTCGCTGTGCGAATACGGCGGCGGCGCGCCGCGCGTTTATCTGGGCTTTACCGGGCTGACCTCCGCACGATTGCAGGTGAGCGGCGGCGATTGGGGCGGCCCGCAGGCGGCAATCCACGCCAGTAACGCCGCCTGGATCGCCAACCCGGCCTGGCGGCTGACGCAGGCGCTCGGCCGGATAGCGCCCGCCGAGCAAAACGGCGTATTGCTCACCCGCCGGCCGGACGACGACGCGCAGGCGCTGCTGGAACCGTTGGCTTCCCGTTTCACTCTCGCCGACGAGCTGCGCTTTCGCCGCAGCGCCCGGCTGGCGATCGAGGGCGATACTCTGCACTGCCTCAACCACTTGCTGGGCAGCGCGGTGCTCAACATCGCCGAAATCCACACCCTGCCCGTCGGCGGACGCGGCGTGATCCCCTACGCCGCATCCGCCGAACTGGCACTGCGCGTGCCGCCGCATCTCGACCCGCAAACGCTACTGCATGATATCCGGCACGCCTTGTCGCGCCCGGAACTGGACGGCGTCGCGCTGCATATCGCCGACAGCTATCCCGGTTGTCGCTTCGGTATGCAGGATACGGGGGTGGCCGAGCTGCTGCACAGCTATCGCCGACAACAGGCCGAGCCGGATATCTGGCCGTGGGCGCCGGGATGCGCCCCCGCTTACGCCTTTGCGTCGATCGCGCCCGCCTTTCTGATTGGCGGGCTGGGTGAAGGCGGTAACGCGCACGGCGTCAACGAATTCGCCACGCTGCGCGGCCTGACGCGATTTACCCAATCGCTTGCCGATTGGCTGGGCGCTTTTTCCGACTCTCCCTACCCCGCTGGGGAACACACCGAAAACAGGAATGACTTATGAAAACGCTGGCTGATTTTGAACGTGTCACGTTGGGATTTTTCCCCACCCCACTGGAGTCGCTACCGCGGCTGGGCGACGATCTCGGCATTGCACTGTCGATTAAACGCGACGACTACACCGGATTCGGCGGCGGCGGCAACAAAGTACGCAAGCTGGAATACCTGATGGCCGACGCCTGCCGCCGACAGGTGAACGTGGTGATCACCACCGGCGGCCATCAGTCCAACCATGCCCGCATGGTGGCGGCCGCAGCGCGTAAATACGGCATGAAACCGGTACTGGTGCTACGCGGCCATGCGCCCGACGCCTACCAGGGCAATCTGCTGCTCGATAGGTTGTTCGGCGCAGAACTGGAATTTCTTGACCCGGACGCCTATTTCACCCAGATCGACGGCGCCATGCAGGCGCACGCCGATGCGGCCTCGGCCCGCGGTGAAAAACCGCTGATCATCCCGCTGGGCGGCGCGACGCCGCTCGGCGCGCTGGGTTACGTCCGAGCGGTTGAAGAAATGGCGGCGCAGTTGAGCGAACGCGGCGAGAATCCGCCGGATTATCTCATCGCCCCTTGTGGCTCCGGCGGAACGCTGGCGGGCCTCTACGTCGGCGCCCGTCGCTACTGGCCGCAGACGCGCATCATCGGCATCAGCGTCAGCGCCAAATCCGAATGGTTTCAGGCGCGCATCGCCGCCATGGCGCAGGCATGTGCCGATCTGCTGGAGTGGGGACAGCGCTGGCAGCCCGAAGAGATCCAGGTCGCGGACGACTACGTGGGCGCTGCCTACGGCGTGCCCTCGCCCGGCGGCATCGATGCTATCTATCAGGCGGCGCGGCGCGAAGGCGTGCTGCTTGATCCGGTCTATACCGGTAAAGCCATGCATGGCCTATTCGCGCTGGTGGCACAGCAACGCATCCAGCCGGGCAGCCGGGTCGTCTTTATCCACTGTGGCGGCTCCCCCGCGCTGTACCCCTTTGCACAACGCTTACTGGAGGCCTGAACATGTCGGCGCCGTTACGCGTTCTGAATCAGGCCCAGGTACGCGCACTGGGCGGCGAAGACCCGCAGCAGGCGTTTCTCGACGTGGTGGATACCGTACATCTGCTGCGTCAGGGAGCGGCGAGTATGCCGGCGGAAACCCACGTCGGGTTAGACACGCCCGGGGGAAAAGTCTATGCCCTGCCCGCTCGCGTCGGCGGCCGATTCAACAGCACCGGGGTGAAATGGACCGCGCATCGCCCCGACGCCGGCGATGGTTTCCCCATGGCGATGACGCTGACGCTGCTCAACCGGGCGGACAACGGCGTCCCCCGTCGGGGTTGTTGGAGAGCGGTGGTCTGACTGCGGCCCGTACCGCCGCCGTATCGGCGGTAGCGCTGCATTACGCCGCGCCCAGGCCGGTGGAACGGGTATTGCTGCTGGGCGCCGGCATGCAGGCCCGCGCCCACCTCACCATGCTGCAAACCTTGTTCCCGCATCTCGCCCAAGTCACCTGCTGGAATCGTACCCCCGCGCACTTAACGCAGATGTTGGTCAACGCCGAACGCTCCCCTTGGCCCATCGTCGCCAAAACCACACTGCAGGACGCCCTGCGACACCCCTACGATGCGCTAATCAGTTGCACCGGCAGCCCGACGCCCATACTGGCGCCCGACGCGATGCGCGATGGCACGCTGCTGATCCAGGCGGGCTACCACGAAGCCGCGTTTGATACCATCCGGCATGCCACGCAGGTCGTAGTGGATGCCTGGGGCGATTTCTGCCACACCAGCGCCAAAAGCTTGTTTCAAATGTTCCGCGCCGGCCAGTTCGCCGAACGCCAGGTCGCCGCCGATCTGACGCAGCTGATTGTGGATGGCTGGCGGGCGACGCCGGACGATCGGGTCTACTTTTCGTCGTTCGGACTCAACGTGTTCGATATCGCGCTGGCGGCACGGGTGTTGCAACAAGCCGCCGTCAGCAACACCGGTACAGCGTTGCCGCTGTTTACAGGATCCCCGTTATGCTGATTGATGCTTCCACCCTGCGCCGACGACTGGCGGCGGGGGAAAAATTCGACCTGATTGATGTACGAGATCACGCCGACTGGCAACAGGCCACCCTGCCCAACGCCCACCATCTCAATGTGTATGACTATTTCATTCCCGACGCCACCGAAGCCGGCGTGCAGCAGATGGCGGCATCGTTCCTGCACGCCTGGCGACAACTGCCGCGTCGCCCTGATGCTATCCCGGTGTTTTTCGAACAACAGGTGGGCATGCGATCGCCTCGCGGCGTTTGGTTTTGCGAACTGACAGGCGAGCGCAGCATGCTGCTGGATGGCGGATTGGACGCCTGGCGGCTGGCGGGGGGAACGGTATTACCAGGCCAAGGGATCAGCGCCGTCGTCAGCGCGTCGCGCCACCTGCCGCTGCCGGTCGATTTCCGACGCGAATGTACCGCCACCCGTGATGAAGTCATCCGCGCAGACGGTGTAACGACCGTCATTCTCGATGCTCGCCGCCCCGCCGAATTCGACGGTAGCTTTGTGCATCCGTGCTGCCCGCGCGCGGGCCGGATCCCCGGCGCAACACTGCTGTTCTGGGAAGATATGGTGCAGGACGGGCGTTTTCTGCCGCCGGAAGAGATCGCCCGTCGGGCGCAGGCCGCCGGGTTGCAACCGCATCAGCGCATTATCGCCTACTGCCACCGCGGCGCGCGCGCGGCCACCGTCACCACCGCATTACGGCTGGCAGGCTATACCCGGCTGGCGGTATACGTCGGCTCCTGGCACGAATGGGCTGAACACGAGGAGCTGCCGCTGCAACGCGGCGAGCCGACGGACGCCGGCCCTCAAGCCTGATCTCGAGCACTGGCCGGCCCGTCATTGGCGCGACGCTGCGCCAGCGATTGACGGATATCCGGCGCCGCGGCCACCAGCCGCCGGGTGTACTCATGGGCGGGCCGATCGAGCACCTGTTCGGTCGTTCCGCGCTCAACGATAACCCCGTGATACAACACCACCACCCGATCGCAGATCTGGCGCACCGCGCCCAGGTCGTGGCTGATAAACAGGATGCTCAGCCCCAGCGTCGCCCGCAGTTGGCCGAGCAGCGCCAGTATCTGCCCACGCACCGATAAATCCAGTGCGGACACCGCTTCGTCCGCCACCAGCAGTTCAGGCTCTAACGCCAACGCCCGCGCAATGACGATACGCTGGCGCTGACCACCGGAAAATGCGCCGGGTCGCCGCCCAGCATGGTGCGGCTCCAGTCCGACGCGCGTCAGCAACGCCGCTACCCGGGCTGGGATCTCGTCGGCCGGGCACAGCCGATGTACCCGCAGCGGTTCGGCAATTTGTTCACCGACGCTCATTGCCGGGTCAAGGCTGGCGTAGGGATCCTGAAAAATAATCTGCGCTCGCCGGCGCAGTTGCCGACGCTGACGGCAATTCGCCCGACCAAGATTGATACCGTCGAATTCCACCACGCCGTCATCCGCCGGGATCAGCCCAATCGCCATACGCCCCAGCGTCGTCTTGCCCGACCCCGACTCCCCGATCAGCCCGACAATTTCTCCCCGTTCCACGGTGATCGAGGCGGCATGCAGCACGGTATGGGATCGCCCGGGGAAAAATGGCACGGCGGCAGGCTGCGCGTAGGATTTAGTGACGTTCTCCAGTTTGATCAACGGGTTATCGCTCTCCGACACCTGCCGGAAAGCGGCCGGTTCCGGCTGCGATGCGGCGATCAGTTTACGGGTGTAGGCCGCTTGCGGACAGCTCAGCAAAACCGGAACCTCCCCTTGTTCGACGATGTTCCCCTGATGCATCACGCAGGCACGATGGGCATAGCGCGCCACTACGCCGAGATCGTGGGTAATAAGCAGCACGCCCATTCCCCGTTCCCGTTGCAGCTCCTGCAACAAGTCCAGGATCTGCGCCTGAATGATGACATCCAGGGCGGTGGTCGGTTCATCGGCTATCAGCAGCGACGGTTTACAGCTGATGGCGCTGGCGATCATCACCGCTGCCGCATACCGCCGGAAAGCTGATGGATATATTGCCTGGCGCGCCGGGCCGGTTCGACGATGCCGACCCGCTCCAATAGCGCAATGGCCTCCCGTTGCGCCTGACGCCAGCCCAGACGCTGATGCCGCACCAGCACTTCCGCAATCTGCTCGCCGACCGTCAACACCGGATTCATGCTGCTCATCGGTTCCTGGAACACCATGCCGATGCGCTGCCCACGAACCTGCGGCGCGTAGGCGTTTCCCGGCGTAGCGATCGTCTGCCCATCAAGACATACTTCGCCAGCGGCATGGTGCAGCCCTTCCGGCAGTAATCCCACCAGCGACAAAGCGCTCAGGGTTTTACCGGAACCGGATTCCCCCACCAGCGCCACAATCTCTCCGGCGTGGACACTGAATGCAATGTGATTCACCAGCGGTTTATCTCGGGAAGTGCGAATCGCCAGATCGGTAACAGTCAACAGTGGGGATGCGGAGGTCATAGCGGTATACCGGTCAGAAAACGGAGTGATGATATATAATATATTCTTCATGCGACTCCGGCTCAATCGTAGGGTCAGTCAATTTTCTGATGACTTATAGCCAGGGGTTATCAGGGACGCGGAATGCCCGCCGACGCAGGACGATGTCGAATAAAAAACGGCTTATCTTGACGATCTCGCGGCGTGGAGGGCCGTCGCTGACGGCCAGTACGGGGCAACGCTACCGTGCAGAAAAATAAGGCCGCGCCGCCGTCACTTAAACCTGTTTGGGCCGGGAAACACCGGTGAGGCGACGCCAGGAAGGACGTCGCGCCGGCGCTCGCCCCGCGAATCATACCGGTTAACGGGCTCGCATGACGCAGGGCGCGGACTTACCTATGCCGCCACTCAGGACAGCGCCAGCACCGACACCCACATCGGCCCCTGGCCGACCGCATAACGCGCCAGCGGCGTCAGCCCGCCGTTGCCCGCATCAATACGATACACTTCGATATGGTGGGATTTCTGTCCGGCGGAAATCAGGTATTGGCCGGTATGGTCGAGATTAAAACCGCGCGGCTGGGTTTCCGTCGGTTGATGGCCGAGTAGCGTCAACGCACTGCCGTCTTCCGCCACCTGGAAGATACTGATCAGGCTGGCGGTGCGATCGGTGGTGTAAAGATGGCGTCCGTCCGGCGTGATATGGATATCCGCCGACCAGCAAGTACCGTTGAAATCCGCCGGCATCGCATGCAGCGTCTGCACCCGGCGAATCTGTCCGTCGAGTGCATAGACATCCACGGTGCTATCCAGCTCATTCACACAGTAGGCGAAACGCCGGTTCGGGTGGTACGCCATATGACGCGGGCCCGCGCCTGCCACCGTGTTCTGTTCTTCCGGCTGATGCGGCGTCAACGTGCCGTCGATGCCGAGGTCATACAAACGGATACGATCTTGTTTCAGACAGGGCGCCCACAGAACGCGGTTTTCCGGATCGATATTGGAAGAGTGGCATCCTTCCAGACCGTCTAGCTGCTGAATCGGTGCGGCCACTACCCCGTCGGCGCCGATCGGGCTGACGCTGAGGCAGGCGTTACTATAGGAAGCGCTAAACAAAAAACGTCCCTGCAAATCGGTGGACAGGTGAGTCGGGCTACCCGGCAACGGCGCGACGCCCGCCTGCGTCAGGCGCCCTTGTTCATCAATGCGATAGCTAATCACCCGGAACGCCGGCCGCACACCGACGTACAGATGACGGTTGTCCGGTGCAATTGTCATCGGCTGTACCTGCCCAGGAACGTCAACCACCTGGAGCAGACTCAGTTCACCACTGGCCGCCAGTTGCCAGACGTGAATCTGCTGGCTTTCCGGGCTGGCGATATAAACCACTTGCTGCATTCAATTCTCCTTGTTAATTCGGGTGGCCGGCTGCGCCGACGCCATCGCTGATAAATCGGATCATTTCTCATGCCGTACACAGGGAAACGGGAATAAATCACAGAATAAAGAACCCTTAACCTGTCGACCTGCCTGCATCCAGTGTACCATCGCCAGGAATGCTTCTGACAACCGGATGAGAGATCGATGACCTACCGTGTAATCGCCCTAGACCTTGACGGCACCCTGTTAACCCAAAAGAAAACCATTCTTCCCGAATCGCTGATGGCGCTGGAACTGGCCAAACAAGCGGGCATCCAGGTACTGATCGTCACCGGGCGGCACCATTCGGCCATTCACCCTTTTTATCAGGCGCTAGAGCTGGATACTCCCGCTATCTGCTGCAACGGCACTTATCTGTATGATTATCAGGCCCAGCGGGCATCCTGCGCCAATCCACTGCAACCACGCCAGGCGCGCCAGGTGCTGGACATGCTGGAGCACTTCGCTATCCACGGGCTGATGTACGCCGACGACGCCATGATGTATCAGCACACCACCGGTCATATCACCCGTTCGCTGGCCTGGTCGCAGACGCTGCCGGAGCATCAACGCCCGGCGTTCCAGCAGGTGGAAAATCTGCACGCCGCCACTCACGATGCCGGTAACATTTGGAAATTCGCCACCTCGCACGCCGACAGCGCGGCGCTGAATGAATTCGCCGCTTCGGTGGAGCGCGAACTGGGTTTGGCCTGTGAGTGGTCGTGGATCGATCAGATCGATGTGGCGCAAACCGGCAACAGCAAAGGCAACCTGTTGCAGCGCTGGGCGGCATCGCAAGGCATCGCCATGACCGAGATCGTGGCCTTTGGCGATAACTTCAACGACATCAGCATGTTGTCCAGCGTAGGGCTAGGCGTGGCGATGGGCAACAGCGCCGACGACGTAAAAGCGCGTGCCGATCTGGTGATCGGCCACAATGAACAACCGGGCATCGCCGATATCATCATGAGCAGAGTGTTGAATTAAACCGGAATGATTATCCCGGTGTGCGGCAGGAAGTGCGCCCGGCGCGCCGTCACTCTCAGTAACGGCGCGCCGGGCGTTTTCTGTTTTTGCGTCGCCACAAAGTTACCGCGACATTATGACGTGATAGAGACGCTTTTTATCTGAGCATACAGCCACTGATAGGGCCGCAACGCCAGCTCATCCCGCGCCCAGGTGGTGATTCTGGCCCACAACACCTGCTCGCCAATCGCCAGCTTAACCTCCACCTGATCACCCACGTCGATGCATTCCAGCACCTTGGTCGCCAGAATATTGCGGATACTGCTGACCGGTGGCCGCTGCATCACCAGCGAGACGTCGGCGGCGTTGACGCGAATGCGCAACGTCTCCCCTTTCGGTGCGTCGAGCCGCCCCACCCACAGGTGTTGTTCGCCCAGCGACAGCGCCGTCATCGCATAATTCGGATGGTGTTCCAGCACGGTGACTTTCAGCACGCTACTCTGTTCACCCTGCGGCAGCCAGGCACGCAACGCGGTGCTGGCCCAGACTTCTTCCAGCGGCCCCTGCGCCTTGATCTGGCCTTTGTCCAACACCACCACGCGATCCGCCAGACGCAGTACCTCTTCCAGGCTGTGGCTAACGTACAAGATCGGGGTGTTGACCTCTTTTGAGAGCCGTTCCAGGTAGGGCATCAGCTCACGCTTGCGGGGAAGATCCAGCGACGCCAGCGGCTCATCCATCAGCAGCAATTCCGGCGCCGTCAACAACGCGCGCCCTATCGCCACCCGCTGTTTTTCACCGCCCGAGAGCGTCATTGGATAACGGCGCAACAGAGGGTCGATACCCAATAGCTGTACGATATCGTCAAACTGCGCCGCCATTTTTTCCGCCATGCCATAGCGCAGATTACCCTGTACGCGGTAGTGGGGAAACAGACGAGCATCCTGGAAGACGTAACCGATCCGTCGTTGTTCCGGCGGTAGGAAAACCCGCGTGTAACTGTCGGACAGCACCCGTTCATTAAGCTGAATGCGTCCTTGATCGGGTTTGGTCAACCCGACAATAGCGTTGATCAGCGAGGTTTTCCCGGCACCGGATACGCCAAACACCGCAGTAATGCCGCTGGACGGCAGCGTGGTTTTCACGCACAGCGACAAATCGCCCAGTTGCTGGGTAAAATCCAATTGCAGCATTATCCCCCCAGCCGCTTACGGCCCCACTGTGTCAGCCACTCCGATAGCAGCAACGAAAGCAATGAAAGCGCAATAGCGATAACACAAAGCCGGGCGGCCAGCATTTCCGCCCCCGGCGTTTCGATCAAGGTATACATGGCCGATGGGATGGTACGGGTTTCGCCCGGGATATTGGAAACAAAGGTGATGGTCGCGCCGAACTCCCCCAGCGAGCGGGCGAAGGCCAGCACGGTGCCCACCACAATGCCGGGCAGCGTCAGCGGCAAGGTGATGGTGAAAAACACCCGCCACGGGCCGGCGCCCAACGTGCGGGCCGCCAGTTCGAGCCGGCGATCCACCGCTTCCAGCGCCAGTCGTATCGCCCGCACCATCAGCGGAAACGACACCACCGCCGAGGCCAGCGCGGCGCCGTGCCAACTGAAGCTGAAGCTGAAACCAAACCATTCATACAACCAGGCGCCGATCACTCCCTTGCGGCCCATCCCTATCAACAGCAGGTAGCCAATCACCACCGGCGGCAACACCAGCGGCAAATGGATAATGCTGTCGAGCAGGGATTTGCCGGGGAACCGACAACGCACCAACACCCAGGAAGCCAGAATCCCCAGCGGCAGGCTGAAAAACACCGCCACCACCGAAACGCGGAGACTGAGTTCTACGGCCTGCCATTCATAGTCGTTGAGTATCATCAGCGCGGTGTAAAGCCGTAACGTTTGAACACCTCAGCCGCCTGAGGCGTCTTCAGGTAGTCAAAGAACGCTTTAACCACCGGGGTATTGCGGCCTTTCACGATCGCCATCGGGTATTCCACCGGTTTATGGGTATCGGCCGGGAAAATGCCGACCACTTTTACTTTGGCGCTGGCGACAGCATCGGAACCATACACAATACCCAGCGGCGCTTCTTCGCGTTCCACCAGCACCATGGCGGCACGCACATCGTTAGCGCGCGCCATCAACGGAGAGAGCGTATCCCAGGCATTCAGTTTCTGTAGCGCCTCTTTGGCGTAAATGCCGGCCGGTACATGATCCGGATCGCCGACGGACAAACGGCCGCCTTTCAGCAGACTTTTCCAGTCAGTGGCGTTGTTGATTTTAATACCCTTGATCTCGGAGGACTTCGGCGCAATCACTACCAGCTCATTGCCCAGTAGGGTATAGCGCGTATCGGTTTCCATCAGTTGTTTGCCCTGCGCGTAATCCATCCACTGCTGATCAGCGGAAATGAACAGGTCGGCGGGCGCCCCTTGTTCAATCTGACGAGCCAGTGTTGATGAAGACGCAAAAGAGGACACGATGGACACCTCTTTACCTTGCTGATACTGCGTGGCGATCTCCTGCAGCGCGTTGGTCAACGACGCTGCGGCGAACACGGTGACTTTTTCCTGTGCGGCATAAGCGCCTGCGCTCATTCCCAGCGTCAACGCGGCGGTAGCCAACCATTTAGTCCACTGTAATTGCATAGATTTCTCCCAGTATTTATCGTTGTGTAAAAAACAATATAACGTTAAATATCGAATCTACTACGAATTTTCATTGTTCTGACGCAAAAAAACGCTGTTCGTCACGCGCCAGAGGCATAAAAAACGCCGGGAACGTTTTTCAATCGCGCCTCACGTCTGCGCATTGATGGCGTACAGAGATGTACGTCATAAAAAAACCCGGCGTCGCATAAACGGCGACGCCGGGTTTTTATTGGGATTCGCAATAAAATATGGTGTTATTTGCTCACCAAGGAAGAATCACGGCGGCCGCCCGTACCAATGGCGGAGAACAGGTTGAACAGCTCGCCCAACCCATAAATAGCGCCCAAAATCACCGCCATCATCACCGGCACCATACATACTGCAAACAACAGACTTTTCAGCAATTCCAACATGTTGACCTCACTTCTTACCAGACTGACCGCATTCAGCCGGCAATGCTTTTATTCAGGGTGGGTTATCATACGGCAGTCTACCTGAACCGAGGGAATTCATACGTCCATTTGTGCGATTTCCTCACCGATATATACCCTAAATCACTCAGGTGCAGGCCGCCATAGACACATCGGCATGTTATGCGTCGGCGCCTCGGGACACTCTTGATCCGCGCCTTGTCACGCAATAACCGGAGGAATACCCAAAAACTGACCTCGGTAAACGGCAGGATCGAACGACGACGTTGCCGTGGGTTGCGGCGAAAACAGCGAGTTGTGTCGCGAAAGAGGCAAGCCCATGGATGGGATGAGTAATGCAGTCAAGGGGATGACAGGTATAATCTATTGAATAATCACTAATACGGAACCTTGCCATGCAAGCAGAAATTCTTCTTACCCTCAAACTGCAGGAACGTCTGTTCGCCGATCCCCGACGTATTACCCTGCTGAAACAGATCAAACAGACCGGCTCGATCAGCCAGGGAGCAAAACTGGCCGGTATCAGCTACAAAAGCGCCTGGGATGCCATCAACGACATGAATTTGTTGTCGGAACAAACCATCGTAGAACGCTCCACCGGCGGCAAAGGCGGTGGCGGCGCGCTACTGACGCGCTACGGCGACCGGCTGCTGCAACTGTATGATCTACTGGCGCAAATCCAGCAAAAAGCGTTTGACACGCTGCAACAGGACAACCTGCCGCTCGACAGCCTGTTAGCGGCCATCGCCCGTTTTTCACTACAAACCAGCGCCCGCAACCAATTCTTGGAACGGTGCTGGAACGGGATCATCAGCAGGTTCAGCAGCATTTGGCGATCCTGCTGGCAGACGGCAAAAA